>JBDOIG010000208.1:0-5236 GCA_041082235.1 Thermodesulfovibrionales bacterium | reverse complement strand
GAAGACTTTGGTCAGCCCAGAACATTCATAGAGCATCATATGTTCGTCTCCGCTTGTATCGGGAGATTATCTGACTCAACCTATTCTCGGCATCTTTATCTCTAATCTGCCTTTCCTCAGGATTATCCACCTCCAGTAGACACTCCTGTAGTTACTCCTTAAATGACTCTTCTCATATTAGGGGCAGCCCTAATTTTTAACTAGGGGTCCCTAATTTTTAAATTGAATCTTGCTATCCCTTTAGCCATGCCTGCAGCTCTTATAAGGGCTCTCAGGGAAAAAATTATTACCATCAAAAGGTATGTAATATCCTTTTTCTTTAAAGTGATTTTAACTGGAAGTGGTAATAAAATCAGGATAAGTAGGCATAAGAAAAATAGTTCAACAAGCAAGTATTTAGTAAATAATAGTGGTATAGCAAAAATAGATAAGACCGAGATAGATATTTCAAGTGCATCTCTAAATTTTGTATAGTCATCACCTCTTATCATATCAGGATGTTCTTTATAGAGTTTCATCCTCCAGAAGGCGTGCCTGTATTGTTCTTTAAGATATTTAAAAAGATTCTCTGTATGATAATGGGCAACAAGGGCATCTGGCATGAATCTTATCTTATAGCCAGCCTTCAATATCCTGTATGATAGGTCATTATCCTCACCGCTCGCTGTCCTGTAGGTCTCATCGAATCCACCCACCTTTTCAAAAACCTCTCTCCTTATTGCCACATTATAGGAGCCAAAGGCACGGATATACCTTTTAAATCCTGAATGCCTCCATTTAATTTCTTCATGTATGAGCCTTGAAAGAAGGCTTTCTGGATTTGCGATATCATAGGAGCCAGCAACAGCTCCAACCTCAGCAAAATCAAATCCCTTGATGAGATTCTCAAGCCAGTCTTTTTTTGCAATGCAATCTGAATCTATAAAGGCAATAATATCACCGCCTGATTCTCTAAATCCCCTGTTTCTCGCTGCAGCAGGACCTCTGTTTTCCTGATAGATATATTTTACTTGATAGGAGCTTACAATCCTTTCAGTATTGTCAGTGGAGCCATCATCAACAATGATTATCTCAAAGGGTTTATAGGTCTGGTCAAGCAAGGCCTCTATTACAGGACCTATTAGAGATGCCCTGTTATAGACAGGTATGACTATTGAGACTCTTAACATCTGTCAATATCTTCTTAAACTTCTTGCATGGCCTGTTGTTAAAACCTTCAGTGCCACACCAGCACTCCGAATTAAATTCTTAAGGTCATCCATGCCTCTAAGCTTATTTTATCCTATCCTCGTTTTATTTTTGATATATGTAACATAAAATTCAAGAAATGCATATATGCGTGTCTTCATTCTTTGATTGCAAAATGGGGCTGTTCCTGCTATAACACAATTCACGAAAGTATTTATCTACTTTAAATAGATAAAACAAATTTCTTAATCCAGGTCAACCTCTTGAGCGAACAGATAAAAAGTTCTTCAGCAATATAAAAGGTATTTTAATCAATCCCTTTAGTTTATAATTATAGGCAGAACTTTCAATAAAAAGCCTCATAGCCTTAAAAGGATGATGAAGATAAAATGTAAAATATGCCTTTGCCTGCCATCTTTTTAATTCATGCAGAGGGATAGTTTCAAGCTCAAAACAACTATAATTAAACTGCTGATAATCTTCCCATTTATTATGGAGTATCCTCAGTCCGCTACCCTTGTTTTCAGCTAATCGTCTTATCTCTGAACCAGGATTTGGTACCATCAAGCCAAAAGAAAGGGCATCAGGGTTTAACTCAAGAGCAAAATTTATGGTGTCTTTTATAGTTTCTATGGTCTCTCTATAGTGACCAATGATAAAAAAACATCTGACCTTAATACCTGCGTCTTTTGCCAACCTTATAGCATTCCTGATCTGTTCCTTTGTTTCTCCTTTATGGACTATTTCTCTTAATATCTTCTCATTTCCTGTTTCCACTCCAAAGGCCACCCATTCACATCCTGCTTTTTTCATTAATCTTAAGAGTTCAGGTGTTATGCTATCAGCTCTTGTTTCGCAATCCCATTTTATTCTCTTATTTAAACCTCTCTTTATTAATTCTTCACAAAGCCTCATCGCATCATTTTTTAAAAGTGCAAACGTCGCATCTGCAAATTGTATTCTCTTAACACCAAATTTATACACTATCCATTCGATCTCTTCTACTACATTCTCATAACTTCTAACCCTAACTTTTGCGCCAAGATATTTAGGAGTACAAAAGTAACAGCCATAGGGACAGCCGCGCGAAGTACTTACAGGCAAAATATTTCCGTACTGCTTTAACTCAAAGAAATTCCATCCAGGGAAAGGAAGAGAATTTATATCGTCAATCAGTTCTCCTGAAGAATTAACTATAATCTCGTTATCCTTCCTAAAAGCAATTCCCTTCATATCATGAAGCCTGTATGACTCATTATTATCAAAAATTCTTAACAACTCTACAATTGTTTTCTCGCCTTCACCAACAACAGCAATATCAAAATTTTTAAATTCAAATAAAGTTTCATATGGAATTATTGAAACATGTGGTCCTCCTATTACTATTGGTAAATCAGGAAATATATTTTTTATCTTGCCGGCAATGATATCAGCAGCGGTAATCTCTGAAGTAAAAGCGGTAATACCAACTATTGGATACCTGTTATTCCTAATAGAATTAATTATATCATTTACTGTTCTATGAGGCAGACGAAGATCTATAATCTCAGGCAGAATACCTTCCCTTGCGCAATAAGCAGCAATACTCGCCAGACCGAGTGATGGAACGAGTGATTCTTTAGTATAAATATTATCTTTTTTCCCAAGAACCTTACGGGAAGGATGGATGAAAAGTATCTTTTTCATAAGAGTTTATCCAACATATCTTTTAAGAAATCCCAAAAAGTTTTTAAATTCTTCTTTTAGATTAAGCTTCATAAATCTTTTTATTATAAAACTAGGTCTTAAATAATAAGATCTGTAAGCTCTTCTTGCAAATCTATAAATTTCCTGAGATGATAAAGAAGGATAAGTATAAGGAGGTGGCAGTAGAGGATCATACTTATCCCATCTTTCAGTTAATAGATAACCTTTCTCCTTCAGATATTCATAAAAATAAGTCCCGGGATGGGGGATGGCAATTCCAAAAGTTACCAGATCAGCTTTTAATGTTTTTGCAAATTCTAAAGTCTTTTTCATACTCTCCTTTGTCTCTAAAGGGAGTCCAAAAATAAAATATACAAGTGCATCCATTCCTGCTCTTTTTATATTCTCAACAGCCTCTTTTACAAGTTCAGGTGTTACATTTTTATTTACGAGTTTTAAAATCTCCGGATCTGCTGATTCGCAACCCACGCTCACAGCAACACACCCAGCTGCTTTCATCTTCCTCAATAAATCTAATGGAAGTCTATCTGCACGACCGTTGCAAGTAAACCTAAGTTTTATGTTTTCTCTTAACATCCTATCAAATAATTCATCCGCAATTTTTATATTATTAAAGCCACTTTCGAAAGGAAAACGAATCTCTCTTACCCCTAAATCTTCTATCCATTTCATTTCTTCAATAAGAAGATCGACACTTCTATATCTCGGCTTATTAAAGAAACAGGCAGAACACATAATGCATGGAGGATAATTTATGCAGCCCCTGGATGAATAGGTTACTGTCATAGGCCTTTTTCTGGTAAAGGGATCGCGATAAATGTGAAGTGGGATAAGATCATGCGCGGGAAAACCAAGGGCATCAAGATTCTCACCTTCCCCTCTCGTATTTATAATAATCTCTTTATCCCTTCTCCACGAAATACCCTTAATATTTTCAGGATCAAAATTGGAATTTATCAATTCAAGTATTGACGATTCAGAATCCGTTATAATGGCAAAATTAATATTTCTATTAAGCTCAAGCGCCTCTGCTGGTCGTGCATTTATATGTGTACCTGTAATAGCAATAAATGTATCATTATATGCATTCTTTACTGCATCAGCAGTCCTTAGATCCTGATAAAATGTAGGTGTTGAAGTGGTGAAAATAACCAACCTCGGCTTCTCTTTCTCAACAACTTGCCTGATATACTCGAAGGAAACCCTCAAGGAATTGGCATCTAATATTTTTACTGTAATCCCATGTTTGCGTAAAAGTCCACCAATAATAAGAAGATCAAGCGGAGGCCATCGCATATCTGTTTTTAGCGAGCCAATACTTCCTAGTGTCCTTAAATTACCATAGGTATTTATTGAAGGTGGCTCAATCAAGAGAACTTCTGAACCCATGATTTCTATCTCCACACCTTTAGCTCAATGAGCAGTACCCTCATAGTGCCTTTTCTCCCTTTTTAAAGAAATAATCTATAAAACTCCTGAATCCGTAAAGCTTTCTCTTTATATCCTCAGGGCTTCTCATATTCCAGAGCATCCTCAATATCTGTCGTGGTCTGAGATAGAACTCTCTGAGCCCTCTGTCAATTAACTCATCCATCTCCTTTTTTGAAAGCTGTGGATAATTTAAAAGTGTTACCTGTTCAAGGTCTTCATTGACCCACTCTGTCCAGTTTTTTGCAAGAAGATAATTATTCTCCTTAGCCCATATATAAAGCTCTGTGCCAGGATATGGACAGATGCCTGAAAACTGCACAGTATCAAGGGGCAAGGACTTTGCAAATTTTATAGTCTCAAGCACAGACTCCCTTGCCTCCCCCGGTGCACCAACCATAAAACACCCATGTATTGTGAAGCCAAATCTTCTTGCTTCTTCTGTGAATCTCCTTGACTGCTCAAGTGTTATGCCTTTCTTAACTGCCTCAAGTGCCTCCTGTGTGCCGAATTCATAACCTACCATAAGCATCCTGCAACCTGCCCTCTTCATCAATGGAAGGAGTGTCAGGTCCATATCCACCCTAACATTACAGCTCCATGTGACCTTGAGATTTCTCTTTAATATCTCTTCACATATCCCTCTTACATGAGCTGCTGATGCAGTAAAGGTATCTGTCTCAAACATTATCTCTTTGATATATGGAAAAAGCTTATAGTCATATTCTATCTCATCAACCACCTGTTCAGGCGCCCTGAGTCTGAGCCTCCTTCCATACATTACAGATGTATCCCTGCAAAAGGTACATCTATTTGGACAGCCCCTTCCTGATATAAGTGTAAGAAAGGGAAATCTCTTTCCAGCATCCCTGTACCACTCAGGCCTTATATGATGCCAGGCAGGAAAGGGAAG
>JBDOIG010000207.1:0-11525 GCA_041082235.1 Thermodesulfovibrionales bacterium | reverse complement strand
ATACGGGATAGAGGATTCAAGATTTAGGATTCAGGATAAAAAGGATGTGACAGCGCATACATCTGCTCAATATGCATTAAGCACTGAGATGAATATTTTTTCCTATCCTGCAGCTTATATACTGTTTGGTGTAATGTTGATTGCCTTATTACTTCTATCCTCCAGGCCCCTGCTGGCTGAGGAAAAGGTATACAGCCTCAAGGAGGCTATTGAGATAGCCCTCAAGGACAACCCGGAGCTCAGGGCAGGCAGTATGAATTTAAAGGCAATTGAACAGGACATTTCTATTGCAAGGAGTTATCTCCTGCCACAGTTAAGGATAGAAGAAAGATTTATGAGGACAGACAACCCTGCCTATGTATTTTCAACAAAGATAAATCAGGAAAGATTCACCATTGAGGACCTGATGGGTGCACCAGGGACATTCAATAATCCCCAGCCAGTGAGCAATTTCCAGACGGTTCTAAGTGTTGAGATGCCAGTTTATGTGAGGAAGGCATGGCTCGGTCTTGATATATCAAAAAAACAGTATGAAACCGTGAATATTGAATTTGAAAGAAAAAAAGAAGAAGTTGCCTTTGAGGTAATAAAGGCATATCTTGGAGTCAGGACAGCAAAGGAGTATCTCAATGTGGCCAGACTCGGTCTTGAGAATGCAGAGGAACACCTCAGGATTGCAAAGAAAAGGGCAGAGGCAGGACTGGGGCTACAGTCAGATGTGCTGAGGGCAGAGGTTGGGGTTGCAGAGGCAAAGGCAAGACTTATCTCTGCAGAGAAGGATCTCCTTATTGCAAAAAGGGCACTCGGATTGCTCATGGGGCTTGAAGAGCCTGTGGAGATAAGGGATGAAATAGTACCTGAATTTGAGCTTCTTGATGAGACCTATTATATAGAAAGGGTCCTTCAGGGAAAAGAGATAAAGGCAATGAAATTAAGGTATGAAAATGCAAGGAAGATGCTGAGCCTTGAGAGGTCTGATTATATACCCCAGCTTGGTATAGGTGCCCAGTATGAGCTTGATGACCATGATACTCCCTTTGGTTCAGAGGGAAAGAGCTGGCAGGTCATGGCATTTCTCAGATGGGATATATTCAGTGGTGGAAGGACCCATGCAGGTTCAAAGAAGGCTGAATATAAATTAAAGGAAGCTCAGGAATACCTTGAGGGACTGAAAAAATCCATGAGGTTCAGGGTTCATGAGGCCTATAGCTCTGTCCTTGAGGCAAGGGCACATCTTGAGCTTGCACGCTCAGGTCTTCAGGCAGCTGAGGAAGGGAGAAGACTTATAAAGATAAGATATGAGAATAACCTTGCAAAGATTGTTGACCTTCTCGATAGTCAGACAGCCCTTGACAATGCAAGGGCACAGGTGGTGCATAAAGAAGGTGCCTATTATGAGGCAATGGCAAGACTCATGTTTGTAAGCAATATACTCGAAGAATTTATAAGAAAATAAGGAGGCAAAGATGAAGAAGGCTTTAATCATATTTTTAACATTAACATCAATGGTACTCTCCATCTCCTGTTCAAAAAAGGAGAAGATGACCCGGCAAGAGGTTGTTGAAATCTCGGGCATAGAAGTTTCAGAGGTAAAGCCCATAAGCATAGATGATATATATGAGATCTCAGGGACGATCAGGGCAAGGACAACAACAACTCTATCCTCAAGGATAATGGGAGAGGTTACAGGTATATATGCAATGGAAGGAGACAGGGTGAGGCAGGGTCAGTTACTTTTAACCATTGATGATAGGGACTACAGGGAGCGGCTTGCTCAGGCAGAGGGGGCCTATCAGGAGGCACTCAAGGCTCTTGAAGCTGCAAGGCAGAATAAGAAACTTGCTGATATAACATATGAAAGATATAAAAGGCTCTATGAAGAAAAGGCACTCACACAGCAGGAGCTTGACCAGATAGAGACCCAGAAAGAGGTTGCAGGAACTGAACTTGAAAGAATGGAGGCAATGGTGCGGAGGGCAAAGGCAGGCCTTGAGGAGGCGAGGCTTATGTATGGATACACAAGGGTGGTATCACCAATAAATGGCATTGTGACTGAAAAAAAGGTAGAGACAGGCAATATGGTCATGCCTGGCATACCTTTATTTACCATTGAAGATGCTCAGAATTACAGACTGGAGGTCTATCTTGATGAGAGATTCTCAGGGAAGGTAAGGAAAGGAATGAAGGTCCCTGTTTATATAGAGTCAGGGGCACAGGCCTTTGAAGGAAGGATAGCAGAGATTGTGCCTGCTGTTGATCCAGTTACAAGGAGCTTTCTTGTAAAGATAGACCTTCATGGAGGAAAAGACCTGAGGACAGGCCTTTATGGCAAGGCAAGGTTTATCACAGGCAAAAAAACAGGGATAATTGTTCCTGAAAGGTCTATAGTAAAAAGGGGCCAGCTTACCGGTTTATATGTTGTGGATAACAATGGAGTGATATCCTACAGGCTTGTCAGGACAGGCTCTACCTATCCTGAAAAGGCCATGGTGGAGATACTTTCAGGTCTTAATCCCGGTGAGAGGATAGTAACAGGTGGCATTGAGAAGGTTGTTGAGGGCGGGATTTATAAAAAATAGATAGCAGGAGGAACTGAATGCAGGGTATAGGAATATCTGGTTCAATAGCAAAGTCATTTATAAAGTCAAAGCTCACACCTATTCTGGTGATTGCTGCCCTTCTTTCTGGAGTCTTTGCGCTCATAGCAACACCAAGGGAAGAAGAGCCCCAGATAGTTGTTCCAATGATAGATATATTTGTGACCTATCCAGGTGCCAGTGCAAAAGAGGTGGAAGAAAGGGTCACAAGACCAATGGAGAAATTCCTTTATGAGATAAAGGGCGTGGAGTATGTCTACTCAATAGCAAGGCCCGGAATGAATCTCACCATAGTGAGGTTCTATGTAGGCCATGATATGGAAAATGCCATAGTGAAGGTCTATAACAAGCTCATGTCCCATTATGACATCATACCACCTGGGGTCTCACAGCCACTTGTAAAGCCGAAGTCCATTGATGATGTGCCCATACTTTCCTATACACTCTGGTCTGATAAATACAGCTCCTATGAATTAAGGCGCATTGCACAGGAGCTCTGCACAGAGATAAAAAAGGACAGCGAGGTCTCTGAAACACATGTAATAGGTGGTCAGAAGAGGCAGATAAGGCTCGTGCTCAGTCCATCGAGACTCAGGGCCTATAATCTATCAGCACTTCAGATAATGCAGATACTTCAGGGTTCAAATGTAGTAATTCCCTCGGGCTCAATGCAGGCTGAAAATAAAGAGATCCTTGTGGAGACAGGTGGATTCCTGAGGACTGCTCAGGAGATAGGAGAACTGGTGGTGGGCACCATGAATGGAAGGCCAGTTTATTTAAAGAATGTTGCAGAGATAGTGGACGGACCAGCTGAACCAGATAGCTATGTATTTACAGGATTTGGTCCTCAGGCTCATAAAAAAACTGAAGGTCTTGCATTAAAACCTGAAGACTCCCACAGGCTTTATGAATCAGTAACCATAGCCATAGCAAAAAAGAAAGGCACGAATGCCACTCAGATTGCAAAGAGGATTGAAAAGAAGATTCAGGACTTAAGGGGTAAACTCATCCCCCTTGATGTAAATATACTTGAGACAAGGAACTATGGTGAGACAGCAAAGGAAAAATCTGATGAGTTACTCGAGCATATACTGATAGCAACATTCTCTGTGGTGCTTCTCATAGCCATCACCCTTGGATGGAGGGAGGCAGTAGTTGTTACAGTGGCTGTGCCTGTTACCCTTGCCCTGACATTATTAATAAATTATCTCTATGGCTATACCTTAAACAGGGTAACACTCTTTGCACTAATATTCTCAATAGGAATCCTTGTTGATGATGCCATAGTGGTTGTTGAAAATATTCACAGGCATTTTAAACTCCACAGGATAAGTCCATTGACAGCAGTGCTTGCAGTGGATGAGGTGGGTAATCCAACCATACTTGCCACATTCACTGTTATTGCAGCACTCCTGCCAATGGCCTTTGTATCAGGACTGATGGGTCCCTATATGAGGCCCATACCTGTTGGTGCATCAGCAGCCATGCTATTTTCTCTTCTTGTTGCCTTTATAGTGAGTCCCTGGATGAGCTATATTGTGCTAAAGAATGTCAAGCCAGGAGGTCATGAAAAGGAAGGAGAAAGACTTCTAAATATATATGGAAGAATCCTTGGACCGCTCATAGACAGCCCGAAAAAGAGGTATCTGGCACTTGGAGGTGTGCTTGCCCTTTTAATAGGATCCCTCATGCTACTGCCTCTTAAAAAGGTTACAGTGAAGATGCTTCCCTTTGACAACAAGAGTGAGCTACAGGTGATCATTGACATGCCAGAGGGAACCACTCTTGAGGAGACCACAAGGGTGGCCATGGAGCTTGGCTCTTATATAAGGACTGTGCCAGAGGTCACAGATTATCAGATATATGCTGGCACCTCTGCACCCTTTAATTTCAATGGACTTGTAAGACACTATTACCTGAGGACAGGCCCAAATGTGGCAGACATTCAGGTGAACTTTGTTCCAAAGGGAGAGAGGTCAAGGCAGAGCCATGATATTGCAAAGGCTATAAGAGGACCTCTTGCAAAGATTGCGAAGAGATATAGTGCAAGGATAAAGATAGCAGAGATACCACCAGGTCCACCTGTCCTGAGCACCCTTGTTACAGAGGTCTATGGTCCTGACCATAAGAGGCAGATAGAGATAGCAAGTCAGATTATGGATATCTATGAAAAGACAGAGGGAGTTGTTGATGTGGACTGGTATGTGGAGGATGATCAGGAAAAGGTGATATTTGATGTGGACAAAGAAAAGGCTGCCTATCACGGTGTTAGCACAGAGGCAGTTGCCCAGAGCCTCAGGATCGCCCTGGGAGGGATGCCTGCTGGACTTGCCCATGTGGTGGATGATAAGGAACCTGTTGAGATCTTCATGAGGCTTCCTCTTGAGGAAAGGGCAAGGATAGAATCCTTAAGGGCAATGACTGTGCCAACATCTAAGGGAAATATCCCTCTCAGTGAGCTTGTGAAGATTAAAAAGACAACTGAGGAAAAGACCATATATCACAAAAATCTCCAGAGGGTAGTCTATGTTACAGGTGATGTGGCAGGAAAGGAAGAAAGCCCTGTTTATGCCATATTGAAGATGAAAAAGGCAATAGCTGAGCTAAAGATCCCCGAGGGTTATACCATTAAACAATATTATGCAAGGCAGCCCTATCTTGAGGACAGATACTCCATAAAATGGGATGGTGAATGGCACATAACCTATGAGGTCTTCAGAGACCTTGGCATAGCCTTTGGAGTTGTGCTTGTTCTCATATACATACTTGTTGTTGCCTGGTTCAGGCATTTTGTAACACCATTGATAATCATGGCACCTATACCACTTACACTTGTAGGAATAATGCCAGGTCACTGGCTCTTTGGTGCCTTCTTTACAGCCACATCCATGATAGGGTTTATTGCCCTTGCTGGAATAATAGTAAGAAACTCCATTCTCCTCATAGACTTTATCCAGATGGAGTGGCGTGACTGTGGAAGCTTGAAGGATGCCCTGATAAAGGCAGGTGCTGTAAGATTCAGACCAATTGCGCTCACTGCAGCAGCAGTTGTGGTCGGCTCCTTTGTGATGATCTTTGACCCTATATTCCAGGGTCTTGCAATTGCCATGATGTTTGGTGCTGTGGCATCAACTGCCCTGACCCTCATAGCAGTGCCTCTGCTTTATTATGAATACTTCAAGACAAGGATATGTCCTGTAAAGGCAGAGGAACTTGAGGCAGAAGAACCAAGGGATGAAATGACAGAAATCTAAGATAAAAAGGAGGTTTGTGACATGTATATCGCAAAGACAGACTCATGGTACCTTGAAAGGATCATATGGCTCATTGCAGGGATATTTACCCTCCTGAGTGTGATCCTTACACTTATTCACAGCCCCTACTGGCTGATACTTACAGCCCTTGTGGGGATAAATCTTATTATCTTTGCATTCACAGGTTTCTGCCTTATGGCAAACCTGCTCTATGCCCTTGGCGCAAAGCCAAGACTGTAGAAAGAATGAAAGGAGGTATGAAGGAGCTTCGCTCCTTAAAAAAATATGAATAAAAATTTTATTCCATTGAGTTTTGAGGGGCATAGCACCTCAAATGATACAGTCTATCTCTGCCTTGATTGTGGAAGGGTCTCTTCCACAAAGATAGATGTCTGTCCTTTATGTAAAGGAAAGAATATTACAGCCTTTCAGCTCTCAGGCATCTATGGAGGCGGTGGCTGAAATCCCCGGGGATGCTGAGGTCTCAGCATAAAAGAGAACGAAAATGGAGATCTGAAATCAAATTTCAGAGGTCGGATTTTCAACCTAAAGCTTAGACTTCTAACCACTTTTATGGACCAATTCCTTGAGCTGTTTTGCTATTGAAGAAGCTAACATCTTTGATATACCAGAAATTTCAACACCAATCATCATTCCATTTTCATTATATTCAACTCTTACATTTTCAGCTATCTCTTCTGAATCAACGGCTTCTCCCTCTGCAAGAGAAAGATAGAGTATATCCTCTTCTTCATCAAACCAGAGCTTTATATTCTTATCCATCTATATCCCTCCTTGTTTTTAATCTCTTTCTCAATATTTTTACAAGGATAAACAGTAACTATCTTAAAAACATCTTCTTTTTTAGTATAAACTATAACAAGGTGAGTTTTGCTTGTCCGAATTTTTATATTTGATATTGCTATAAAGGTTTTGTTGGTGAGGTCATAGAAAGTCATTTCTGGACTTTGTAAGACTTTTTCAATCCATTCAAGATAGATTCTCCTATACCTCTGGCAACTTAAGCAACTTCCTCACATCTCCCACACGCATGGTTACCTTTCTTGAATCCAGATATTCAAGGAGCGGGATTGCATACTTTCTCGTGGTCTGGAGCAGGTCCCTGAAGTCTGCAACTGTCATTTCCTTTTTCTTGGAAAAGAATTCCTTCAATCTCCTGAAGAGCTCAACATGGCTCTCCTTTGATAGATAGAACGAGTCGTTTATCCTCTCAAGCAAACCTTCCTGATTGAGAAGCCTCAGGATATCATCAAGTTTTCTGGAGTCAATATTAATAATCTCAGCAAGCTCTTCCTTTAAAGGTGGCTGGAATGCACCTTTTTTTATCTCTTTGAGAATTCGTTCTTTCAAAGAAGGATCAACTCCCTTTGTCTTGAATTCCTTGAGTCTGAGGTACTCTCCATCCCTTATTATCTCAGGGGTCTTTTCTATCATATAGTCAAAGACCTTTTGCTCGATACCAAAAACTGTCCTCAGCTCTTCTTTCTGGATACCAGGCTTAAGCGGATTTTTATTATGGAATTCCTTTAAGGTTTCTATAAACTTCTTTTTTAGTTCTTCAATACTGGCTTTGTGAAAAAGCAAGCCATCTATTTCGACAATCTCACCTTTTTCCTTGAGAAGCTTCACTGCATCTTCAATCTCCCTGAATTCCCTGTTTATCCAGCCATAAAGTTCTTTTTTTGGAAAGCCCTTTGACCTCTTTATCTTCAGTGATATCTTTTCATCAAGAGCTGCCTTTTCAAGAAGAGATAGATCATCAATTAACTCCGGATATCTCTTTCTTGATGGATAGGGATCAAGAACCATCCCACCACCTATTGTATCAAGGGGTGAGATTCTCCTTATAACAAACCTGTCCTCTGCAGAGGTCACTATATCCCTGTCAAGCCTGAGCTGAGCAAAGCACCCTGTTCCTGGTTTAAGCTCATCTCTGTCAAAAAGAATAAGCCTTGCAATTGCCTCTGAGGTCCAGATATGAAGATGGACAAGGCTCCTGTTCTTTAAAGGAGGAGAATTGCCGAGAAGCTCAATCTTAACATTGAGCAATCTCGTTGGTCTGAATGTATCAGGTCTTGCCACCACATCTCCCCTTTCAAGCTCCTCCTTCTCAATTCCCTGAAGATTAAGGGCAAGCCTCTGACCTGCCACTCCCTCTGTAACGGGTTTCCCATGACTCTGGATATTCCTTATCCTGGTCTTTAATCCTGAGGGGAGTATCTCCACCTGCTCATCCAACTTCACTGAACCTGAGATTGCTGTCCCTGTAACCACTGTGCCGAATCCCCTGAGGGTGAAGACCCTGTCTATGGGAAGTCTGAATGCTCCTCCAGAGGGTTTCTTGGGTATCCTGAGGGCAATTTCCTTTATCTTTTCCTTAAGCAGTTCAATATTCAAACCTGTCTTTGCAGACACAGGGATGATATCAGCACCTTCAAGAAATGAGCCTTTCACAAAGTCTTTTATTTCTCCCTTAACAAGCTCAAGCCAGTCTGGCTCAACAAGGTCAGCCTTATTTAAGGCAATAAGACCTGATTTAATCCTGAGGAGATTGCAGATTGCAAGATGCTCTTTGCTCTGGGGCATTATGCCTTCATCAGCAGCGATAACAAAGAGCACCATGTCTATTCCTGCTGCACCAGCAAGCATATTCCTTACAAGCCTCTCATGTCCAGGGACATCAACTATTCCAATAGTGAGACCATCAGGATAATTCAGATAGGCAAAGCCAAGGTCAATGGTGATACCTCGCTCTTTTTCTTCCTTGAGCCTGTCAGGATCAATACCTGTAAGTGCCTTTACAAGGCTGCTTTTTCCATGGTCAATATGTCCTGCTGTACCGAGAATTACATGGGCCATAGGCTATCTCCTCAAACCTTGAAAATCTTCTCAAGCAAAAGCTCATCAGGAGACATATCTGCTGCCAATCCTCCTCAGGAGAAATCTTTTTCCCATTTTCTGGGCATAAGTAAATTCTTTACTATAAGATGAAGGTCATGGGGTCTATTTCAGGATAAAGCCTTCTTAGCCTTTTTTCTATTCTGAGGCATCTCTTAAGAAATCTCTCATACTCCTCAGCCTCAATCTCTGTTTTTTTCATTTTCTGGTCTCTTCTTGTCGAAGATTTCCCACAGGTTAAGTTCTACAGGAAGGATAGAAGATTTTAGAACCTCGTTCCATCCGTAAATCTTCGGAGCTCTATATCTTCCCTTATTAGGTATGTATTGTTCTACATATTCGCTTTCAGGATTGATAATAATATATTCTTTAACCTTAAACCTCTCATAAAGATTTTTCTTCTCTCTTCTATCTTTCAATTCCGTTGTCTGAGAAGTTATCTCTATAATAAGATCAGGGGCTCCATGGATATTATCTTCAGTAATCTTTTTTCTGTTGCAGACAACAGATAAATCTGGCTGGACAATATTATATCTGTCAAATACCACATCAACAGGAGCAATAAAATGAAAACATCTTTTTAACTGCCTTGAAAATTCATAATTAAGTTTGCTCAACATCCTTTGATGCCTTATTTTTGGTGCAGGAGACATGCAATAAGCTTCACCATTGATTATCTCCCATCTTTCATCATCTGGCCATGTGATGTAGTCTTCGTAAGTGTATCTTTCCTTTTTTAATGCCTGAGGCATAGTTAATTATAACAGAGCAATACTCTATCGGAGCAACAGAGAACTTTGAGGGCCAACACCCCTCAAGCTCCCTATCAGGGCAGCAAAGAGCTGCAGGTCAGCAGAGCGGTAGGACTAAGAAAAAGACTTGATACTTCCACCTCTGGAAAGGCTGCAGGCCTGCTTTTCTCTTATCTTTTCGTAAATTCACTGCTGCACTGCTGTTCTGTTGCTCTACTGCTTTAATTTTTCCGGGGTTACAAAGGGCCGAGGCCCCTTTGTGTTATAATATTTTCTGGAGAGGTGGCCGAGTGGTTTAAGGCGGCGGTCTTGAAAATCGCTGTAGGGTTACACCTACCGGGGGTTCGAATCCCTCCCTCTCCGCCATAAATGAAAAGACCTTGAAAATGTCAGGACATTGAATAGTTATTTGAAAATAACAGAAAAGGAACTACATCCTCATATTAAGAAAAGAATGGAGCAGAGAGGAATAAGCATTGAGGAAATTGAAACAACGCTGAATCGAGGGTGGCCTGCTGATGATGTAAAAGAAGGGACTGGAAGGAAAAGTATTTATTTTCCCATATAACAATCTATGGGAAGGAAAATTTTATGAAGAAAAAGAGGTTACAGTGTATTTTAAGATTAAAGACAAGAATCTTGTTTTATTAACTGTAAAGGCAAGATATGGAAAAAATTTTCCAAGAGGTGAACAGAGATGAGAATTGAATATGATCCAGAACGAGATCTCCTCTATTTAAATTTCGTAGAAGAAGATATTAAAGTGGCTGAAACTATTACTATTACTCCGGGTGTTTATGCTGATTTTGATAAAAACAAAAGATTAATTGGCATAGAAGTGCTGGAGGCATCAAAAACACTTGGGAAAAAAGTAGAATTTAAACTGCCTGAATTTTCAGCCGCATAAATCCATCATTCACAGGAGGTGTGGCATGCCTGTGTATGAATTTAAGTGTGAAAAATGCAATGAAACATTCTCCCTGACCATGACCATTAAAGAGCGTGAAAAGGCTGAGATAAGCTGTCCTAAGTGCAAGTCAAAGGAAGTGAAGCCAGTTTATTCAGGATTCTTTGCAGTGACATCAAAGAAGTCTTAAATGATAGCGAGCCTAAAAAGCTCCTCTCAAGGTTGCTCCAGCCATCCAGTACTTAAATCCGGTGGCAGCACCTGCTGCGTAATCACCACCTTCTGCATTTAATTCAATGGAGAGGTTATCCTTTATCCTGTAACCCAAAGTCATGGAGCCACCTGTGAAAAAGTCATCTGTCTTTTCACCATATCTCCTGAATGATTGATAGCCACCATAGGGTTCAATAAAGAGATATAATCTTCCCTTTTCAGAATAAAGGGACACAAAGACTTGATGGGATAGAAAATTATCAGGGTCAAAGTATCCATTCGTCTGTCTTTTAAAATCAAGGTATCTCAGTCTATAGCCAGTGCTTATTGCTGGATTGCCAGCAATAAGATTATATCTCAGTGCTCCCTGAAGGTCATGGGAGTGATTGCTGTCTGAATAGTCCCTGAACCTATAAGAACCCTCTAATGATACCTTTTCTGATAAAGCCTTTGAGGCCCTTAAGCCTGCCTCTGTGTATTTTATCTCTCTTTCTACAAGCAATGCAGTATCGGTCATTACATCTCTTGTAAGGTTCAGGGAGAGGGATATCCTGAAAATCTCAAGGTCTGTCCACATATTACCTGTGAGTATAGTGGAAGGGTCTTCATTGTCAAGTGAGGTTATTCCGATTGATGCACCTGCTCCTCCTGAATTAAATCTTCTATAAATTCCTCCTGTTAAAGAATGAGCCTTATTTTCATAGATATTATCCTCTGCAGCAGTTAATCTGTAATTTAGCATGAATCTCCAAAATCCCTTGCTCATATTTATTCCAGCAGAATATCTGCTTACAATATTGTCATCACTATCACTGTAATAACTGTAGGCTGTATGAATCTGTGGGCCCTTTATGCTTTTTAAATATGCCTTGAGTTCTGAAAG
>JBDOIG010000181.1:0-45829 GCA_041082235.1 Thermodesulfovibrionales bacterium | reverse complement strand
TGGTGAAGTAATTGAGGGACTTTGTCCCTCAAACTCCCTATTAGATAATTTTAATTCTATTTTTGGGGTTTTAAAGGGGCGAAGCCCCTTTTATGTTTGGTAATGTTGATTAAAAAAGTTTACATTAAGGTGTCGCAATAAAGTCTCTTCAGCATGCCCCGTCTCTATCGGCAGTTACGAGCTTCCGTCAAAATATTGACTTAAGATGCATATCCCTCTACAATATTATCTATGCCAAGGATTGCTATTATTGATGATGATGAGACTGTAAGGGATGTCCTGAACTCTTATCTAACTGAAAAAGGTTATGAAGTAGTGAGCTCGGAGAAAGGTGACAGAGGGCTTGAACTGCTCCTTTCTGAGAAATTTGATGTAGCCCTTGTGGACCTTGTTATGTCAGGTATTGGGGGGATGGATATCCTGAAAGAGCTGGTATCAAGGAAGATAAGACTGCCTGTTATTATAATAACTGCTCATGGGACTATCCAGAATGCTGTTGAATCCATGAAACTTGGTGCCTTTGATTATATTACCAAGCCCTTTAATCTTGATGAGATAGGGATTGTGATTGAAAGGGCCCTTGAGTTATTAAGGCTTGAAAAGGAGAATCTATTACTAAAAAAACAGCTCAGGCAGAGATATAATTTTTCAGGTCTTATAGGCGATTCCATAAAGATGCAGAGGGTCTATGAGCTTATTGAGAAGGTTGCTGATACTGATAGTACCATATTGATAACAGGAGAAAGTGGTACAGGAAAGGAGCTTGTTGCCAGGACAATTCATTATAACAGTTCAAGGGCCGATGGCCCTTTTGTGCCTTTGAATTGTGCTGCTATTCCGAGAGACCTTCTGGAATCAGAATTGTTTGGTCATGAGAAGGGTGCTTTCACAGGTGCTATAACTACAAGGATAGGAAGATTTGAGCTTGCAAATAATGGCACACTATTTCTTGATGAGATAGGAGAGCTTGACCCATCCCTTCAGGTAAAGCTCCTGAGGGTAATTCAGGAGAGGGAGTTTGAGAGGGTCGGCGGTGTAAAGACAATAAAGGTTGATGTAAGGATAATAGCAGCAACGAACAGGAATCTTGAAGAGGCTGTATCTGAGGGGAAATTCAGAGAGGACCTCTACTGGAGGCTCAATGTAATACCAATCCACCTTCCACCCTTAAGAGAAAGAAGAGAGGACATACCACTTCTTGTGGATTATTTTATAAAAAAATTTCATAGGAAGAGAAAGGGAAAGGCCCTTATATTCACACCTGAGGTTATGAGTGTACTTATAAAATATGATTGGCCAGGTAATGTGAGGGAACTTGAAAACCTCGTAGAAAGGCTTACTGTACTGGTTTCGGAAGAGATTATTAAGATTCAGGACCTCCCGGAGAGATTTATCAAGAAGTCCCCTGCTGAAGAATATGGCATAAAGCCTGAGTTATCTGAACTTACTGGAGAAGGTCTTGACCTTAACAAGTTCATAGAGGAGATTGAAAGGGATATAATATTGAAGGCACTTCAAAAGGCAGATGGTGTGAGGGCAAAGGCTGCCTCTTTACTCGGTCTTAATAGAACCACCCTTATAGAAAAGATGAAGAGACTCGGCATAAGCTAACTGTCAAGATTTCGTCACAAATACCTTAGCTTATTTTTTTCCCTTTTAAAATCAATAAATTAGTTTCTGGCACGGTTGTTGCTTCTCGTTCTGCATGACCGGAAACAGGCGTATGGAATCTCGCGATTTCAGGAATGAGGGTGTCAGGAAATTCCTTCTGATAAACAGAGGGCAAAAGTCAGGGTTATTAATTCATATCTTCCCAAGCCTCGGGCGCAGGCGCAGAATTTCGGAAGTCAATCGCATCGGTGTACCTCTGCTTTTCTGCTTTTTTTTACTTTATCACTTCTGCCTTTCGGCTTCTACTGCAGATACATCAGACCTTTTAGAGATATCATCTCTTATAGAGAAAAACAGGTGCCAGGAGGCAGTCAAACTTCTTGACAATATAAAGCCTTCGGGTAAAGATAAGGCCCTCTATCATCTTCTTTATGCAAAGGCATCTATCAGCCTTGGTAAGTTCAATCAGGCACTCAGCCATTTGCAGCTCGCCTCTTCATATGGAACTCAGGAGATAAAGGAAGAAGCAATTTTTCTCAGGGCAGAGCTCTATCTGAAGATGAGATTCTATCCAGAGGCATCAACTATTTTCAGGCTTTTTTTAAACCTCTTTCCTGATTCTGAGTTTAAAAAAGAGGCACTCCTTGGTCTTGCTGAATCGCTCAGAAAAAGTGGTCAGTATCAGGAGGCATTGAAATATTATGAAAAGGCAGGTGATTGCGTTGCCTGTCTTTATGGAAAGGCCAATACCCTTCATCTCATGGGAAGGCATAAGGATGCCAGTAACCTCTATCTTGAGCTTCTTCTTAATGATAACGGATTTGTGAAGACCTCTCCTGAGACTATGCTACTTATTGGAGAGAATATGAGCCTGACCGGCAAAAAGGAAGAGGCTAAGAGATTCCTTACCTCTGTAAAGGAGTTTCCTTATAAATACAGGGCCTATCTCATCCTTGGCACAATGGAGATGGAATCAGGAAGATTTGATAGGGCACTCAATTTCTTTGACCAGTCCCTTCAGTCAGAGGAACCTGCTGTCAGACAGCGTGCCCATTTATTAAGCGCTCAGGTACTTCTTAATCTTGAAAGATTTGATGAGGCAAAGAAGAGACTCAATGACCTGAGGGCACTTTATCCTTATGGTGATAATTATGAAAGGGCCCTTTTGCTTTTATCCAAGATATACAAAAGGGAGTCAAGATATAAAGAAGCTGTACTGGTATTAAAGCCGCTTATTATTAAAAGACAACCACTCAGGGATGCATCAGAGACCCTGAAGGATCTTTTACTGGAAGCAGGCTTAAGGAATCCTGAAACACTTTATATCCTCTGGAATGATTTTAAAAGAATATTCCTTGATACATCAAATACCTCATTTTTATTTCAGGTAGCTCCTCTTTTAAGGGATTCAAAAAAGGATTTTTTTGAACTGGCCAGGTGGCTTTATAAAAGTACAAAGGGCACTGACAGGAGAAAGGCTGCCTTCCTGCTTTCAGAATTTTATCTCTCCACAGGAGACCCTGAGATGGCCCTTGGCGTACTCCAGGGAGTTGAGCCAGAAAATGATAAAGAAACAAGACTCCTTGCATCAGCATTTATAAGAAAAAGAGATTATGAGTCGGGTCTTAAATACCTCAGAAGACTCACGGAGATAACAGAGGAAGATATGCCCCTGCTCCTTACACTTTCTCTATATAAAAGAGATGATTCCATAACAGGGCTTCTTGAGAGATTGATAAATAAAAAGGGTGCACCGGCTCAGGCTTATATAAGGCTCGCTGACCTCCTTTATGAAAGGGATAAGGACAAGGCACTGACTTATTACAGGATAGCCCTCTCTGAAGATAAAAAAGGTGAACTGGAGGAAAAGGATATTGAATGGGCAAATTACAGGGTTTTACTTATCAGCAGAAAATTCAATGAAGTAAAGACCAGGGGATTTGGAGGATTGTTCAGTGAAGAAGAGGCTATCCTGAAAAGATTGAGGAGGGATTTTTAATGGACATCAAACTTCTAAATGAAGCCTTTCAGAGTTTTACAAAGGCATCAAAAAGCCTTGAGTCCTATTATGCAGAACTTCAGGAAAGGATCAGATACCTTACAGGAGAGCTTGAGAAAAAAAATCAGGCACTCAAGGATGCCCTTCAGGAGGTTCAGAAAAACAGGGACTTTCTTGATGCCATCATAAGAAGCATGGAAGAGGCAATTATAGTTATTGACCCTGAGGAGAGGATAATAATGATGAATCATACAGCAGAGGAGCTCTTTAGTGTAAGGGCAGAGGATTTTTGTGGAAGACCTCTTTCTGACATAGACTTTACCATATCCCATGATGGTGCTGATGCAGTGCTTACAGCTGGAGGCAAGAAGAGGAGGATTATACTTTCCAATGCACCTGTGCTGAGAGATGGTGGGTTAAGCGGAGAGGTTATCCTTATAAAGGACATAACAGCACTCAGGGAGATGGAGCTCCAGCAGGAGAGAAACAAGAGATTAATAGCCATGGGTGAGATGGCAGCACAGATAGTCCATGAGATAAGAAATCCCCTTTGCAGCATAGAGCTTTTTACAACCATACTTGAAAAGGAGGTACAGACCGAAAAAGGAAAAGAGCTTTCAAAGGGTATATCATCAGGCATCAGGACCCTTAATAATATCCTTACAAACATGCTCATATTTGCAAGGCCCGGGAAGACAAATTTGAGACCTGTTATGTCATCAGAGATCATAAGAGGTGTCCTTCAGATGCTCGGGCCGATACTGAATTCAAACAGGGTGAAGATTCATTGCTCAGAGGAAGACCATCTGTTTATGGCAGACAGGGAACTCCTTACACAGGCAATTCTAAATATAATGATAAATGCCATACAGGCAATGCCTGAGGGAGGGGATATCTTTATTAATATTTATGAGAATGATGGATTTACAAATTTATCTATAAAGGATACAGGCAGGGGTATCGAGCAGGAGATTATAGACAGGATATTTGATCCCTTCTTCACAACAAAGGAAAATGGAACAGGTCTTGGTCTTGCCATCACTGCAAAGATAGTTCAGGCCCATGGAGGTCTCATCAGGGTAGAAAGCGCTCCTGGCAGGGGGAGTGAATTTGTGGTCTCAATACCTTCCTTATATCCATCAGAAAAAGAGCTGCTTCATGAGGCAGGAGAAAACCATGAATAGTGTACCTGTTCTTATAGTTGATGATGACCTCCAGATGAGAAATGCCCTCAGAGAAGCGGTAACAGAGCTTGGATACAGGGCCGACCTGTCGGATAATGGGCTTTCAGCCCTGGAAAAGATAAGACAGAACAGTTATTCAATGGTAATAACTGACATGAAGATGCCGGGGATGGATGGCATTGAATTTATCAGGCAGATAAGGAAGATTGCCGGGAACATTCCTGTGCTTGTTATTACCGGTTATGGCACCGTTGAAAATGCGGTCCTTGCAATGAAGAGCGGTGCCACAGATTACCTCATGAAACCCTTTTCCTTTGAGACCCTTAAAAGGGCTATAGAATCTGTAATCAAAAAAATTGACTCAGACAGGGAGATTATTACAGAAAGCCCTGAACTCAAAAAGATTTTATCCCTTGCTGAAGAACTTGCGGGGAGTGATATAACGGTGCTTATTACAGGTGAGAGCGGAACCGGGAAGGAACTTCTTGCAAGATATATTTACAAAAGAAGCAAGCGTGCTAATAGCCCTTTTGTTGCTGTTAACTGTGCTGCTATACCTGAGAATCTTCTTGAATCAGAGATGTTTGGATATGAAAAGGGAGCTTTTACCGGTGCTGTTCAGGGGAAAAGGGGAAAGTTTGAATTAGCCCATGAAGGAATAATTCTACTTGACGAGATCGGAGAGATGCCTCTTCAACTTCAGACAAAGCTCCTGAGGGTGCTTCAGGAAAGGGTTATTGAGAGGATAGGTGGCACAAGACCCATACCCGTTGATGTGAGGGTCATTGCAACTACAAATAGAGATCTTCTTAAAGAAGTAAAGGCGGGAAGATTCAGGGAAGACCTTTACTATAGATTAAATGTCTTTCCTATAAAACTTCCACCATTGAGACAAAGACCGGAGGATATACCGCTTCTGAGCATAAAATTTCTTGAGAAATTTTCCAGGGATGCGGGTAAGGAGATAAGGGGATTCAGCGATGAGGCCCTGGATATCCTCAAATCCAGGCAATGGAAGGGAAATGTAAGAGAGCTTGAGAATGTAATTCAGAGAGCTGTCTTTCTATGTAAATCAGGCATTATCACCAAAGAAGAACTGATGTTTGAAGCAGAAGAGAAGGTACAAAAGGCGGGTAAGATAAGGGATATTGAAAGGGAATTGATCCTTAAGACACTTGAGGAGACAAATGGTAATAAGAGCCTTGCTGCAAAGATACTCGGTGTAAGCGTAAGGACAATCAGGAATAAACTTGCGCAATACAGGCAGGAATTTCCTGATGGGAAAAATTTTCCCATAGATGGATTCTGATTTCCGGTCTCAGTTTTTCAATTTTGTTATGGCATAGAATTTGAAAGGAGGTTCTTGATGGCTGACGCTTTCAGGATACTTGAAGATCTTTTGAGGGTTGCTGGCATAAGACACGGGCTTATAGTGTCAAATATATCCAATGTGGATACTCCTGGTTATAATGCGAAGGATGTAGATTTCCAAAATATCCTCAACAACGAGGTCCTTTCACTCAGAACCACATCAGGAGCTCATATAGGTTCAGGAGATTCAGGATTAAAGGTAAATATCATAGAGGATGAAGGTGAGCCATGGAAGGATAAAAATAATGTGGAGCTCGACAGGGAGGTGGCAAGGCTTACAGAAAATGCCCTTTTTTTTGAGGCAGGGCTTACAATGCTTTCAACAAAGATAAGGATGTTTAAGAATGCACTCAGGAGGCAATTATGAGACCCTTTGGAGTTCTTCAGGTTGTGGCGTCCTCTCTTGAATCGCAGAGAGAGAGGATGAACACCATTGTATCTAACATGGCAAATGTTCATACAACCCGCACAGAGGAGGGGGGACCTTACAGGAGAAAGGATGTCCTCTTTGAGGTAAAGGAAATAGAGACAGGGAATGAGCTCCTTGACGGGGTGAGGGTTGCTGGAGTCATACATGATAACTCTCCCTTCAAGGTGGTATATGACCCAGGACATCCAGATGCGGATGAGAATGGGGTTGTCAGATTTCCCAATGTAGAGGTCCTGGAGGAGATGGTAAATATGCTCATGACATTCAGGGCCTATGAGGCCTCTATAACAGCCTTCAATACTACCAAGGGTATGTTTATGAAACTACTTGACCTCGGAAGGATTTAAACTTTTGCGCCCTTGAGTGCAGATCAATGGTAGCAAAGGTAACAGTGAAGGAGGTTTAAATATGTCAGAGATAAGGATAAACAATCTGGTTCAAGGCAAAGAACATATCCCTCAGGCCAATACTCAAAAGGCAGAGGGTAGCTTTGATATCCTTTTAAAGGAGGCCATAGGAAGGCTTGAGCAGATACAATCTGATGCAGACAGGGCAGTTCAAGAACTTGCCTCTGGAGGAAATATCACCCAGGCAGTAATAGCCATGCAAAAGGCTGAGATGTCCTTTCAGCTCATGATAGAGGTCAGGAACAGACTTATAAATGCCTATGAAGAGATACAGAGGATGCAGGTCTGATGGCAGCTATAAATAACATACAGGGATGGTTTAACTCAATGCCTTTTAAGAAAAAGGCTCTTCTTTTACTGGTTGTCATAATGAGCATAGGGAGCCTGTTACTTTTCATATCCTGGTCTCAGAGGATTGATTACCAGATTCTTTATTCAAACCTCGGTGATGAAGACAGCGGCATGATAATCCAGAAATTGAAGGATATGAAGGTTCCATATAAGGTTACACCTCAGGGGATCATGGTTCCTTCAGATAAAGTATACAGTCTCAGGCTTGAGCTTGCAGCACAGGGACTTCCACAGGGTGGAGGGGTGGGATTTGAGATATTTGATAAGCGGGATTTTACAATGACAGATTTTATTCAGAGACTCAACTATCAAAGGGCACTGCAGGGAGAGCTTTCAAGGACAATAAAGAGCCTTCCTGAGGTTGAATCCTGCAGAGTTCATCTCGCTATGCCTGAGAAAGGTCTATTTGCAAAAGAGGAAGAAAGACCAAAGGCATCTGTCTTTTTAAAACTGAGACATGGCAGGAGACTTTCGCAGTCACAAATAGAGGGGATAGTTCATCTGGTCTCAAGCAGTATTGATGGTCTCAGCCCCGAGGATGTTACTGTTGTGGACAGCAGAGGAGAACTCCTTACAGCACCCAAAAAAGATAATCTCATAGCACTCACCCAGAGCCAGATAGAATTCCAGCAGATGGTTGAGAGGGATCTTGAAGAAAGAGTAACCGCAATTCTTGAACCGGTTGTAGGTAAGGGAAAGGTCAGGGCAAAGGTCTCTGCACAGATAGATTTTACAAAGACGGAAAAGACAGAAGAGAAATACGACCCTGATAGTCAGGTGGTGAGGAGTGAACAGAAGGTGGTTGAGAAATCAAGCAGGACAAACCCAGGTGGAGTACCCGGTGTTTCATCAAATATACCCGGCAAGACAGGTGCTGAGATCAGCACCGGGTCATATTCAGAAAAGAAGTCCGAGACAGTGAATTATGAAATAAGTAAGGTCACAAGCCATACCGTGCTTTTACCGGGAGAGATAAAAAGGCTTACAGTAGTCGCTCTTGTTGATGGTATTTACAATCAGGCAGAGGGCTCAAAGGATAAAAGATATATACCAAGGACTGATGAGGAGCTCAAGAAATTTGAGACGATGGTAAAAAATGCCGTTGGTTTTATTGCGAAGAGGGGAGATGATGTGCGGGTCATAAATATGCCCTTTCAGGATGATTATATTCAGAAAGAGGAGATTGAAGAGCCACGGAAGGAGATAATACCTGTTGTAATAACTGGAGTAAAATATTCTGTTCCTCTCATAGCGATTTTACTTCTGTTCTTTATTGTTATAAGACCCCTTATAAAGATATTCACAGCTCCACCAAGGCCTATTGTTAAAGAACTACCAAGGACAGTAGCAGAACTTGAAAGACAGATGGGGTTACAGGGTATATCAAGACCGGACATAATTGAATGGGCAAGGGCAAACCCTCAGAAGGCAGCACAGCTTATAAAAGGATGGATTGAGGAGAGATAATGGCACTGAGTGGATATGAAAAGGCAGCCCTTTTTCTTATATCACTTGGTGAGGATATTGCTTCAGAGGTCCTCAAAGGGCTTGATTCTCAAACCGTCCAGGAGCTCACCATACGGATGAAGGGACTCAAGAGGGTCACTAGAACACAACTTGAAGAGATAATAAAAGAGGCCTCAGAGATAATCCAGAAAGGAGATATACCTGTATCTGGAAGAGATTTTTTAAAGACAGTGCTTCACAGAGGACTTGGAGAAGAAAGGGCAAGTCACCTGCTTGAGATTGCATCAAAGGATAGTCCTTCAGAACTCTTTAATGGAATAGACCCTAAAGGTCTTGCAACACTTCTTCAGAATGAGAATCCCCAGATTATAGCAATGGCATTGACCCTTATGGAGCCCGAGAGGGCAGCGAAGATACTCGGGTTTTTTCCTGAAAGAATCAGGGCAGATGTTGCCCTGAGGATAGCCTCCATAGAAAGGATTCCTGAAGAAGCTATAGAAGAGCTCAGGGAGGTTCTCAAGGTAAGACTGGGTACTGCAAAAGGCAAGGGAAAGGAACTCAAAGGGACAAAGGCCCTGGCAGATATATTGAATTATTGTGATAAGACCACTGAACAGATTGCCTTTGAGAGGATAGAGGAACAGGATACAGACCTTGCAGATCAGGTAAAGGATATGCTCTTTGTATTTGAGGACCTTGTTAATATTGATGACAGGGCAATACAGCTTATCCTTAAGGAGGTCTCCACAGATGACCTTGCCATTGCCCTGAAGACCGCGCCAGAGGCACTCAAGGAAAAGATATTCAGGAACATGTCCCAGAGGGCTGCTCAGATACTCAAGGATGAGATGGAGGCAAAGGGACCCGTAAGGGTTTCGGATGTTCAGAAGGCACAAAAGAATGTTGTAAATGTTGCAAGGAGGCTTGATAAAGAGGGAAGGATAATCCTTGGAAAGGGAGGAGAGAAGGTCGTTGTATAAAAGAAGGATTGAAAATCCAGAGATTGTTTCAAGCTTCAGCCCTCCTGTCTTTGAAGATTCATTGAGAGCTGCTCAGAGACTTGAGGACATTGAAAGGGATGCCTATGAAAGGGGATTCAATCAGGGCAAGCGAGCTGGCCTTGAGATGGCTGAAAAGGAGGCAGGTCTTATTATCAGCAGGCTTGAAGACCTTATTGCCCAGTTTATCGCCTTCAGGGAAGAGATGGAAAGAAATATTAAACCGAGGATACTTGAGCTTTCGGTATCCATTGCAAGAAAGATCATCATGAAGGAAATAGAAACTGATTCAGAGATAGTCCTGAGGCTAACTGAAGAGGCAATAAAGAAAATAGAAAGGCAGGGTCAGCTTAAAATAAAGATCAATCCACTCCTTAAGGATCTTTTTGAAAAGGTAAGTCCTGGATTATTGAGACTTCATCAGGATATAGTGATTGATATTGACCCCTCCATGCCACCCTATGGCTCAGAAATAGTCAGCGAGACACAGGAGATAATAACAGATATAGATGAACAAATTAAGACACTCATCAGTGACCTTGCAGAAAGATTATGATGGACCTCACCCCGATAAAGCAGAAGATCTTGGAGGCAGATACCCTTAAGGTTTATGGAAGGGTCCAGGAGATAACAGGCCTCCTTATCAAGGTTACAGGAATAAACCCTGTTATTGGAGAATCCTGCAGGATAATAACCGAGCAGGATTTTATATCCTCAGAGGTTGTTGGATTCAGAGATGGAAAGATACTGCTTATGGCAACAGATGAGATGGCAGACATAAGACTGGGTGCAAGGGTTGTTTCTGAAGGAAAAAGAAGTTCAGTGAAGGTATCAGATACCCTTATTGGTAGAATCATAAATGCAAGGGGCGAGCCAATTGATGGAAAAGGACCTGTTCATGGTAAGGATTACCCTGTAACAGGGAATAGAGAAAACCCACTTATAAGAAAGAGGATTACCGAGCCACTTGATCTTGGAATAAGGGTCATAAATGGTCTTCTTACCTGCGGTAAAGGTCAGAGGATTGGCATAATGGCTGGCTCCGGAGTGGGTAAGAGCGTGCTCCTGGGTATGATAGCAAGGTATACAACAGCACCTGTTACAGTAATAGCACTCATTGGTGAGAGGGCAAGGGAGGTAAAGGACTTTATAGAAAAAGACCTTGGAGAAAAAGGTCTTGAAAAGTCAGTTATCGTTGTATCCACTGCCCAGGACACACCTCTTTCAAAGGTAAGGGCTGCCTTCACAGCAACCACAATTGCAGAATACTTCAGGGACATGGGATATGATGTGCTTTTGCTTATGGATTCCCTAACAAGGGTTGCACAGGCACAGAGGGAGATAGGAATTGCAACAGGTGAGCCACCAGCGTCAAAGGGATACACCCCCTCTGTATTTGCCCTCCTTCCGAGACTCCTTGAGAGGGCAGGTAATTTTGAAAGAGGTTCTATAACAGGTATATATACTGTGCTTGTTGAAGGAGATGACCTTACAGACCCTGTGGCTGACTCAGCAAGGGCAATACTTGATGGTCATATAGTCCTTTCAAGGGAGCTTGCAATGGAGGGACTCTATCCAGCAATAGATGTGCTTCAGAGTATAAGCAGGCTTATGCCAGACCTTGTTGATACCCTTCACAGGGGGTATGCCATGAAATTTATTGAGACCTATTCAATATATAAAAAATTTGAGGACATGATTAACCTTGGTGCTTATAAAGAGGGCTCAAATCCCAAGGTTGATTATGCCATAAAGATGCTTGATTCAATGAGGTCTTACATAAGACAGGACATGAATGAACAGCGTGATATTGCAGACAGCATTCAGGATTTGATATTACTTTTTGACAAAGGGGCGTAGCCCCTCAAAGAGGGAGGTCAAGGTGACCGAAAAGAGAGTAAAGAGGATTATAAAACTGAAGGAAAATGCAAAAGATGAGATGGAGCTTGAGATTAAGAGAGCAAAAACAGAACTTGATAATGAAAGAGAAAAACTTAACTCAATTGAAAATTCTATAGGGAAGATGCTATCTGGATTTCACTCCTCGGGCTCTACCGTGAATCCCCTTGAGCTTGAGTTATTTTATGACTCTATTTATGAACTTCATAAAGAGGCATCAGAGCAGAAAGAGGAGATAAGATTGCTTGAAGAGGACCTTGAGGACAAGAAGGCAAAGGCGCTGGAGATAAATAGAGAAAAAAAACTCCTTGATATACTCGTCAAAAGACTTATTAAGGAACGATTAACAAAAGCATCAAAGGATGAGCAGAGGGAGATTGATTTTGATTTTATCTCCAGGAGATTAAGAGGATGATAAGACCCCTGCTGGGCTGTCTTTTGGCTGTTCTGCTATTTCATGGTGAAATAGTTTATTGTCAGGATGACCTCCTCGTCATGATTGAGAAGAGACAGAAGGAGCTTGACGAGAGGGAGAGGAGTTTAAGGCTTGAGGAGGAGAGGCTTCAGGCAATGAAAAAGGATCTGGATGAAAAGCTCCGGAGGTATTCAGACCTCCTTAAGAAGATAAACTCTATACTTGACCAGATGGAACAGAAGAATATCCAGAACATGGAATACCTTGTGAAGGTCTATGAATCAATGCCTCCTGAAGAGGCAGGTCAGAGATTGAGTGCCCTTGATGAGACCTTGGCGGCAAATATATTGAAAAGGATGAAACCCAGAAAGGCCGGGGCAATACTCTCCACCATGGAACCCCAAAAAGTTTCTGCCATAACAAGACATCTCTCACAGAATAAGAAAAAGATTCCTGAGCGGTAAATTTTTCCTGTTTATTTTTCAAAAAGGCCTTTATTTCACCCCTTTTCTCTCTGGCATGAATATTGAATGAGCCTTAGTATGGAAATGAAGATGGTCTTTCTTCAACCCCTGAAGGATATACAGAATACTGAAGGCATATCTGAGAAGATATCACAGGATGCCTCTTTTTATAACCTTCTTTTGCAAATGGAAGTTATATCAAAGGTTCAAGAGGGGCCATTTCCTTTTATACCTCCAGGGCAATCTTTTTTATCAACTGATAGGACTGAAGAGAAAGCTTACACTGAACAGGATAATAAACCTTCACAGATTATAAGTTTTTCATCTGACAGAGAATTATCTGAAAAAATGAGAGCGCCAGAATCAGATTCTATGGAGTTTTTTTATAAAACAAAAGAGGGTGCAAGGATTTGTTTTAGCCCCGCTGTCTTAATTCCTTATAATGCCAGTTATCTGCCCCAGGATGATATAGAACCTTCATGCCAGGACAGCCATGCTGTGAAAGTGCAAGAGCCATTGAGTTCTGGAATCCAGAGGTTCGGAAGTCAGGAAATCTATCAGGACAGTATATCAGAAAGGCCTGATATTTCCATTTTCAGAAAAGAGGTTGTTTTAAAGTTGAACCTTGATCCCCTGATTGTAGAGAAGGACAGGGAGGTAATAAACGACCTTCCTGATCACTCTTTGAAGATTTCATCTCAGCCTGCTGATATTATTGATAAAGAAGGTGTTGAGCCTGTTTTAAAGTTCTTTCCTGAAAGCCAGACTTCCTATTACCAGCCTCCCATAGTCTTTATCAGAGATAAAGGAGTTAAAACATTTTTTAGGGAAAAGAAGGCCTTTTCAGGGGATATGGATGAGGAATTATCTCTGAAGATTTTATCTGCTCAGTCCGGGGATAATCGTGGTTCTGAAAATCCCATTAAAGATATCAGATCTGGTCAGGACCTTAATGTCAGGATAGAAAAGATTGAAAAATTCAGTTCCTGTCTTGAAAGGGATTCCCATCATATAAAGGTTTCTGTTGAGCCTGAGGGTCTTGGAAGACTTGAGATCAGCCTTAATACACAGAAAGGAATGATAAAGGGATACATCCATGCCTTTGATCTCCATTCAAGGGAGGTGATAGAGAGAAATCTTTTAAACATAATCTCAATGCTTGAGAGAGAAGGTATCAATATTGGTTCACTGACAGTTGGTCTTGGAAGGGAAGGCAGATATGGTAATGGTGAAAAGGAGAGGTTGTTTAATTTTAAGAATAGAATTGAAGGTCATGGTGAGCTGCCTTTAAACCCTCATTATGAGGGTCTAAAACATGAGCCCTTAATTAGAGGCCTGAGCATCTTTGTATAAAAGGAGGAGAGGATGATAACAGATGTAATGAGCAGCGCAGTGTACGGGGATAATGTCTCTAACAGGGGGCTATCAAAGAACGATTTCCTGAGATTGTTCATAACACAGCTCAGATTTCAGGACCCCCTTAATCCCCTTGACAGCACAGGTATGACTGCCCAGCTTGCACAGTTCAGTTCCCTTGAGGAACTGCAGAATCTGGGAACCCAGATGCATGACCTTTTACTTTTTCAAAACTCCCTTCAGAACACAATGGCAATATCATTGATAGGAAAGAGGGTGACAGTGGGAGAGGGTGAAAGTGCGAGGTACGGGATTGTCACAGGGTTAACCTTTGAGGACAATATAACCTATCTTATACTGGACAGTGGTGAAAAGGTCCAGTTAGGAGATATTAAAGAAATAGGAGGTGCCTTATGATTACATCACTTTACACAGCCATCAGTGGCATGAATGCAAATGGGACCTATCTATCTGTTATTGGTGACAACATTGCCAATATGAATACCATTGGTTTCAAGGCAAGCAGGGTTGCCTTTGGAGATGTCCTGAGCCAGACCATTACAGGGCTTGTCGGGACATCACAGGTTGGTAGAGGCGTGCTTGTGAGCAGTATCACTCCGCTTTTCACCCAGGGCTCCTTTGAGTCAACAGCAAGTGCCCTTGACCTTGCAATTGATGGAGATGGGTTTTTCATAGTGTCTGAAGGAGGTGCAAGGTATTACACAAGGTCAGGTCAATTCCAGATTGACAAGGATGGCAATATTGTGAATCCAGAAGGGCTGATACTTCAGGGATACCTTGCTGATGCAGCTGGAAATATCACAGGAACAGTAGGAGACCTCACCATAGCAACAAGACAGACGCCTGCGAATATGACAACCCTTGTAAACATCGCCATTAATCTCAATGCCCAGACATCAGTGCCTGCTGCTGCCTTTACACTGGATGGGAATGGAGATGGCATAAACAATGATCCTCAGAACTATAACTTCTCTTCCTCAGTAACTGTTTATGATTCTCAGGGAGGTGCCCATCAGGTAACACTCTATTTTGTAAAAACAGGTGCAAATACCTGGGATGTCCATTATGTTTATGATGATCCCCTGAATCCTGGTCAGCTTCTTGATGCAGGTACCCAGACCCTTTTATTCAATGCTGATGGTTCACTTAACAATGACAATGCAGCACCTATTAATTTCAATTTTGGAGCTGGCGTGACCTCACCACAGACGATAACCTTTAATTATGGCACTGGCACAGGCGAGACACCATCAGGAAATGGACTTGATGCCTCAACACAGTTTGCCTCTGAATTCAGCCTGATGAATCTCAACCAGGATGGTTATCCAGCAGGTTTTCTGAAGAATATTATCATCTCAGAGGATGGAGTGATAACAGGTGTATTTACCAATGGTCAGACAAGGACACTTGCACAGGTAGCCCTTGCCAGGTTCCTTGCACCAACAGAGCTGACAAAACTCGGAAGAAACCTCTATGCAGAGTCCTTTGATTCAGGCCAGCCCATAGTGGGTGCTCCTTCAACCTCTGGACTGGGAAGGGTCCTTTCAAACTCCCTTGAGCTCAGCAATGTGGACCTTGCAGAGGAATTTGTTAAGATGATTTCTGCCCAGAGGGGGTTTCAGGCAAACTCAAGGATAATCACCACCACTGATGAGCTCCTTCAGGAACTGGTGAACCTGAAGCGATAAGTATAAAATACAGGGGCAGGTTCATAACCTGCCCTCTTTTCCAGTCTGGGAAATCTTCCTTCCTGACTCTGCTTTTAACGAGATAATCTCTCTTCTTTTAATCCACAGATTGAGGCTATTGTTTCAAAGTCACTATCTATGTTAAGCACAATTGCAGATTTCTCATCAGCCGAGGCAGCTCTTTTTCCTTCTTTCAAGGAGGTCTTTGAGAGAGAAGGAAAGCTCTATCTTGCCTTCAAGATCAAGAAGTTTTTTGGCCTTTTCTTTTTTAATAAATTCCTCCAGAGGTCTTTCTACAGCCTCTTTTTTGTCTTTGCGCTTGAGATTGTCTTAGCCTCTTCCAGTAATTTTCTATTTATTATCAGTGTGGTTCTCATGTATGTCTCCTAAGGCATAATTTTTTAATATATCATCATATGCATTTAAAATATGTCAAAATAGTCAAGACCTTGAGGCATATCTCGCCATTGAAAATCTATTTCTATCCTCAGATTACGGCTATAATCTTTTGTTCAGGGACAAGGGTATTGGAAAGCCATTGTATCAAAAAGAATTGAGCTACTGTTATGCTGCTCAGTGATCAGGCTAATTGTCATTTATTTGACATTAGGGAATCCCTTTTTTAAAAAATCCTTGAATTTCAAAATATTATATTCAGGCATGCTTTTTGATAGGACTTATTAAAAAATAGCAGGAGGTCTTATGGCAGAGGAAAGACATGAAGAGGTCCATCATGAGGAAAAGAAGGGTGGCAAAAATACCTTTCTAATATTATTCATTGTCCTTACCCTTCTTGCAGGTGGTGGCCTGAGTTATCTGTTTTTATTTAATAAGAAGGCAGCTACTTCTGAGGCTGAGCAAAAGAAACCAGCACAGAAGACAGCCCTTATTGCCCTTGATCCCTTTGTCCTTAATCTCCTTGAGCAGGGAAGGTTCCTGAAGGTCTCCATGCAGTTTGAGATAAATGACGAGACCCAGAGAGAGTTTGTCCAGTCAAAGATACCACAGCTCAGGGATGCAATAATCACACTTGTAAGCAGTAAGTCTGTTGAGTCCATTGCAAGTCCTGAGGGAAAGATTCAGCTCAAGGATGAGATACTTCTCAGGGCAAATCAGGTTATGGAAAAGGATATCTTCAAGAATCTTTATTTCACAGAATTTGTGATGCAATAGGTTTAATTATGAGCAGGATACTCTCACAGGAAGAGGTAGAGGCATTACTTAAAGGTGTACAGACAGGTAAGATAAGCACAGAGGCGAAGAAAAAGGCCTTTGAGGTTAAGCCCTATGATTTTCTTCAGGCTCCGAGACCGTTGAGAGGATTGCCAGGTCTTGACAGGATATTCCAGAGGTTCGGAGTACTCCTTAAAAGTTCCCTCTCCACACTCCTTTACAAATCTCTTGATGTTATTACAAGGCCTTCTGAGCAGATAAGATTCAATGAGTTTGTAAAGATGGTGCCTGTGCCATCAAGTGTAAATATACTTAAGCTCAATCCCTTTAATGGAAATGGTCTATTCATTATGGAGCATTCCCTTGTCCTTGCACTTGTGGAATTATTTTTTGGAAGTCATAAGGTGAGACTCCAGAAGATGGAACCGAGAAACTTTACATCAATGGAAGAGAGAGTCATAAAAAGGATTGTTCTTCTGGTGATTAATGACCTTGCCCAGGCATGGAAGGATCTCCTTATTCTCAATCCTGAATTTACAGGTTTTGATACCAATGTGGAGTCCACTGGCATTGCCACCCCTTCTGAGTTAGTTATCAAGGTAGAGTTTCAGATAAATGTTGATGAGTTTTCTGGTAAGGCATTCTTTACTATACCCTTTTCAGTTATAGAACCCTTTGCTGATCAGATAATAAAAAAATCTCCTGAGATAAAGGATGATGAATGGATAAGGGTTCTTAAGGCAGCAATCCTTGATTCAGAGCTTGAAGTGGTTGCAGAGCTTGCAAGACTGGAATTTACCTTTGGAGAGATCCTTAACCTCAAACCCGGGGATGTGATAAATCTTGGTGTGGGAGTAAATGATGAGCTTCCGGTAAGGATAGAGGGAGTAAAAAAATTTAGGGGAGTGACCGGAAGCAGCAGGGGAAGTCAGGCTGTAAGGATAACAGCCTTATATTAAAAATCTCTGGAGGAGAAATGGCAGAAAAGACATTAACAGAAACAAAAAGTTCACAGAAAGACCTTGATTTCCTTCTTGACATACCCCTTGAGATTACAGTTGAGCTCGGGAGGGCCAGGATGCTCATAAGGGATCTCCTTCAGCTTGGTCAGGGCTCTATCCTTGAGCTTGACAAGCTGGCTGGAGAACCCCTTGAGATACTTGTGAACAACAGACTCGTTGCAAGGGGAGAGGTTGTTGTTGTGAATGACAAATTCGGCATCAGGCTTACAGAGGTCATAAGTCCACAGGAGAGGATAAAGCAACTGAGATGATGGACTCCTATATCCAGATGCTCTTTGCCTTCGGTGCAGTGCTCGGGCTGCTTCTGATATTTTATGGGTTTACAATAAGGAGAAGGCAGGCAGAAAGAGGCCTAATTAATATAATTGCCTACAGGGTTCTTGATGCAAAAAGGGGAGTAGCGGTGGCAGTTATGAAGATTGGAGAAGAACTCCTTTTTATAGGAGTCACTCCAAATGATATGAAGGTTCTTAAGACATTGCCAGAAAGAGAGGCCAGGGGTCAGAAATCAGAAACATTAACCTCTGATTTCAGAGCGCTGACATCCACTATAAGGAAGAAGCTCAATGAAGATAACTGATCCAGCAATAGAGGTATTTATTTTAATAGGAGCACTTTCATTTATCCCTTCCGTACTCGTGATGTTTACATCCTTTACGAGGATTGTGGTTGTCATGAGTATCCTGAGGCAGGCGCTGGGAAGCCCGAATCTTCCACCAAATTCTGTAATTATAGGCTTATCACTTTTTCTCACCTTTTATATAATGGGTCCAACCATTGATAAGGTGACAGCAGAGGCTATAATGCCTTATGTCAAGAAAGAGATAACAATAGACGAAGCCATTAAAAAGGCAGAGCCTGATATAAAGACCTTTATGTTAAGGCAGACAAGGGGAAAAGATCTTGCACTCTTTGTGAAACTTTCAAGACAAAAGGTTCCTTCAAGACCTGAGGAATTGCCAATAAGAGTTGTTGTACCTGCCTTTGTTATAAGTGAGCTCAGCACTGCCTTCAAGATAGGATTTCTCATTTATCTTCCCTTCCTTGTTATAGACATGATAGTGAGCAGCATACTTCTTTCAATGGGTATGATGATGCTTCCACCTGTGCTGGTATCAATGCCCTTCAAGCTCCTTCTTTTTGTTATGGTTGATGGATGGAATCTTATTGCAGCTTCGCTTGTAAGGAGTTTTCAATGACAGTGGATATTGTGAGGGACATAGCCAGTGAGGTTCTCAAGACCGTGCTTCTTGTATCCGGGCCTGTGCTTATGGTGAGTCTTGTTGTTGGATTACTGGTAAGCCTTTTCCAAGCAGTAACACAGATACAGGAATTTACCCTTGTCTTTGTGCCAAAGATAGTCGCTGTATTTTTATGCATATTTTTAATGCTTCCATGGATGGCAAGGGTTCTTATTACCTTTACCATAAATCTCATGGAAAAAATCCCGGGGATGGTGAAATAGATGGAGATAAAAACCCAGGAATTTATTGATTTTGTATTGATACTGCTCAGGGCAGGTATTGTTATGACACTTCTTCCTATATTTGGAAGCAAAAATCTGCCAGCCCTGTTCAGGATAGGTTTTATTATTGCCCTTTCTTTTCTCCTTACACCCCTTATTGATATAAAGGTCTCTGAGGGAGATATCCCATTGATAATAATCTCAGAGGTTATTGCAGGGCTTATCATGGGTATCATTGCCAGGTCTGTATTCATGGTAGCAGAGATGGCTGGTCAGGTGATGAGTAACACAATGGGCCTTTCAATAGCAACTGTCTTTGATCCAGAAGCAGGCCATTCCACAGAGGTATCAAGGTTATTCTGGATAATTACCATATTTATATTCTTTGCCATGGGTATCCACAGGGATGTGATATACATCTTTGTCAAAAGTTATGAGATCATCCCTCCCGGAGGGTTATCCTTCACAGGTGCAATCAAAGACCTTATACCCTTTGGAGGGAATATCATGAGGCTGAGTCTCAAAATGGCTTCTGGTGTGGTAGTTGTCATGCTTGCAATAAATATCATGATGGGATTTATATCAAGGTCTGTTCCTCAGATGAATGTCTTTTTTGTTGCCTATCCTGTTTATATCGGCATTGGTCTTTTTGTGATGCTTATTTCTCTGCCTGCCTATATATATTTTTCCAGTGCATCCTTTGATTTAATGAAGGAGCAATTAATGAAATCCCTGTATTTGATGAGGAGATGAAATGCCTGACTTTGAAGAAAGAACCCAGGAGGCTACCCCTCGGAAAAGACAGAGGGCAAAGGAGAAAGGACAGGTTGCCAGAAGCAGGGAGCTTGTATCAATAGCAGCAGCAGGAGGGATACTCCTGAGTCTTTTTGTATCAGCAGAAAGATTCATGTCGGGTCTTTCAGGATTCCTTTCAGGCTCTCTCAGGTTTCAGTATGGAACAGAGCCACTGGAGGTTATAAGAAAGACGGGTAGTGAGATGTTCTTTCTTGTGATCCCTCTTCTTTCAATCAGCCTTTCAATGGCACTTCTGTCTGGTTTCCTTCAGGGAGGATTTGTCCTAAAGTCAGTTGAAATGGATATGGACAGGATAAATCCTGTAAGTGGTCTTAAAAGGCTTTTTTCTCTGAGGGGTATATTTGAATTTCTTAAAGGTCTTACAAAATTCCTGATAGGAGGCCTGGTACTTTATCTTGTAATCAGAAAGTTTCTTCCACACCTCTCAAATATGCCAGCCATGGCCTTTGAGGATATACAGAAGGATGGTCTTATGATGCTAAAAAAAGCAACCATGGCAATATTTATTACGTTTTTATGCATTGCAATTATTGATTTTATTTTTGAAAGGTTCAGGTTTGAGAGGTCTTTGAGGATGACAAGGCAGGAGCTCAAAGAAGAGTTCAGAGAGACAGAGGGTGATCCTCTTATTAAGGCGAGGATCAGGAGCATTCAGCGAGAACTTGCAAGGAGGAGGATGCTTCAGGAGGTTCCAAGGGCAACTGTTGTGATTACAAACCCCACACACATTGCTGTTGCACTCCTTTATAAAAAGGAGATGCCAGCACCAAAGGTTGTTGCTAAGGGAGCAGATGCTATAGCAGAGAAGATAAAGGAGATCGCAAGGCATCACGGAGTCCCCCTATATGAAGATAAGGCACTTGCAAGGGCACTTTTTAAATTGAAACTTGACTCCTACATACCCGAGGAGCTTTATAAGGCAGTAGCAAAGATTATTGCCTATATCTACAGGCTCAGGGGTGTGGCATGACTGCAGCAGATTTACTTCAAAAACGTTCTGATATAGTAATTGTCACTGCTATTGTGGGTATCATTGGAGTGATGATACTTCCTGTACCTCCTTTTATGCTTGACCTTCTGTTAACACTTTCCATTTCCCTTTCCATAGTCATAATTGTCTCAAGTATATTTATAAAAAAGCCCCTTGATTTCTCCGCCTTTCCAACGATACTTCTTGTGGCAACCCTTTACAGACTTGCCCTTAATATTGCATCAACAAGATTGATCCTTCTCAGGGGTCATGAGGGTCCTCATGCTGCTGGCGAGGTAATAAAGTCATTCGGAAATTTTGTTGTTGCAGGTAATTATGCTGTTGGGATGATTGTATTTCTGATACTGGTGATTATTAATTTTATAGTCATAACAAAGGGCTCTGGCAGGATTGCAGAGGTGGCAGCAAGGTTCACCCTTGATGCAATGCCTGGAAAGCAGATGGCCATTGATGCAGACCTGAATGCAGGGATTATTGATGATGCAGAGGCAAGAAGAAGGAGGGCCCTCATTTCACAGGAGGCAGACTTTTATGGTGCGATGGATGGTGCGAGCAAATTTGTAAGGGGTGATGCAATAGCAGGTCTTATTATTACAGGAATAAATATCGTAGGAGGTCTTTTAATAGGCATGCTCCAGCAGGGTCTTCCTCTGATCGAGGCATTGAGGACATACACGATACTCACCATTGGTGATGGCCTTGTAGCTCAGATACCAGCACTCCTTGTCTCCACTTCTGCAGGCATAGTAATCAGCAGGGCTGGCACAGATACAGATCTTGGGAAGAACATGATATCACAGCTTTTTATGAGCCCCAGGGCACTCTGGACCGCCTCTGCACTTTTATTTGTATTTGGCATAATCCCCGGATTACCCCATCTGCCATTTTTCATGCTCTCTATTGCAATTGGAGCACTTGCCTTTGTGGTTACCAGACCTTCTGAAGAGGTATTGCCATCAGAACCTGTACAGAAAGAGAGCCCTCCAGAATCCTTCATAGAGATAGAGCCAATGACCTTTGAGATAGGATATGGACTTGTGAGTCTTGTTGAGGGAGAGGCACCTCTTCTTGGAAAGATAAAGGCAATGAGAAGACAGCTTGCTCAGGAACTTGGCTTTATTATTCCATCAATCCATATAAAGGATAATCTCCAGCTCAGGCCTCATGAATATTCCTTTTATATAAGGGGTATTGAGGTCGCAAGGGCAGAGGTAATACCAGGACATTATCTTGCTGTTTCTGCAGAGAATTTAGAAAGGCTCAGGGGTATTCCCACAAAGGAACCAGCTTTCGGGATACCTGCTTACTGGATAGAGGAATCAGAGGTGGAAGAGGCAAGGTCAAAGGGTTATATGGTTGTTGATATTCCTACTGTGATAGTTACACATATCACAGAATTGATTAAGTCTCATTCATGGGAACTTCTTACGAGAAATGAGGTTCAGAATATACTTAACAGTATCTCAAAGAACTATCCAAGGCTTATTGATGAGCTCATCCCAGCTCATCTGACCCTCGGAGGAGTCCAGAGGGTATTACAGAATCTGCTGAAGGAAAGAGTACCCATCAATGACATGGTGACAATCCTTGAGACACTCCTTGATTATGCACCTCAGACAAAGGACATAGAGGTCCTAACAGAATATGTGAGGCAGGCACTTTCAAGATTTATAACAAAGTCCTTTACACAGGAAGGTTATCTCCATGCATTTACACTTGACCCCAGATGGGAGCTGAAGCTCAAGGAGGCAATGGATTCAGGGGGTCACATATCACCGGATGACCTTGGAAGGCTCTTCAAGGCAATTGAGAATGCAGTTTCATCCGTGGGTGAAAGGTTTAAGAGTATGCAGCCAGTAATAATATGTTCACCCTTTGTGAGACGATTTTTGAGAAAACTCATTGAGAGGGTTATTCCCTCACTGGTGATACTTTCAACAGCAGAGATATTGCCTTCAGTAAAGATATATACAACAGGGATGGTGAGATATGAAGATTAAGAGATTCCATGCAAGGAGTTTTTCAGAGGCACTTGAACTTGTAAAAAAGGAGCTTGGTGATGACGCTATTGTTTTAAGCACAGAGGAAAAGAAAGGAATTATACCATCTGTAGAAGTTGTGGCTGCAGTTGATTATGATGAGCCCTCATCAGATTACATAACCCTATCGCAGGTGAGGTCAAAGAGGCCTGTTGTTCAGAAAACAGCTGGGCCTCAACATACCACTGAGATAAGTAAGCTCCTCTCAGAGATATCAGTTCTCAGGACCACCATTCAGGAGCTCAAAAAACAGGGTTATGAGCTGAGCCTTCCCGAGAATAAAAGAGAGATATTTAGTTATCTCAGAGAAAGGGCTATAAGGGATGAGTTTTCCTTGAGGCTCTGTGAGAGGGTCAAAAGCACAGATGAGGTCTTAAGACAGATAGCCGTGGAGTTAAAGATAAGGAGACCGTTTTTTAACAAAAGGGCTATAATGCTCGTTGGACCGACAGGTGTTGGGAAGACCACAACCATTGCAAAGCTTGCCTGGATAGCCATGAAACAGGGTCACAGGGTTGCGCTTCTTTCTCTTGATACATACAGGATAGGTGCTATGGAGCAGGTAAGGATATATGCAAGGATAATGGGTATCCCGCTACAGGTTGTCTCAAATGCCAAGGAGCTAAAAGAAGGCCTTGAGAGGTTTTCATCAAAGGATACAGTTCTTATAGATACAACAGGAAGGAGTCCGTCAGACAGAAGATATATTAATGAACTTTCTTCACTTCTTTCTGAGGTCCAGCAGTTTCATGCTGGCGGTTTTAATTTAGAGATTCAGCTTCTAATAAGCTCAAATTCCGATGATGCCTCCATGATAGAGGCTTATAATTATTACAGGGATCTTCCAATCACTACTATAGCCTTCACAAAGGTTGATGAGATTGTCAGGTTCGGTCATCTGTATAATCTTTATCTCACCTATCAAAGGCCAATTTCCTATATCACAACGGGACAGGTTGTGCCTGATGACATAAAATTTCCTGACCAGAAGGAACTTGCCTCTCTTATCCTCAGAAAGGGCTATTATCTTCAGGAGGTGGTAAATGTCTGAGAAGGCTGTAAAGACCATATCCATTACCAGTGGGAAAGGTGGTGTTGGGAAGACTAATCTTGTAGCAGGACTTGCAATAGCCATGAGGATGCTCGGTAAGAAGGTCATGATATTTGATGCTGACCTCGGGTTGAGCAATATAGATGTCCTTCTTCATCTTGCACCGAGATACAACATACATCATCTCTTAAAAGGAGAAAAGACCCTTTCTGAGATCATCGTTGAAGGCCCCCTTGGAATAAAGATAGTACCGGCAAGCTCAGGTATCCAGGAGCTGACAGCCCTTGACGAGTTCCAGAGATTGAGATTGATGGAATCATTTGATTCTTACAGTGAAGATATAGATGTGCTCCTGATAGACACACCTGCAGGCATATCAGAGAATGTTGCTTTTTTCTGCACATCATCTGAGGAGATAGTGGTCATAACCTCTCCTGAACCAACAGCAATTACTGATGCCTATGCAATAATAAAGGTCCTTTTTACAAGGTATCAGGAAAAAGATTTTCATATCATAGTAAATTCTGCCAGAGATGCTGATGAGGCCTTTGAGATATTTGAGAGATTGTCCCTTGCAGCAGAGAGATTCCTTCATATATCTCTAAATTACCTTGGTCAGATACCCTTTGATGATGCTGTGAAGAGTGCTGTTATGGCTCAGCGTTCTTTCCTTGACCTCTATCCGAATTCTGCTGCTTCTAAGGCCGTGATAGATATCGCAGAAAGAATTCTTGAGAATGATGGAAGGATAAAGGGAGGGCTTCAATTCTTTATAAGAAATCTTCTCAGACGTCAAAGACCTGAGACAACACTCTGTGATAAAGGAAGATAAGGTGAAGAGACTTGATATAACAGATGAGAGGGACATGATTGAAGAATTTTCCCTTGATGAATCTCGGAAAGTGGAGATAATAAACTCCCTTCTTCCATTCATTAAATATACGGCATTAAGATTGAGTTACTGCCTTCCGCCTCAGCTCAGTGTGGAAGACCTGATGAGCGCAGGCATAGCAGGGCTTCTTGAATCCCTTGATAGATACAAAGAAGAGCTTGGAAGTCTTGAGGCCTTTGTGAAACACAGGATCAGGGGTGCAATGATTGATGAGCTCAGGGCAAACAGTTCTATATCTAGGTCTTTGAGGGAGAAACTTTCTGCGATAAGGGACATTCACAGGGAGCTTGAGGCAAGGCTCGGAAGGATGCCGGAGGCTGAGGAGGTAGCAGAGGGACTGAATATATCTATAGAAGAATACTACAGTATCTTAAGTGAGATGGCAACTTCTGTGACACTCAGACTTGATGATTTTATTGATACCAGATATGATGATGAACTTTCTCTTTATGAGTCCATACCTGACAGAAATACCAAGACACCTGAAACCCTCTATGAGGAAAAGAGACTTGAGGAAAAGATAGCCTCTGTTTTAAATAAACTTCCAGAGAAGGAAAGACTTGTGCTCTCGCTTTATTACTGGGATGAGCTTACAATGAAGGAGATAGCCTCTGTCCTTGGTATTACAGAGGGAAGGGTTTCGCAACTTCATAATCAGGCAATAATGAGACTGAGAAGCTCCTTTAAGGAGGAACATAATGGATGAAAGGACTCCAATTTTTTGTGATATAATTAAAGAAAAAGATGTGGGGGCTATTTTGAAAGAGATACTTGTGATTGACGATGAAGATTATATATCAGATATCCTCAGGATAGTACTTTCAGAGCTTGGATATTTTGTAAGGGCTGTTTCAGATGGTGAAGAGGCCATCCAGCTTATCAGTAATGGGGACTTCTGGGCTATATTCTGTGACCTCAAGATGCCAGGTATTGATGGACTTGAGGTTTATAAAAGAATTTCTAATCTGAGGCCTGGATTAAAGGATAGGTTCGTTCTTCTTACCGGAACTATTTTTGATAAAAGGACAAAGGAGTTTATAGAAAAAATCGGGATAAAGGTTCTTTTTAAACCATTTAATTTTGAAGATGTAAATAAGATTATAAGGGAGCTTGAAAGGTCTTATGATTAATGAGGAACTGAGGAGGCTCATCCTTTCAACCTGTGATATCCCTGCTGTTCCCCATGTGGCAGTAAAGGTTATAAGGCTTATTGATACACCAAATACAAGGCTTGATGAAATACAGAAGGCAATTATGGCTGATCAGGCACTTACCTCCAGGGTTCTTAAGATTGCCAATTCTGCCTATTATGGATTGAGACATAATGTGGATACTATCTCTGAGGCAGTTGCCATAATGGGATTTAATACATTAAAGAACATTGTCCTTGCAGCAGCCACAAGAGAGGTCTATAAGAGATTTGGAATTATTGAGCAGAAACTCTGGGAACACAGCCTTGGTGTGTCTATATCTGCCTCTATTATTGCCAGAATAACAGGCAAAGCAAAGACAGAGGAGGCATCTATTGCCGGGCTTCTTCATGATGTTGGAAAGGCACTCATGAATAATGCACAGCCTGAGAGGTTCATGCTCCTTATGGAAAGGGTTTATGATGACAGGGTGACATTTAGCTCTGTGGAAAGAGAATACTTTGGTTTTGGACACCCAGAGGCGGGTTGCATCCTTGCTGAAAAATGGGGATTTCCTATATTGCTCTGTGATGTTATAAGAGACCATCACAATTATGAGTCTCAATCTGGTATTGATCCCTACAAGGATGACCTCTGCAGGATAATAAGTCTTGCAGATACACTCTGTGTGAAACTTGGCATAGGTTATAGAGGCCCGATGCAGGACCTTGACCTAAAGGAGGAAGAAAAGCTCAGGTCTCTCTTTATCAGGCCAGAGGAATATAAAAAACTTGAAGAGGAGTTCAAGAATATCTATCTCAAAGAAAAGCTATCCTTTCTGGAGTAGGTCATGAAGGTAGAGTCAATAAATCCATCAGGAAGTGCCACACAGAGGCAGGAGGCACAGCAGAAAAAGAAACAGAAGAAAAGACCGGCTGCCTCTCAGGAGAAACCAAAAGAGGGAAAGGTTGATATAAGGGTATGATATTAATACACCTCGTCATGGGTTCCAATATCAATAATATGAACTACCTCAGGCGTTAATTTAAAAATGATTCTCAAGTCATGGGTAAGTGAACAGGCATATCTACCTTTCAGCTTCCCTGAAAGACCATGGGTCTTTAATGGAGGTATGAAAGGATCGTTCTGTAGGAGTTCAAGGACCTTTTCTAATTTTTTCTCTAAGTCGGGGGAGGCTTTTATGAGCTTATTTGCCTTTCTGATAAAATGCTTCTCAAGAACGAGCTTTCTCAAACTAATCGCTCCAGTTTGTTATAGCCTCCATCGCCTCTTTTGCAGTATTGAAGGTGGCAGTATCAGATTCAGCTTCTATTTTCAGAATCCTCTCCTCAAAGGCCTTTTTCTTAGCCTCCTTTTCTTTAAGGAAGAAAATAAAATCTTTAACTTCCTGAATTCCTTCTTCAGAAAGACCTTCAAGCATTTCTTTTATTTCATCAATTACCATGAAATTATTATACCACAAATTATCTATAAGGGAGGTTATCATGTTAAAGTCCTTTCTTGGTAAAGATGTTTCTTCAGAACAGAGGGAGATAAGAGAGATAGGAGAGCTTTTACTTAAAAGGATTGATAGAAAGATAAGTGAGCTCAAGGCCATTGAAAAGACAATTGATGAGAAGATAGAGACCCTCAAGACATTGCTTGAAAAGGCTGAGGGGCTTTATCAAAAAGACATAAGAAAAGAGGAGATAGTATCCCTTTATAGAAAGGGATTAAAGATAGATGATATAGCCTCAAGCCTCCAGATACCATCAGGAGAGGTGGAGCTTATCCTCAGGCTCTGCAAAATTTATCCCCAGGGAAAAAATTTCCTGTCAGATTCCCGACAGTCTTAACACTTACCCTCTTCATTGTCAAAATTTTTCTTTTATTTTTCCAGTAGATACTGTTCTTAATCCATCTGGCATCATATTTGCTTTATTACCTGCATGCATAAGGGAATATACATAGCCCTCTCTGGAGCATTGATGAAACAGATGGAGCTTGAGCTTCTCTCAGAAAACATAGCCAATTCAGAAACACCTGGTTTTAAAGGCAGGAGTCTGTCCTTCAGGGATTATCTTATAAATGAAGATCCGGAAGATTCAAGGACAATGACATATCTCAAAAGCACAGGGCTTCAGCTTACACCAGGTCCATTCATGAAGACAGAGAATAAACTTGATATAGCAATTGAAGGAAAGGGTTTTCTCAGTCTTGAGGGTGCTCTATATACAAGAAGGGGGGACCTCATAAGGACAGAGGATGGCTATCTTGTTACTGCTTCAGGCAGGAGGTTGATTGGTGAAAATGGACCGATAAGACTTCCAGATGGAGATATAGAGATCAAAGAAGATGGGAGCATCTATGTTGATGGAAACATGGTTGATAAACTCAGGATAATGGAATTTGATGACCCTGGCAGTTTAAAGAAGGCAGGCGAAGGTTTATATGAGGCTGGTGCACCAGGAAGGGCCTCCAGCTCAAGGGTCATTCAGGGGTATCTTGAGAAATCAAATGTAGATATAGTGAGGGAGATGGTAAAGCTTATAACAGCTCTCAGGGAATTTGAGACATTTCAGAAGGCAATACAGACCCTTGATGAAGCAGCAGGAAAGGTTAACAATGAGATGGCAAGGATATAAAATTTCATTGAAGGACTTTGTCCTTCAAAATTTAATGGAAAATTTTTTAAATTCAAATTTTTTAAAGGAGCGAAGCTCCTTCAGGAGGTCATTATGTTAAGGTCACTTTTTATATCAGCATCTGGTATGGAGGCACAGAGGCTCAATCTTGATGTAATAGCCAATAACCTTGCGAATGCCAACACAGTTGGCTTCAAGAAGAGCAGGGCAGACTTTCAGGACCTGATGTACCAGAATATAAAATCCCCTGGTGCTACCTCTGCTGAAGGGCTCCAGATACCATCAGGCATAATGATCGGGCTTGGGGTGAGACCTGTTGCTGTCCAGAAGATATTCACCCAGGGTGATTTTATACAGACAGGTAACAGCCTTGATATGGTTATAGAGGGTGATGGTTTTTTCCAGATAGTAATGCCTGATGGAACAATAGCCTACACAAGGGCTGGTGCCTTCAAGCTTGACAGTGAGGGAAGGATCGTGAATTCTGAAGGATACCCCCTTGAGCCAGGCATAACAGTCCCTGCTGATACCATAAGCATTACCATTGGTTCTGATGGAAAGGTCACTGTGCTTCAGTCAGGAAGTTCAAGCCCTGTAGAGATTGGCCAGATAGAGATAGCAAAGTTCACAAACCCTGCAGGCCTTATGCCCATTGGAAAGAATCTCTTTATACCCACAGCCTCCTCAGGAGAGGCAATTACAGGTATCCCTGGTTCAGAGGGTATGGGAACAATTGCCCAGGGATTTCTTGAGATGAGCAATGTGAATATCGTTGAGGAGATGGTAAATATGATTATAAGCCAGAGGGCCTATGAGATAAATTCAAAGGCAGTGCAGGCCTCTGATGAGATGCTTCAGGCAGTGAATAATCTGAAGAGGTAGAGATGAGATACTCATTGGCCTTATTTTTAATCCTCCTGACAATAGCTTCAAGCTCTTCTGCCCATGAGAAGGTTGAGGATATACTCAGAGAAGCCCTTATCAGGCACTACAATTGTGATGATGTGAAGATAGAAAATATCAGGTATTCAGAGACCATAAACAGCTCACCACTGGAGATAAAGATAGAGGAGACCTCCCATGGACTTACAGTCTTTAATATAAAACTTGCTGATGGAAAAAGCATAAAGGCGAGTGCAAGGATAAGCCTCCTTGGAAGGGTGATTGTAACTAAAAGGCCGTTAAGAAAGGGCTCCATGCTTAATGAAAAAGACCTTGATATAAGACTTATTGACCTTAAGAGAATCCCCCCAGGTGCCTTCAGAGAGCCTGATATGATTACAGGAAGGAGCATCAATAGAAGCCTTGGCCATGGAGTCATAATAACAGATGAGATGTTTGCAAAGGGAGAGCCTCTTAAAAGAGGTAAGAAGATATTGATTATTGCTGAGTCACCTTATTTCAGGATATCTGTCCCCGGGGAACTCAGGGAAAGTGCAGTGGTTGGTGGATATGCAAGGGCAATAAATCTACAGACAAAAAAGACAGTCTTGGGTATCCTCATAGATGAGGATACCATGAGGGTGGAGTTTTAGATGAAGGGTCAAAAGAATTGTTTATTACTGGTCTGTTTAGCTACCGCTCTGTTGTTCTATGGCTGTGCTACACCCACTCTTCCTCCACCGCCACCTAAGTATGTTTATAAAGAAGAACCAAAGGCAGAGACCGAGACCACAAAGAATTCCCTCTGGACTGAGCGTGCAGGTCTCTTTGAAGACCTGAGGGCAAGAAGACTCAATGATATCGTGACTATCAAGGTCATGGAAAATATTGCAGGCTCTGGAAAGGCTGATACAAATACAAAGAGGGACTCAAGCCTTGAGGCAGGCGTGGATGAGCTTTTTGGAGCTCCTTTAAATCTGAATCTAAGGAATTTTTATGGCCAGGGATATACCTTCAGCCCGAATGTGAAAGGTGCAATGAAGGATGACTTTAAAGGCAGTGGTGAGACAAACAGACAGGGAAGACTTATAGGTGTAATTACAGCAAAGGTCGTTGAGGTCATGCCAAATGGAAATCTTGTGCTTGAGGCGAGAAAGGAGATTGTCATAAATAATGAGAGACAGATATTGATTCTTAAGGGTATGGCAAGGCCTGAGGATATAGGAGTGGACAATACAATCCTTAGTACAAGGCTTACTGATACAGAGATATATTTTGTTGGAAAGGGTGTTCTTCAGGATAAGCAGAAACCCGGCTGGCTTGTGAGGATACTGGATAAGATATGGCCATTTTAAATTTCCTGTTTATTGTCTTCTTTTTCATAACGCTTCACGCATTGCCCATTACAGCACATGCTGAGCGAATAAAGGATATAGCCAGATTTGAGGGATTCAGGGAGAATCAGCTTATAGGTTATGGTCTTGTTGTTGGTCTTGATGGGAGTGGTGATAAAGGAATTGCCACAATGCAGGCCATTGCAAACATGCTTCAGAGGATGGGTGTTACAGTAAGACCTTCTGATATAAAGGCAAAGAATACAGCAGCAGTGATCGTAACAGCCCTCTTGCCACCCTTTCCCAAACCAGGGCTGAGGGTGGATGCCCTCGTCTCCACCATTGGAGATGCAAAGAGTCTCCAGGGTGGAACCCTCCTACTCACCCCCTTGAAGGGTCCTGATGGCAAGGTCTATGGCCTTGCCCAGGGCCCTGTCTCCATTGGAGGTTTTACAGGTGGAGGAGGTGGTACAAGGATTCAGAAGAATCATCCAACTGCAGGGAAGATACCTGAGGGTGTAATAATAGAAAGGGAGCCGAACTTTTCACTCACAACTGATGGATGCCTCAGACTCTTTCTTCTGAGACCTGATTTTTCAACAGCCTCTGAGATTGCAAATAAATTAAATGAAACCTTTGGAGAGTATACAGCAATTGCACAGGATTCCACATCAATAAAGATAATATTACCTGAGGAGTATAAAGAAAGACCTGTGGAATTTATCTCCCTTGTAGAGGCCATGGAGGTAAAGGTTGACCAGGCAGCAAAGGTAGTTATAAATGAAAGGACAGGCACTGTGGTGATCGGTGAAAATGTGAGGCTCTCACCTGTTGCCATTGCCCATGGAAATCTCACCATAGAGATAAAGACCACATATAAGGTATCACAGCCACCTCCTTTTGCACCTGAAAGTGCAGAGACAGTTGTTGTGCCAGAAAAAGAAATAAAGGCAAAAGAGGAAAGGGCATCCCTTGTGGAGGTCTCTGGAGCGACCCTTGGAGATATCATAAGGGCTCTTAATGCCCTTGGTGTTACACCAAGGGACCTCATAGCAATACTTCAGGCACTTAAAAGTGCAGGTGCACTTAGGGCAGAGATTGAGATAATGTGAGGTGAAGATGAGGATCGGAGGTTTAACAGAGCAGCAGGCGGTTAACCAGGATAAAAGCAGGGCTATAAAAGAGGTCTCAAAGGAACTGGAATCACTCTTTCTTTATGAGCTCCTTAAGGCCATGAGAAGGACCGTGGGCTCCCAGGACTCCTTTCAAAAGGATACCTATACATCTATATTTGACCTTGAACTTTCAAGGGTCCTTGCTGAAAGAGGTACAGGTCTGAGAGAGGTCATAGAAAGACAGCTTTTGAATCATCCTTCTTTATCAATTTCAATGCCCTCAACGTCAACTTCCCCAAATTCTCAGAATTCTATACTTCCTTCTGAAGGCCCTATAAGCTCTAAATTTGGAGAAAGACTCCATCCCCTGACAGGCAGATGGGGTTTTCATAAAGGCCTTGACATTGCTGCTCCTGAGGGTTCACCTGTAAGGGCTATAAGGAATGGCAGGGTCATCTTCAGCGGATACAAGGAGGGGTATGGAAATCTTGTTGTAATTGAGCATGGAGGAGGTCTTATAACAAGATACGGCCATAACAGGAGGAATCTTGTAAAAGAAGGTGATTCTGTTAAGGCTGGCGATGTGATTGCTGAGGTTGGCAGTACCGGGCTCTCCACAGGTCCGCACCTCCACCTTGAAGTCCTTGAGGCAGGGAAACCCGTTGATCCAGAAAGATTTTTAAAGATTAAAGATATGAGGGCCTGATGCCGAATAATAAAGCAAAAGACCGAATTTAAAACAGAGGAGGTATTTCAATGAAGATTCATGGGGAAAGGCCTGTAAATGCCCAGGTATCGGGTCAGAATGTAAAAAAGGTGGCAGAAGAACAGGCTATCAGTATTCAGAGGAAGTCAACTGTTCAATCTCCCAGCAAAGACAGGGTGGATATCTCAGAGAGGGCAAAAGAGGCAGCGAGATTAATGGAGGAGATTAAGGCTATCCCTGATATAAGGACTGAAAAGGTGGATGAATTAAGAGAAGCAATAAAGAGTGGTAGATACAGGATTGATTCAGTAAAACTCGCTGAGAAGATATTAAAGGAGATATGAGTGAATTAGAACTTATAAAGGATATCCTGAGGCAGCAGGTCACAGGTTATCAGGCACTTCGCGAAGTCCTTCAGAAGGAGAGGGGATGTCTCATTGACCTGAAGGCCTCAGAGATAGAGGAGCTATCAAAAAAGAAGGACCTGATCTTAATGAGATTGAGACTCCTTGAAGAGGAAAGGCTCAGGATTATTGAGAGATTCAGAAACAAGATAAAGACAGAGAAGGATATAAATCTCAGAAGGCTTTATGAGATTACAGGAGATGAGGATTTCTTGAAATTAAGGTCAGAACTCTTATCACTGATTCAGGCAATATCTGAACTTAATGACTTTAACAGGATTCTCATTGACCGCACCCTGAGTTATGTAAGGGGTGCTTCCTTTCTTCTTGATTCCAAGGGCGTAACTGTGCAGCAACAGGCCTTTAGCAGGGAGGTATAATGTCCCTTTTTGGATTGTTTGATATCGGAAAATCTGCACTCTTTGCAAGTCAGATGGGGCTATATGTTACAGGCCATAATATAGCGAATGTAAACACACCTGGGTTTAACAGACAGGAGATTATCCTTGAGACCTCCAATCCTGTAGCAACTCAGGGAGGTTTCCTTGGAAGGGGTGTGAGGATAGCTGGTATAAAAAGGCATTTTGATAGATTTATTTACAATCAGCTCCTTATCCAAGGACAGAGACTGGGGATGTCAAGGACACTCAGTAATACAATGTCAAGGATAGAGGAGACATTCAATGATATGAAAGGCCTCGGACTCTCTGGTGCCCTCCAGGAGTTCTTTAATGCCTGGCAGGAGGTTGCCACATCTCCTGAACTCCTTCCTGCCAGGAACCTTTTGATCTCAAAGGCACAGACCTTTTTAAATGTGGCAAGGGAGATGGAGGGCTCCATTAAGGATATACTTAAGGAGATAGAAGTTTCAACTGGAGATGTAACAGAGAGGATAAATAGCCTCCTTTCAAGGATAGGAGAATTGAATGGAAAGATACTTCAGGTAGAATCAGGTCTTTCTGGTAGCAGGGCAAATGACCTGAGGGATCAGAGGGAGGAATTATTAAAGGAGCTCTCAGGATTGATTGATATATCCTATTATGAAGAGGAAAATGGCTCTGTAACTGTAGTGCACGGTACATTTAATCTTGTTGAGCGTGAGACAGTCTCAGGGTTTTCAGCCATTACAGGTAATGATGGTAAGAAAAGGATATATGTCAGCGGTCAGGATATTACAGATACTATAAGGTCCGGAGAACTGGGAGGAGCGCTTTCAGCAAGAGGAGATGTGGAGAGGTATCAGCTCTTTGGCCTGAGAAGACTCATTGCCTCAATAATAAAGGAGATAAACCTTCAGCACAGACAGGGCTATGGCCTTGATGGTAGCACAGGTAATGATTTTTTCACACCGATAAACCTGCACATTGACAATTTCACAAGGAATGCCACTGTAAGTGCCACCATCACTGATATGGCACAGCTTACACTTGATGAATATGAGATAATTTTTGATACCACGAATTATTATGTCCGCTCTCTCCAGACAGGCTCTCTTATCACAAGTGGTCCCTATCTATCAGGCAACACTATAAGCTTTGATGGCATAGATGTAACAATCTCTGGAGCAGTTGCCCAGAATGAGAAGGTTGTGATAAGTCCTCTCAGGGATGTAATATCCGGTTCCTGGATAGCTGTGGATGACTTAAAGATTGCTGCCTCCTCTTCTTCCTCATCCCTTCCCTCTGATAATCTCAATGCCTTATCCATTATTAATATATTCCAGACACCCATTTCATCCCTTGGTGGAGCTACATTTAATGATTACTATAATGAGCTTGTAAGCACAACAGCAACCCTGAGCAGGACAGCTCAGGACAGTATGAGATTTGAGCAGAATCTCATGGATGAGATAATGAGGCAGAGGGAATCTCTCTCAGGTGTATCCCTTGATGAAGAGGCTGTAAATCTCATAAAGTTCCAGAGGGCCTTTGAGGCTGGAGCAAAGGTAATAAAGGTAGCTGATGAGCTCCTTGAGACAATAATAAATCTCTGAGGATAACCATGAGAATCAGTTCTTCAATGATCTATGAACAGATTAAAAAAGGCCTTCAGACCTCCCTTGAAGAGCTTTCAAGGAGGAATGAGGAGCTTGCAACCGGTAAGAGGATCCTGCAACCATCAGATGATGTGACGGGTTCATCAAGGGCAATTGATTACAGGGTCAATATATCCTCCTTAGAGCAGTATATAAGAAATAGCACCACAGGAGAGATCCAGTTTCAGTTTACTGACAGGATACTGGGATCTGTGTCTGATTCACTTCTTGAGCTTAAAAAACTCACCTCCTTTGGAATAAATCCCTCAGATCCTCAGAGCAGGCAGTTTAATGCTGAGCAGGCAGCAAGGCTCAGGGATTATCTGCTTCAGTTATCAAACAGCAGGCTGTCCCAGAGATATATCTTTTCTGGTTTCATGACATCTCAGGAGTCCTTTATATATAATCCAGTAACCCGTAAGTATGAATATCAGGGAGACCTTGGAGAGAGAAATATTCCTTTGAGTAATGGCGCTGTGACAGTAAATATACCCGGTTCAAAGGTCTTCAGCACCTTCCTGAGGGGGGCGGCTCCATCTCAGGTTTCTGATGGAACTGTGGTGAATTATTCTCAGGCCCTTGACCCTTTCAGCGGTGTAAACACCATTACCATTGAGATTGGAGCACCAGGGGATCCTGAATATGATACCTTTACAGTAACAAACATAATGGATATGGCAAATGTCCTGAGTTTTGCCTGGAGGTATCAGGACATTGATGGCTCATCAATTAGTGAGACAAAGGCAATGCACAGGATAGAGGCCCTCTCATCACTTATTGATGATGCAAGGACACAGGTCCTTGAGAGACAGTCAGAGAATGCAACAAGGCAGGTCTTTCTTGCTCAGGAGACAGAAAGGATAAAGGCTTTATTAAATAATCTCAAGAATAACCTTTCAAAAACCGAAGATGCAGACCTCACAGAGGTTGCAGTTGAGATAAAGAAGGCAGAAACAGGCCTTGAGGCAATGAGACTCGCCTCTACAAAAATTCTTTCAGGCTCACTTCTGGATTTTTTGAAGTGAAGATATATTACTACCTGAGGGTATTAAGATTTTTTTTTACACGCTCCAATAACGAGATTATCTATAACTTTAAAAACAGATGTATCCCACGGATATTTTTGTTGATCGCTTATCCATTCTTGAGCTTTATTTAGGAATCTATGATTGCTTGCGACAGGGATAAAAAATTCTGATAGAATTTCTCTCATAAGTTTCCATTCGTAATCTAAATCATTTCTTATGTTTGGATTACCTTTTAAATATCTTAGAGTATATTCACGATCAATTGGCGGAATTATATTAGGAATTAAATGGGCCATAACTTTGGAGTTGCCTACTATCTTTGTGCCGCTTGCCATGACGTTTATACCGCGAAATATTTTTTCTAAACATTTCCAATTTGAATCGGTCATCTTTTGGTAATCAATCCTTTTTGCTTCTTCAATTTGCTCTCTAATTCTAAGGATACTCTCTTTAAAAACATCAAATCCTTGCATTTTAGAGCCACCTTTTCCCATTCTATGCATGCCCCATGAAGCTAAGGTTGCATATATAAATTCTAAATAGAGCTCAAAATTAGCAGAATTAGCCATTTCAAGAGTTCGTCTATGGAAGTAAAGGCTCGGGCCACCGAATGTTTCAGACTTATAAAATGCCTCATGATAAGTTTCCAAATTATTGAGGATATCTAAAACTTTGCTCTGGTAAATATTCATTTTTAAAGCCTAACGGATTCAGTTGAACAGACCTCGTCCTGCCTAATTCCTTCATCATTATATCAAAGAACTGCTTTCTTGTTGCAAATACCAGTTACAATCTTTTTAACCTCCTTCTATTTTTTCTCATTATCTTTTAAAGAGTTCACTCTTTCAGTTTAATCTGCTCTGCTATGTAACCTACAATTTAGAAATCTCAAAAATATTCTGTTTGCTTTTTCCTTTGGTGTAAGCAACGATTTTCTTTGATTTAAATTTCATTTTTTTCTTTCCTTTCCAAGCTGTGAAAGTATCTCTTTTATTTTTGGTTTTAATTTTGGTATCTCAATTTTTATTGTTTTCCAGACAATTTCATATTTAATTCCAAAGTAAAAGTGGATAAGTTTATCGCGAAAACCAGCTATCTCCTTCCACGGGATATCCGGATATTTTTGTTTAATGCTCTTTGGAATATTTTTGTTGCCTCGCCAATAATCTCAAACTTTCTTATAACTGCACTTGAAGTCTTATCATCCAATCTAAATTCCTCAAGGGTCATGTCTTTCAAATTTTTCTATAGATTCCATTGCTTCTAAATATAAAGATGCATCTCTTTTCATATATTAACAACCTCTTTAAGAATATGCTCTTTGAGTTCTGATCTAATAGTATCAAAAGGAACCACATCAATTTTTTTAATTCCAAGTTTTTCCTCAAGGAAAATAGCAAGCCCCACAAAATCAAAAAGAGTTGCTCCTTTGTGAAATTTTACAAGGACATCAAGATCACTTCTCTTTTTATGCTCTCCACGAACATATGAACCGAAGACACCAATGATTTCTGCCTTGTATTTCCCCTCTATCTCTTTTTTCAACTCTTTCAAAATATCCTTTATTTCTTCTAATGTTTTCATTTTTTCTCATCTCCATTTATCTTCTCAGTTATCTGTAATGGCCGACAGTCCTTTTTTATCAGTTGTTCAACCTTATCGTTGAGTATTTTGCCTGGTTCATTTGTTATAAAGGTGGAATCTAAAGAGGGGCTTCCATCTTCAGAGGAGCTTAAAATTACTTTCGGATATTTCCTTTCTCTGCCCATAAATTATTTTTAAAATTTTACTATGATATTATACAATAATTGTCAAGGGGAAGAGATATAAGCAACCCAAGGATGAATCCCTTTGGGATTTTCTAATGGCAGTTTACAGATGAATCTTCAAGGTTGATTTTTCTGTTAGCAGTATAGTATAAAAAAGTATGAAGGAGATTACAGAAAAGACATTAAAGATACTTGGTCTTTTAATACCAGAAGGGAACATTGATTCAAAGATTAAAATAGTCATGATATAGGGGCTTAAGAGAAAGCTTGCAGAATTTCAGCTTATTGATTATCGACTTCAGAAAAAATATGGGATGACTCTTGAGGAGTTTGAAAAAAGAAATATAGTTAAAGAAAAGGGATTTTCTTATGAGGTTGAAAGCGATTACCATGAGTGGGATGCAGCAATAGATGCTATTAAAACATTAAAGAATTATTTTGAGGAACTAACTCAAGAGGAATGATAGACGATGTTGAAAAACAGATTTATGAAACTGCCCACCAATTTTCTTTTGTAAATAAGATAGAAACAATCTTAAAAACCACAAATACTTTAAAAATAAAACTCACTATTACTTCCACGTGTTTTATCCAGATTTACCAGAATATACAAAAGGGTGTTGTGAATTATGCAGTTATTTTGGGAAATCAGAGGATATTGGGGAGGGATTGTGATGGTGGTATATGGCACCGCCATCCTATTGATAATCCAGAGGGTCACGACTTCTCAGAGGAAGGTTTCAGTGGTTTCTTTAAAAGATTTTTTATATTAAGCTGCTGAAAAATTACTTTTTCTTGGAATTTTATGATAGAGAAAAGGAGGACTGATGAAGACTTATGATGAGGTTGTAAGATTCCATGGACATAGCTGTCCGGGGCTTGCCCTTGGCTACAGGGTAGGACTGAGGGCATTGAAGGAGCTCGGTCTTGAAAAAGGCTCTTCAGATGAAGAGATTCTTGCCATTGTGGAGAATGACTCCTGTGCAGTAGATGCAATACAGGTCCTAACAGGATGCACCTTCGGTAAGGGAAATCTCATTTTTAAAGATTATGGTAAGCAGATCTATACAATTGTAAAGAGGCCCTCCGGTGAGGGTGTGAGGGTATCCATTGACTATACCCCTCCCGAGGAGACAGAGGAAGAGAAGAGTGCATGGAAGAGATATATGGAGGGAGGTCGCTCAGAAGAGATACTCAGGATAGTCCATTCAAGAAAGGCAAGGAGATTAGAGGCTATACTCAGTGCATCTGATGAAGAATTGATGAAGGTTAAAAAAGTAAGGATTGAGCTTCCTCCTGAAGCAAGGATATATAAGAGTGTGAGATGTGAGGTCTGTGGAGAAAAAGTGGCAGAACCAAAGGCAAGGCTCATGGATGGAAGGATAGTATGCATTCCCTGTTTTATTGAAGGCGAGGGGCAAGGTCCCGCAAAGTAGAGGTTTACAAGATATCTAAAATTATAATTTGAAGTTGATAAGTGCACTCCGTTCTTATTATCATTAATCAAATAGGATAAAACTTTATCAATTATCAAGGGAAGGAGGTGACGAGAGCTAATTTTTGTCCTGTCTTGCCTTTGAGAGGCAAAAATTAAAAAACATACGGGGAGGTTTATATGAAGTCAGTTGTTAAGAGGTCAGTACTGTTAGCAGCTCTTGCTATTATTGCACTTGCAGGTTATCTACTTATCTCATCTTTGAGCCAACCAATCAGTGCAGCAGATAAGGTCACATTCAAAGGCACAGCCTACATCGCAGGTCATGGTGGACATCTTGCAGTTATTGACCTTTCCACCATGGAGCCACCAACAGACATGGAAAAGGGAAGGATAGTCATTACAGAGGCTGGCTCTGAGATGGAAGGTGTGATTGCAGGAATGGAGTTTGAGCAGGTAAAGAAGGCAGGTGGAAGCCATGGCAGTGCCCTTGTTGAGAAGAAACTGATTGTTGGACTTCTTAATGGAAATGTTGTTGTTTATGATCTAAACACAGGTAAGAAATCTGCACCAGTACAGGTTGGAAAGAAGTTCTGCGATGCTGTTGTTGGTCCTGATGGGAATGTCTATCTTGAGGACATGGCAGATGGTCATGTCTATATCTTTGATCCTAAAGGGCTCAAGGTTGTTGATAAGCTTCCTGTGGGAAAGGCAATTTGTGGAATAGTCTGGACAAGAAATAATGAAAAGGCCTATGTCTCAGATATGCCCCTTGGTGTTGTCTATGTAATAGACTGGAAGACGAAGAAGACCATTAAGGAGATCAAAGACCCTGAGATGACATTCATACACCAGATAAAGATGGCACCTGATGGAAGGCATATCTGGGTAACAGCACCAAATGAATTTGACCCAGGTCTCAAGCCTGGGACTCACAAGTCACAGATAGTTGTTATTGATACAAAGACTGATAAGGTTGTTGACCATATTGTACTTCCAGATGATGTGAGACCTCATGATGTGGAATTCACACCAGATAAAAAGTATGCACTGCTTTCATCAAGAACCTATGGCAATGACAGTATACTTGCTGTGATGGATCTCAAGTCAAAGCAGATTGTCCAGAAGGTCTCAGCCTGCTATGCCTGCCACAGCAAGTATGGTATAGAGGTAAGGATTGACAAGGGCTCACCACTTCTCTGCGGTGTTGTTGTTGACTGGAAGAAGTAACCTGATTTTTATATAAAGGTATAAGGGGTCCTCTGAGAGGACCCCTTTTTATGACTGTATGAATATATTATTTGTTGCGATAAAAAATCTTAATCGCAGGATTGTAAGGACAGTGGTCCTTGCCTTAAGTGTTGCTGTGGCAACAGGTACACTCTTTGCCGCTACCATATTCACCACAAGCATGCAGAATGCCCTGAAGATAGGTACCTACAGACTCGGGGCTGATGTGCTTGTAGTACCTCAGGAATATGAGCATCAGGCACGCTCAGCACTCCTTGCAGGTGAACCAACGAGTTTTTACATGGAAAGGGCTGTCCTGGACAGGGTAAGGTCTGTTGAGGGTGTAGCCAGTGCCTCTCCGCAATTATTTATAAAACCTGCGTCCTTTACATGCTGTTACAGCGTGGATGTCTTTTTAGTAGCCTTCGATCCCGAGACTGACTTCACAGTAAAGCCCTGGCTTGAAAGGCATATTAAAAATGGGCTTAAGAAGAATCAGATAATCACAGGAAGGGATGTGCCTGTTGTTGAAGGAGACATGATACCATTCTTTGGAACCATGTTCAGGGTTGCTGGCACAATGGAACCAACAGGTATGAAATTTTTTGACAACTCTGTCTTTATGAGCATGGAGGATGCCTACAGGATGGCTGCTGAATCAAAGACAAAGTCAATGCAGCCACTGGATATACCAGAGGATAAGATATCTGCTGTCCTTGTTCAGGTAAAGGATGGTTACACACCTGAGAGGGTTTCTATAAGGATAGAACATGATATTCCTGGTGTAAAGGCCATTGCCTCTGATGATGTTATCACAACAGTGAGGACACAGATGAAGGGTATCTTAAGAGGGATATTTGGAGTGAGTATTATCTTATGGCTTATGGCACTTATAATGATGGGATTTGCCTTTTATATGATAGTGAATGAGAGACAGAGGGAGATAGGAGTGCTCCGGGCAATGGGAGCAGGTAAGAGAGATATTTTCAGTCTTATAATGATGGAGGCAATTACTATCTCCCTCCTTGGAGGGATTATTGGAATAATCTCTGGAGGAGCCCTGCTTTTTACATTTAAAAAACTCCTCTTGCATTATCTCAGGCTTCCCTATCTTACACCATCAATGATGGTCCTTTTAGAATTTGTCTTGCTGGCAATTGTCTTTTCTGTGCTCACGGGCTTTATATCATCTCTACTTCCTGCCTTTAATGCAGTGAGGATGGAGCCCTATGAGGCAATAAGAAAGGGAGAATAAGATGAGGTCCAGAACTATCCTTTTATTGTTTCTGATATTTTTTGGAGCAGTCTCAGCCCTGTCTCAAGATATACCAGAGGACAGCATCTGTGCTGAATGCGGCATGAAGATAGACACTGGCTCAAGATTTTCTGCCCTGGTAATTGATATAGAAGACAACAGGAAATACTTTTGTGATATCGGTGATATGCTTTATCATTACAGAAAATACCCTGAGAGGATAAAAGAGGCAAATGTGAGGGATTTTATCTCAGGGACATGGATAGATGGTAGATCAGCCTATTATGTGAGGAATAGGGAATTTAAGACACCTATGTCATGGCAGATAGGTGCCTTTAAAAACAGTTTAGAGGCTGAGAGATTTGGAAAGATTTATACCTTTAAGGAGGCCTTTGAGCTTATAAGATGAAGGAGGTAATTGGCGCAGTCTCCCTTTTTCTTGGAATATTTGTTATCCTGACCCCGCATCTCATACTGCCTGTTTGCGAATACCATGGTTTTCAAAGGATGGCATGCTCTTATACAGGACTTACTGAGATCTTTACAGGTGTTATGATTATCTTCATATCCGCGGGTATTATCTTTTTAAGGACCAGAGAGGCAATTATCTGGCTGAGCATTATGCTCTTTATTTCCGGGCTCTCTGTGATTTTAATCCCTCAGGTCCTTGGATACTGTGCAAGTACAAGGATGCCCTGTAATTACGGGACAGTACCGGCCCTGATATTTGAAGGGATTATAATAACTATACTGGCTTCAGTAAATTTTATAATAACTGTAAGGAGAAAACCATGAATAGATTCCTCTGTCTCACCCTTTTCATTTCTGTCCTGCTACTGTCTTGCAAGGAAAAGTCAGCTCCAGAGAGTGGCAGGGTTGTCAATCCCTATGCCACTGATTCTGTCTATGGAGAGGTCAAGGAAAGGCTCTCTAAAGAACCTGATAACCCCGACCTCTGGTATCACCTTGCAGACCTCTATGACAGGAATGGTTTATATGCAGAGGAGGTGGAGGCCCTCAAAAAGGTTATAGAACTGAGACCTGATATGGGTTATGCCTATTTTAAAATGGGTACTGCCTGCAATCGCCTTGGCAGATATGATGATGCCATTGCTAATTTTAAAAAGGCTATGAGATACATGCTAGACAATCCTGTCCTTTACAATAATCTTGCTATGGCCTACAGTAAGAAGGGCATGAGGGATGAAGAGATAAAGGCACTTAAGAAGGCAATTAGCCTGAGACAGAATTATGCAACTGCAAGATTTAATCTCGGTATAGCCTATCTTAAGGCAGGCAACAGGTCAGCAGCCCTTGAGCAACACAGAAGGCTCTCAGAGATTGACCAGGGTATGGCGGAATTATTAAAGAAAGAGATAGATGGAGGTAAGAGATGATAGATGTAAGGAATGTCACAAAGAGATACTTTATTGGCTCTGATGAGATAAGGGCAGTGGATGATGTGAGTTTCAATGTAAAGAAGGGAGAGTTTGTCTCGATAATCGGCCATTCAGGAAGTGGGAAGACCACGCTTTTGAGTCTTATAGGTGGACTCACAAGGCCAGATTCAGGCAGTATCATTATCAATGGGGTGGACATCCTCAGCCTCAGTGATGATGAGCTTTCAGAGTATAGAAATCAGAAGGTCAGTTTTGTATATCAATTTTCAAGTCTCATACCCACACTTACAAGCCTTGAGAATGTGATATTGCCCACTATATTCTCAAAAGAAAAAAAGGCAGATATAACATCAAAGGCAAATGAGCTCCTCGGGCTTGTGGGCCTCGGTGATAAGATCAATGCCTATCCAGCCCAGCTTTCAGGTGGACAGCAGAGGCGTGTTGCCATAGCAAGGGCCTTTATAAATGAACCTGAACTTGTCCTCGCTGATGAGCCAACAGGTGACCTTGATGAGGAGACAGAAAAAGAGGTAATGGCATTGTTTGAGAGATTCAATAAAGAAAAGGGCATAACCTTTGTCCTTGTTACCCACAACAGGGAGCTTGCAAGGAATGCCTCACGAAGATTCCAGATGGGTGCTGGAAAACTAAATGAGCTTACTTAGATTTTTTATTTTATTTCTGCCATGCTTTGTTTTCCTATCCTGTGCGAGAGAAGAATCTTTTCAGATTGTTAATCCTGTAAATGATGAACTCATAATAGCCCATGATAAACCCGAGGGGATACCAGATTTTTACAGTGCAGAAATAGACGGAAGAAAGATAGATTTCTTTATTGTCCGTCTAAACGGGCAATTAATGGTCTTTCTTAATAGATGCAGAAAATGTTTTAACTCAGGACTGGGTTTCAGGTTTGAAGATGGTCTTATAAGATGCCGGGCATGCAATGTCACCTATCCTGTGAAGAAGATATCAAGAGGTATAGGAAGCTGTTATCCCATCCCTGTGAAGAGCAGGTCAGAGGGAAGATATATACGCATGAAGAAGGAAGACCTGGTCCAGTCCTTCACATCTTTATGAATTTTCTATCAGGAGAATATCCCTCAAGCTCCCTCAGCAATAGGACACAATAGAGCAGAGGCAGCTTAATCAAAAAACTTGACTTTCAAATTTCTCGGGTATATTATAAAGTATGCTTATAAAAAGAACTATTTTCCCTGACCTTCTCAGGCATATGGACAGAAAGGAGATAAGCCTCATTGTTGGACCGAGGCAGGCCGGAAAGACGACCTTGATGAAACTCCTTGAGCAAGAGCTTATCAAGAAAGGTGAGAGGACATTATTCATGAGCCTTGATTTTGAGAGGGACATGTCCTTCTTTCGCACACAGCATGCCCTTATTGAGAGGTTAAATTTAGAGTTTGGCTCTCAGCAGGCCTTTGTCTTTATTGATGAGATACAGAGGAAGAAGGATGCAGGCCTTTTCATGAAGGGCATATACGATATGGATCTTCCCTATAAGTTATCCTTTCTGGCTCTGGAAGCATCGAACTTACAGAGAGTATCCATGAATCCCTTATTGGCAGAAAAAGACTTTTTGTATTGAACACCCTCTCTTTGAAAGAATTCATAAATTTTAAGACAGGCTATAGATACAGTGATAGACTCCATGAATTTTTCAAGATAGATTCATTTGCGATGAATCTCCTCATGGAGTATATGAATTTTGGTGGCTATCCAAGGGTTGTCCTTGAAGATAGGCTTGATGAAAAGGCTGCAGTTATAGAGGATATCTACAGAAGTTACATAGAAAAAGATATCGCCTTTCTCCTGAGATTAGAAAGGATAGATGCCCTCAAGGATCTGGTAAGGCTCCTTGCAAGCCAGATAGGAAATCTGATAAACCTGACAGAACTATCCCAATCAACTGGCCTGAGTCTTCCCACCCTTAAGAATTATCTCTATTACCTTGAAAAGACCTTTATTATTAAAAAAATTACACCCTTCTACAGAAATATCAGAAAGGAGATATCAAGGTCTCCTGTTGTCTACTTTTATGACCTTGGACTCAGGAACTTTGTGATCGGTCTTTTTGGAAGACTGATTATTCCAGCTGATATGGGTTTTTTATTTGAGAATCTTGTACTCAATCTTATTCAGGATAAATTCCCTCATGCAGATATCCATTTCTGGAGAACCTCTGATGGTGCTGAGGTGGATTTTATAATAGAATTACCTGACAGGATTATCCCTGTGGAGGTGAAGTTTAAAGACCTGAAGGAGAGAAAGATAGGTCGTTCCCTTAAGAGCTTTGTTCTCAAATATTCACCTCCTGAGGCATGGATAGTGAA
>JBDOIG010000142.1:0-15329 GCA_041082235.1 Thermodesulfovibrionales bacterium | reverse complement strand
AGCTGGTCAATGGTCGGAAGCGGAATATCTACACCGAGGTTTTTCAGGAGTTTCCCTGCTGGAAGGCCTGTCTTTATGAGCCATTGAGGGATGTGTATGAGTGGTTTTTTAACCCTCATTGCCTCCATGAGATTTGAAATCATTTCGTTATATGTAAGGTGTTTAGGACCTCCCAGTTGATAGAGTTTATTTTTTTCTTTCTTCTCAATAACTGCCTTTAAGAATGCCTTAACCCAGTCCTCTATGTAAAGGGGCTGAAATCTTGCCCTGCCATCTCCCGGCACCGGTATGACTGGAAGATTCTTTATCAGGTCAATGAGTCTCTTTGTAAATCCATCCCATTTGCCTATTATGAGAGAGGGTCTGAATATGATATAAGGAATCCCTGAGGAGATAACAAGCTCCTCTGCCATTGCCTTTGTCTTTTCATAGGGAGTGTTACCTTTAAGGGATGCACCAAGGGCACTCTGATAAAAGAAGAGTTTTACACCTGCCCTAAGAGACTCATTGATGAGATTCTCTGTGCCCTGGACATGAATCCTTTTAAAATCCTGAGGGCTTCCCTCCATTATTCCAACAAGGTGGATAACTGTATCCACCCCTTTTAAGGCATCTTTCAGGGAGTCTCTATCAGTAATATCTCCAATATGAGGCTCAATGCCTTTTTCTTTAAGTTGAAGGGCCTTTTTCTGATTTCTTGCCAGACATTTAACAGAAAGGCCCTGCCTTAGCAGGGCCTCTAAAAGGGCTGTGCCTACAAATCCCGTTCCACCAGCAATAAAGTATCTCTCACTCATGCTTTGTCTTGAATCCAAGGACTGCATAAAGGGGACAGAATCCGATTATGGATGTGAGTATGAAGATTATGCCTATTGCACCAAGTATCCACCAGAGTGAGCCCTTAACTATTGCCAGGACTATGAATATGAATCCCAGCACTACCCTGATAATCCTGTCCCAGTCAGCCATATTTGTCTTCATATAGTGAACCTCCTTTTATTAAAGATTAAAAACCTTTTTTAATATAAAACAGGGAGCGATTATCTGTCAAAATTTCAGGTTAAGTTCGTAATCCGCCCATAGAAATTTATTACAATTCTAAAGCAAAAGGGGCCTGCTGAAAAGGCCTTACTGCGACACCTCAATGTAATCTTATTAATAAGCTTATTATACATATCTGAGTTTACCTTTTTTGCGAAAAACTTTTTGTTACAAGATAAATAAAAATCGTCGTTCTGTAAAGACTTTGAGGCAGACTGCCCCTTTTTACAAGGGCAATTTATAGGTTAAGTGCTAATGCCTTACTTCTTGCCTCAATATCTCTGTGCAGATTACCTCCATGACTGTCCATTGTAACTATTGCTGGAAATTCCTCAACCTCAAAGAACCACATTGCCTCTGGCATCCCGAATTCTTCAAGGAATTGGACATTAATAATTTTTTTAATCCTTTCTGCGAGGTATACTGCTGCACCACCTGTTGCCTGAAGATATACAGCTCCATACTTTCTCAGTGCCTCCTGCGTCTTTTCTCCCATCCCTCCTTTCCCTATAACTGCCTTTATTTTATAATGGGCAATAAGTTCTGCCATGTATGGTTCAAGCCTTGCACTCGTTGTAGGGCCTGCTGATATAACCTTTGAATCCTTCACTATCGGGCCTGAATGGTATATCACAGAGTTTTTGAGCTCATGGATATCTGGTTTATTCTCTACAAGGTATCTGTGAACCTTATCCCTTGCAGTGATTATAAGGCCGCTTATATAGACAAGCTCACCTGCCCTCAAGGAGCGGACAGTGGATTCATCTAAGGGTGCACTTAATATATGCATTTAAAGCCCATTAAATTCTTCTATAGTCAAACCAGCTTGCTTGATTAGTTTTCTTAAAATCCCGGGACCAAGTTCTTTATGTTGAGGAACTGATAATGTCCATTCATATCCAGGTTTTGTAAGCATTACATGAGAACCCTTCTGTCTTGCTATTGTCCAGCCTGCCTTTTGAAATTTCTTTACAGCTTCAGCACCTGAGCAAAGTTTTAATGCAGTCCCCATTATACAGCAATTTCTACTAATTTTGAAGGGTCAATCTGGACTTTGGATTCCATAACCTCAAGCCATCCTTCTATTGCTTCTTTTATATTTGCAATTGCTTCCTCATAGGTCCTTCCCTGTGAAAAGCACCCTGGTAAAGCTGGCACTTCGGCCACAAAATAACCAGCTTCGTCCTGTTCAATAATTACATGGAATTTCATTTTTACCTCCTGGTTAATTTTACCATATCAGCCTTCCTCTTCTCAGAGCCCAGCAGCTGAAGGATATATCCACAAAATAGGAGGCAGGATGTCTGTTAGAGACTGCTATCTTTACACCAAGGCATGTGTTTGAACCTCCAAGACCCATTACTCCTATACCAAGACTGTTTATGTCTCTTATGAGATCTGCTTCAAGTTCCTTTAAAAGGGGTTCAGGGTTTTCTTCATTCAATCTCCTTAGGAGTTGTAACTTTGATAGATAGGCAATATGTTCTCTGGAGCCGCCAATTGCTATACCAATTATATAGGGCGGGCATCCCTTTCCCTGTGCCCTCAGCACTGCATCAATAACGATCTTTTTAACTCCCTCAAGGTTTCTTTCAGCCTTTAAGCCTTCGTCCGGCAGTTTATAAAAACAACCAATATTTTCTGAGCCACCACCTTTAAGAAGAAGATCTATAACAAGATGTTCTTCTTCTGTTTCTTCAAGATGCATAACTGGAAAGTCTCTGCCTGTATTGTCACCTGTATTTTTCTCTGTCAGGATATCAACGGAATTCGGTCTCAGTGGAATCTTCTCTGTTGCAATCTTCGTTGCCTCAAGGATAGTCTCCCTTATCCTTTCCTGACCGAGGCATCTTGGAACCTTTACATAAAAGACAGGCACCCCGGTGTCCTGACAGAGTGGAAGTTCTTTCTGCCTCGCCATCTTAATGTTTTCAAGTATGATATGCAGGCTTTCTCTTGCAGCAGGTTCTTTTTCTTTCTCAAAGGCAAACTTGAGGCCCTCTTCCACATCCTTTGGAAGGGAGCTTGCCACCTTTTTGTATAACTCCACTATGCCATCTCTGAGTTTGAGCATTATTTTTTCTCAATCTTCTCCTTTATTGTCCTTACCCTTTCTTTGAATTCATTAACAAGTTTGTCAGCCTCTTCCTGAGAGCTTATAACCCTTGGTGTTACCATTACAAGGAGCTCTGTCTTTGTCTTTGTAATACTCGTTGAGCCAAAGAGCCAGCCTATGAGGGGGATATCACTGAGAAGAGGGATACCTGACCTGCTGTGCGTTGTCTGTTCTGATATAAGGCCACCTATTACAAGGGTGTGTCCGTCCTGGACTATGCCTGTGGTATTTGCCCTTCTTGTTATGAATGAAGGGAATTCCTGGCCTGCTATCTTTGTGGGTGCACCTGGTGCACTGTATTCCTGAGCTATCTTCAGTGTGACCTGGTTCTTATCACTAATATAGGGAGTGACTGTGAGGATTATACCCGCTGTCCTGTACTGAATCTGACCCTGAGATACAAGAGTGGCTCCACCAGTTGTTGATGGTTGCTGAACAAGGCCTGTTGCTACCGGTATCTCACTGCCAACCTCTATCTTTGCCTCCTTATTGTCAAGGGCAAGTATGTGAGGACTTGCAAGGACATTCAACTTGCTTTTTCCAGCAAGCATTGATATGAGGGCATTGAATCTCTCAGGATCAAGGATATTTGCAAATACACCTGATGATACCACAGGCCTGAATTTTGTAAGGTCTATTGTGGCTGTATCACCGCTGCCTGTTGTCTCAAAGAAGTTTGATGGTTCTGTAGAAAATCCTCCAAGAATACCTGCCTTGTTCCCTTCAATCCTGGTTGAGCCCTTTGCAAGCCATTCAATACCAAACTGGAGCTTGTCATCAAGGGTTACCTCAGCTATGAGGACCTCTATGAGAACCTGTTTTGGTGGTATATCAAGTTTTTTTAATGTCTCAAGTATCTCAAGATATGCCCTTGGTGTGCATTTGAATATTATTGCATTTATGTCCTCATAGGCTGTCATAACTATCTCACCTTCTATCTCTGCAGAGAGCACCTCTGTAGTGGTGGCAGGCTTCTGACCAGGCTGCACTTGCTGGGGTTGAGGAGGTCTTACAACAGGTGCTGTTGTCTTTCCTTTTTTCTCTCCATAGATGCTCTTGAGTACCTCTATTAATTTTTTTGCCTCTCCATTTTCAACATAATAGACAAAGGTCTTTATACCTTCCCTGTCACCAACAGGTATGTCAAGTGCCTCAAGTATCTTCATGAATTTTATAACTGCATGGGGAGGGGCTGTAAGGATCAGCAGGTTTGATGGTTCATATATTATGAGGTCTGCTCCCCTGGGAAGAAGAGCCCTCAGGGTGTTTGCTGCATCTGATGCCTTTATGTTCTCAAGAGGGATAATCTGAGTAACAAAGCCAGACTCTATCACGAGCTTTTTACCGAGTTCAACAGGTATGGGTTGCTGTTTTGCTGTATCAATGGGGACTATTCTGTAGACCGCTCCATCCTTAACGGCGGTGAGTCCGTTCATCTCAAGTATGGTCTGGAATATCTGCATGAGATCACTTACAGGAAATTTTTTATAGGATTGGATCGTCACTCTTCCAGAGATGCCAGGAGTAAGGACATAGTTTATGTTGAGTAATTCACCTATCGTGGCTATTACTGTCTCAATACTTGCATTATTAAAATTCAGGACAATGTATTTTTCCTCTGCCTTTTTTTCAATAGTTACAGATGGCTCGGGTTTTTTAATCTCTGTTATCTCTGGCTGTTTCTGTGCTGGAGGTTCTGGAAGTATGAGCTCTTCCTGCTGAGAGGTGGGCTCAGGAGGTCTTATCTCCTGCCTCTTTGCACAGGAGCTGAGCAGTATAAGGCCTGTAAGGAAGAGGCTCAGCGTCTTTTTGGTTCTATTGATAATTCCATGGTCTGGTCTTTCCATCTGAGGCTTACTCTCCTTTCTTTAATATCAGTGACAGTTATATTGTCCACTCCCTCTCCTGTCCTGAGGGAGAGCATCTTCTTGCCATCAATCTCTATGAACGCCCTGTATCTGCCATCAGGTTCAAGTATAATACCTTTAAGTACCATCTGAGGTGGTGGCTCTGGAGGAGGTGGCGGCGGAGGGGCTATCGCGGTAAGGGGTTTTTCTGGCATCTTTATTTCATGAACTCCAAAAAGTTTCATAAGGGATTCCTTGATAGAAGGCTCTTTTATGATTTTCTCGCCTTGTTTTTTGTCCTGCTTATTCTGTGTCTCATGGATTGTTTCTGGTATATAATCCGATCTTAAAGGATCATAGATAAATGCATAGGTATAAAACCTCTCAAGGCTGAGAATAAATATCAGAAGACCTGAGATGGCTATAAATGTCTTCAGTCTTTTCATAGGCTCCTGAGCCCAGCTATCTCCATGGTGAGTCTGAGTTCTTCAGGTCCCTGGGTTGTTGATTGAGTAAGTACAATCTTTGGCATAAATATGGCCCTATCTGATGAATAGAGTCTTCTTAAAAATTCAGCCATATCCACTGCCTCACCCTTTGCCTCAACATAAAGGACCACACCTTCATGATAGGTATACTTTATCACAGGATTGGGTCTTACTGAAAGAATCTCTATGTCTGAGGACTTTGCTGTCTCTATAATGAATGACTGCAGTTTTGACAGACTGCCTGTTGTTGAATGACTATCAAGGAGTTTAATCTTTTTGCCTGTTACACTGCCTGGCTCTTCAATCTCCTGTCTTTTTTTGACTTTTTCAATTCTATTACTCAGCACTTCATTTTGCTCCATCAATTCTGTCCTGCTGTCTTCAATATAGTTATGGATTATAAGTGCTATAATTAATCCAAGGGCAGTAAAGAGTATCTTTTTCCTCATCTTATCTCCATCTTGAATTTGAAGGCTTCCCTGCCTTCTTTAACAGTTATGGCACCCGAATAGGTGATGTTTTTAAACAGACCAGACTGTTCCAGTGCTGAAAGCACAGAGGAGGACCTTGAGCTCTTTCCCTCTATCTCAATGCTTCCGTTCTGAACATCAAAGGTTATGGCTGTAAGGACTGTGTCAGGAGGCATCTTCCTGCTTATTTCTGAAAGGATCATAAATGTCTCTTTTTTAAGCTCAGAATATCGGTTTATAAGCCTGCCCCTTTCTTCCTCCGGACTGCTTCCCCGTGTATCTTCCTTCATTGCCTCCATGATTTGAGTGAGTCTATTAAAACTTCTGTAATCCTTATAATAAGCAATGACATCAGTTAGAAGAAAGATTATAATTGAGGCGCCGAATAAAAAACCTGCTACCTGTAGTCTTCTATCCTTTAAGGGTGATAATTCTTCGGGTAAAAAATTAAATCCCTCTTTCTCAGACAGGGATTTTGCAATCAGGGCTGTCCTGTTTATATCTATCCTTGAATAGTTTTTAAAGACTGTATTGACAGTATCATCTGAAGGTGCCTTGATCAGATACCTCGGAATGGCAGGGTCTTCAAAGCCAAAGGGATATTCTATCTCCTCATCCTTTGATATGAGCCTCATATGCTTTATCTCAGAATCCAGCAAGTAGGCAAAATAGATATATTCGCTATCTTCATCTGCAATAATGGCCCTCCCTCTGTTTTTCCTTGTAAATTCAGAGACCACCGTCATAAAGGTAGATTTAATCCCTGCGATGGGTATTCCTGTATCACGCAACGGATCAATTATATTAAGAAGATGCTGGTTACGGATAGAGAGGGTAAGGATGGTTGAACCCTCTCTTTTCTTTTTAAGGATTAAAAAATCATATTTATATTGCTCAAGTGGCAGGGGAAGTTTCTTCTCCAGCTCAAATGAAAGGGCTGTCTTGATTTCCTTTTCTTTCGTGAGCGGTAATTCAATGGTATGGTGGTTGAATCTGTAAAAGGGAAGACCAAGGACCATATAGCTTATTCTGTGTTTTTTTAGTTCCTCTATAAGGGACGGAAGGTTTTCAGGAGTAGTTGATCCCTTTTTAATCTCTTTAAATGAGAAAGGAAAACCAAGGGGATTTCCAGTGAAAGGATAAAGTGGTGAGGTCAATTTTTTATAAAGACCATAATTGACCTCCTTTTGCCTGATGTCTAAGGCAAGGATTTTCATTTCAGCAGGTGCCTCCATAGACGCTCAGAAATCCTGCATGTAAGTCCTGTCCCCTTGCGTCTGACCTGTGATTTCTATGTTCTGACCAGTACAGTGTTTTCACTATAAATCCTTTTTTTGCGGGAATCCTCTGTACCACCGCTGTAAGCTTCTCTCCTGAGACCCTTTCTTTTATCTCTATCCTGAATGTATTTGATGATATTGCCTGGAAAAGTCCTGTCAGATGGGGCGGGATTGCCCTGTATCCCCTGAGGCTATTCCTCTGTGAGATTATGGTTTCGGAATCTACACTTCCAAGTCCCAGTATCTCCATCACTTCCCTTGATACTGTGTTTATATTTAATTTTCCACCACCAAAGGTGGTGATAAGGTCGTTTATACCCTTTCTTTCCTCTGAACCATAAAGATAATCCTTCCTGAAGTCCTTTATCAGGATAAGTTCTTCAGGCACACTCAATGGCAGGTTCTTTGGCCTGTAAGGTATTTCAAGGGATTCGTAATATTCCTTTTCTGCTCCAGATGGTCTGTGAAGTTCGTCCGGGTCTATCCAGTCCCTTAAAGAGTCAATTATTGTCTGGATTTTATCATCAGGCACATCTGCATACTTAAGAAGTCTTCTCAGGTTTATATCATTTACCATGTTGATATTCAATCTACTTCCCTCATCTATTATCATTATATCAAGCTTGATCCCGTAGTATTCCTTTTCCTGCGGGAAGGGGTCCCTGTCGTCAAGATGAAGGAGCCCCCTGTCATCCAGATAATCAACAACAGGGTCTTTATCCTGAGCAATATAGGCTATTGCCTCATTGAAGGCTGAAAGCATTGCATAACGTATGGAGGTTTCTTCTTTCAGATTCTTTACACTCATGAGTCCAAATCTTGTGGAATAGGAAAGATTAAGCCCCAGTATCATCAAGATGATGATTACAAATAGCACCAGTATAAGGGCAATACCCTGTTCGTTTCCGAACCTCTTCATAAATCACTCAATATCCTGTTGTGTGACCCTGAGGACTTCTTCTGATGTTGTTATTCCCTTTACGACCTTTTCAATCCCGTCCTGTCTCAGGGTCTTCATACCAAGGCTAATGGCCTTTTCCCTCAGCTCCCTTGAAGTTGCCTTTGCCATGATCATATTTCTAATATCATCATTCACCGGGAGGAGCTCAAATATTCCTATCCTTCCTCTGTATCCTGTACTGGAGCATTTTTCACAACCTGCACCCCTCCAGAGATGGTCCTGTTCAATTCTCAATTCCTTTTTTAACTCAGGCGGGACAGGGTATTGCACTTTACAGGAATTGCATATCCTTCTTACCAGTCTCTGGGCAACAACACCTATGAGGGTAGAGGAGACAAGATAGTTTTCCACCCCCATATCCATGAGCCTTGTCATTGCCCCTGGTGCGTCATTTGTGTGAAGGGTGCTGAATATGAGGTGTCCGGTAAGTGCTGCATGTATTGCTATCCCGGCTGTCTCAAGGTCTCTTATCTCACCAACCATTATTACATCAGGGTCCTGCCTTACTATATGTCTCAGGCCACTTGCAAAGGTCAGTCCTATCTTTGGCTTGACCTGTATTTGATTTATTCCCTTCATCAGGTATTCCACAGGTTCTTCTATGGTGATTATCTTTTTATCTGGAGAATTGATCCTGTCAAGAGAGGCGTACAGTGTGGTGGTCTTACCGCTTCCAGTGGGGCCTGTGATAAGTATCATCCCGTAAGGTTTGTGTATAAGGGATTCGTATTTCCTAAGTGTCTCTGGATCCATGCCGAGCTCTTCCAGTGTGAGGAAGGAGCTCTCTTTGTCAAGGAGCCTCATCACTATACTTTCACCATAGACAGTGGGAATGGTTGAGACCCTTATATCAATGGGCCTTCCTCCATAGGTGCCCTTTATCCTTCCATCCTGAGGAAGCCTTCTCTCAGCTATATTCATCTGGCTGAGGAGTTTTATCCTTGAGGTTATAGCAGGTTGCATCTTTCTTGGAAGGAATTCCCTGTCATAGAGTATGCCGTCTATCCTGTAACGGACCCTTACTCGGGTCTCCTCAGGTTCTACATGTATGTCACTTGCCCTCTGGTTAACTGCATTCTCTATAAGTACATCCACAAGTCTTATCACACCCTTTTCCTGAGCCATTCCTTTTAGATGATTGAGCTCCTCAGGAACCTCTTCAGCGACCTCCTCCACATCCACCATTATCTCTCTTACCGTGGTCTCTTTTATCCTTGAGAGTCTTTCAAGATACTCATTAATCGCATATTTGCTCGCAATGCAGGGTTCTATCACACAATCAAGAGATGCCTTCAGGCTATCAATGATCTCTGTATCCTCAGGATCAGCCATCGCAACCTTAAGCCTTCCATCTTCAAGCTTGAGGGGGACTATCAGGTTGTTTTTCATGAATTCAAGGGATAGTTCTACCGGGGATGTCTCGGGAAAGGAGTTCCTGTCAACAAAGGCAATGCCAAGTTTTTTTGAAAGACCCTGCAGGACAGTCTCTTCAGGCACACCCATCTCAATGAGAATCTCTCCAAGCTTTTTATCAGGAGCTTCTGTCTGGAGTTCAAGTGCCTTTGAAAGGACCTCCTCTGATATAAATCCTTGCCTTACCAGAAGCTTACCAAAGTCTATGTCTTTTTTTGTCTTCATGGAACTGTTATTGTGTTACCTTTGGCATACTGCCAAAGAGATATTTAAAGTCCTCATCCTCAAATCTAACTCCGCCACCAATAAATGGTCCTCTCCAGCGGGAATTAAATATATTGTCATATCCTGCTGTAAGGAAGAAGTTTTTAAATATCAGATATTCAGCAGCAGCCCTTACATGAGGAGATTTTGCACCTGCCTCATCTCCACCAAAGTCCCAGGCATCCACAGAGAATCTGAGTTTATCATCCAGGAAGAACTGGTCTATGCCCACTCCAAAGGTACTCTCTGTAAGTCCGAACCTGAGGGCGGTGTTTTTGAATCGTCTTCCAAACTGAGCAGTGAATTCAATCTTCTTTTCTATCTCCTCCTTTGTTGTTACTGTTGTTGTTCCATTTACAGTGGTGACGGTCTCTGTTGTGGTAACCTTTCCAATAGGGTCGCTCACAATGCCCAGTATATAGTATTTTTCGGGTGTGGGCTGTAATTGGACATTGAAATATCCCTTTGTATCCTTTGGCTTAAAGAGGTAATCTCCCTGAAAGGTTATAAATGTGCGGAACTTCTCTATCCTGTTTATAGTCCTGTTCACACCCTCTGCTGCCTTGTTAAGGCTTTCATAGAGTCGCTCATCCTTCATGAGTTTGCCCAGCGTGCCTTTGCCTTCCTGTATATCAGCTGTGAGCTTGTTTAACTGCTCGGTAGTTCCCTTGAGATTTGCCCGATTTTCCTCTATCATTGACTTGAGCTCACTGGTTGTATTCTTCAGCTCATCCATCACCTCAGGTGCCTTTGCTATTGCCTTTTTCAGGGATTCCCTGTTTTCGTCAACCATCCCTTTTAAAGAGTCTGCAAGGTCTTCAAGTTTCGCTATTAGTTTTTCAAGCCTTTTATCATTTCTTGATATGGCATCTCTGAGATTGGCAGTTACATCTCTTAGATTCAGAATTGATTCCTTTAAGGCCCTTTTTGATTCCTCACTTCCAAAGACCTCATTGGCTGAGGATATAAGTCTATCCACATTCTCAGAGACGCTTGAAAGTTTTCTCAGCATCTCATCCATATCAGCCATCTCTTCCACATTCCTTATTGTATCACCATCTTTGAGATATACAGGCTCCTTTCCTGGTTTTATCTCAAGGTATCTATCTCCAAGGAGTCCGGTTGACCTTATATCTGCAATGGAATCAGCAGGTATATTTATACCCTCATTGATCCCCATTGTTATCCTTGCCATACTATCAGAGAGTTCTATCTTCTTTATCTTTCCGACAGTTACCCCAGCAATCCTTACCTGGGATTTGTCATCAAGATTACCGATATTCCTGAAGTAGACATAGAGGGTATATTCCTTTTTCTTATAAAGCCAGTCAAAACCACCTATCCTGAAGGTAAAGAAGGCAAGTATAAGAAGGACGATCAGAGTAAAGACCCCGACCTTAAACTCAGCAGATTTATTCATCTGTCACTCCTTCAATCTTAATTGGTCCTTTTGCGCTTCCTGTGATGAACTGTCTTACTATTGGGTTTGAGGTGTTCTTTATCTCATCAGGTGTTCCTGTCTCAATTATCTTTCCTTCATAGAGCATGGCTATCCGGTCACCTATCTTATAGGCGCTATGCATATCGTGTGTAATTGCTACAGATGTAACATTCAGCTTTTTTTTCAGGTCAACTATAAGGTCATTTATTGCATCTGCCATTATGGGATCAAGACCTGTTGTTGGTTCATCATAGAGGAGTATTTCAGGGTCATGGGCAATTGCCCTTGCAAGGCCGACCCTTTTACGCATACCACCTGATAACTCTGCTGGCATAAGGTCCTCAACTCCGGTAAGTCCAACGAGCCTCAGTTTTTCAATTGCTATGTCCTTTGCCCTTTTTTCAGACATGCCCCTGTGCCTTATCAGAAAAAAACTCACATTCTCCCACACCCTGAGAGAATCAAATAGTGCTGCACCCTGAAAGAGCATGCCGAACTTCTTTCTCACCTTATAGAGATCCTTTTCATTTAATCTTGTTACATCAAGTCCTTCTATGAATACAGAGCCTTTATCAGGCCTGAGCAGTCCTATTATATGTTTAATGAGCACGCTTTTACCAGACCCGCTTCCTCCTATTATTACCATGCTCTCACCTTTCTGGATGGAAAGGTCAACTCCCTTCAGGACTTCTTTTTGACCGAAGGATTTATAGAGTTCTTTAATCTCTATCATCAGAAGAGCCAGGCTGAGAGGAAGTAGTCGCTTACAAGTATAGTCATTGATGCAAGGACAACTGCCTGGGTGGTTGCCTTTCCCACTCCCTCAGCACCTCCCTCAGTGTAGAATCCTTTATAACAGCAAATCAGGGCCATGGAGGCCCCGAAGAATGCAGCCTTTATAAGACCATTGTAGAAATCACCGAGCTCAAGATAGTCCCACACCTTTCTCCAGTAAAGGCTTGAGCTCATCTTATAAATTCCTGTACTTACTATAAATCCACCGTTAATTCCGATAATATCTGATAGCACTGTAAGTGCTGGCAGCATGAATAATCCGGCAAGAAACCTTGGTATAACAAGGTATTTAAGGGGATTTGTGGCAAGGGTTTCAAGGGCATCTATCTGCTCTGTTACCCTCATGGTGCCGATTTCTGCTGCTATAGCAGCACCGGCCCTTCCTGTTACAATGAGTCCTGTAAGAACAGGTCCGAGCTCTCTTGTCATGGAGAGTGCTACAACAGAACCAACCATGGATTCTGCACCGAATCTCTTGAATCCTGTATAGGTCTGGAGTGCAAAGACCATCCCTGTAAATATGGATGTGATAAATACAACAGGAAATGACTTTACACCAATTGAAAGCATCTGAAGGATTATGAGTTTTATATCAAAGGGGAGGGTAAATAGCTGTTTCAAGGTTCTAAGGCCAAAAAGAACAATCCCTCCTGCCTCAAGTATGAAAAATGAGACAAATCTTCCAAGTCTTTCAATATAATTTTTAATCATAAATTCTGTCCTGCTTTTACTTCACCATCTTTACTTATAAACTCTTTTTTACCGAGGCCACCGAAGGTTGTCAGGACCTCATAAGGGATTGTCCCTGCCAGAGAGGCAATATCCTTTGCTGAAATACCTTCCTTTTCCTGATAGCCAAGGAGTATCACCTCCTTGCTTTCCCCTTCTTCGTCTTTAATAATTCCTGTCAGGTCTATCATTGTAAGGTCCATGCATATCCTGCCTATAACAGGAGCCCTTCTGCCCATATAAAGGACATAACCCCTGTTTGAAAGACTCCTCATCAAGCCATCAGCATATCCAGCAGATATAATACCAATATAGCTTTTCCCTTTTGTAATAAAGGTGCCACCATAGCTTACCGGAGTTCCTGGAGGGAATTCTCTTATGGTAAGTAATTCTGTACTTACTTTCATGGCAGGTCTCAGTTCTCTGTCCTCAAGGCCACCAGGTAAATAACCATATAGCATAAGTCCTGGCCTGACAGCAGAAAGCCACGCCTCGGGGAGGCTGAACAGGGCTGCACTGTTAGCCATGTGGCAAAGTGGCCCATACCCGAGCAGTTCCTTTATTTCCGAGGTTATTTTTTTAAATAACTCAATCTGTCTTTTTGCTGATTCCTTGCTGCTAAGTTCTGCCTCGCTGAAATGGCTCATGATACCCTCAATCTTGATGGACTTCATATCTCTTATCCTTTTAATAACAGTTATAACCTCATCAGGACTGAATCCTAATCTTCCCATACCTGTGTCAATCTTTATATGGACATTGAGGGAGGGTGCAGAGGCCTTCAATATCCTTGAGAGGGTATCAATGGTCTTTCTGTTGTGCAGTACTGCCCTCAGGTCATATCTCAGGAATTTCTGAGGGTCAGGCTCATCAAAGAGTACAATTATAGGAGTTCTAATGCCTGCTTCTCTTAAGGCTATGGCCTCCTCAAGATAGGCTGTAGCAAGCATATCAATACCTGAATTCTCAAGTACCCTTGATATCTCAACAGCTCCATGGCCATAGGCATCAGCCTTTACCACTCCTATGCTCTTTATCCCTTGAGGGAGTCTTTTCTTCAGGATATTGAAATTGTTTTTTATTGCATCAATGTCAATGCTTACCCTGAGATGCCTGCTCACTCCTTCTTTCCCTTTTCTTCCTTGGGTGGTTCTACTGGCTTCTTTGGTGTTACATCAATCTCTTCAGGCTCGGACATTCCCTTTTTAAAATTCCTGATAGCCTGACCAATTCCTTTGCCAAGCTCTGGAAGCCTTGATGCCCCAAAGAGTACCATCACAATTATTAGGATTATTATCAGCTCCTGCATTCCAAGACCAAACATTTTCTTATACCTCCTTTTCTGGACTTTATTAATTATACCTTATTAATTGCGAGATTAGAAATCTCCTGTAATCTGTCGATAGGGATATACCTTGCTATCAAAACCTATTTCTTGCTCTCCGGATTATGGCTTGAAGGGCTCAAATGGATAAGCTCTTATCCGCCTTTTCTTTATCCTCCGGTGTATTGATATTTATAAATGACAGGCCCTCTGGGTCAATGGCCTTAATCCGTGATTCTTCTATATAAAATGTCGTTATATTATTTACAAATTCTGTCATGTTGCACCTTTTTTGCTCAAGCCATTTTTTTATTTCAGGTATCAGTCTTTTTGAATAGGCACCAAGAAGTGGCTGTGGTCTTTCATTAAAGACAGGGATAACAGCATCATAACTTTTAAGCCTTTCAGCTGCCTCATCCTTTATCAATCTAACAATCTCAGGATTTATAAAGGGCATATCGCAGGCACTCACAAGGATATCAGCTCCTGAATTAAAAAGTGCAGTGTATATTCCAGTAAGGGGACATCTGAAATCAATAAGGTCTCCGTACATGGGTATGCCAAGATAAAAAAAGGCATCAGGTCTATTGGTGATTATAATTATTCTTTCAAGAATATTCAGGGAATCCCTTACCCTTTCAATCAGCCTTTTCCCTTTTAATTCTATGAGACCCTTGAGGATAGGGTATCTCCTGTTTGAGCCTCCTGCAAGGATAACACCTGTCATCTTGACCTCTTCAAAAGATTCAAGAGCTTTTTCTATTTTTTAATAAGTCTTGCAAGTTCATGGGTCTTCCTTTTTTCATCTTCACTGGCACGCTTATAAAGTTCAACAATATCATAGTCATCCTTGAGACTTCCGGCCTTCAATTTCATGGCAATCAGATAAGGTTTTGGATTCTGTTTCAAATCTCTCAGGTATTATTTCTTTTAAACTTAAAAATAATTCCTGGGCTATATATAGTTTGTCTTTTTTATGGAAGGAATGAACGAGCTTATCTATTAGGTTTAAGGTATCTTCTATAGATTTCATATTCATGGACACCTTTTGTTTTTGCCTTTAGGGCAATCATGTCATTAAAAAGGGCATTCATTTTTTTAATTCTTTCCATAGGTGTCAGGGAAAGAAATTCCTTTCGGAGTTCACCCTTTATAATATC
>JBDOIG010000137.1:0-1181 GCA_041082235.1 Thermodesulfovibrionales bacterium | reverse complement strand
ATAAGGTAGCAATAATAAATATCAGGAAACCTTTTTTCATAAAACCTCCCTGAAAAGGATTCTACATTGCCCGAGGGGCATCTATTAAATCCTATCATGAAACAAAGTAAAGTTAGGGTTAATAGGTGTTAATTTTTGGTTAATTTTGGTAAGAATCAGCAAGTATTTTATTTTGGTATGAATTGCTATAATATATGCAAAATGCATAAAAATGGATTTACCCTTTTAGAGATAGCTATAGTAATCTTAGTCATCGGGATAATTATCTCCATCTCTTTTAACTATGGCAAGGATATTCTGTTTAATACATGGTCAAAAAAACTTATAAAGGAAGTGGATGCATGGTATATCTCAACTTATTCATATCTTGATTTAAAAGGAAGGTTTCCTGGCGATGGGTGCAAAAATGGGATTATAACAGATAACTATTGGGGATATCAGAATTGCGGGATAAATGAATTGGTTGCAGCTAATACACCGATTGCAGAACTGGTCAAAAGCAAGCTATCCACTATCCCACCAAATCCTGTTGTTATGGGTAGTACCTCTATCTGGGTTTATATAGGACATGATGATAATATTAACTCTACTGGCAGGAAAGCAAACGTAATTGTTTTATGCTGTAACAGTCAATGCGGACAATCCTGGGGTGCACCAGGTTGGTGTTCCAGAGATCAGATAGAGGCAATTGAAATACTTGACACCGCCATTGACGGAAATGCTGATGCTGGAAAAGGAAGTGTCAGGGCAATAACATGGGTTAACTTTGCTGGAGGCGGTGACTGGGGCCTTATAGAAGGGAGATATAATGGGAGGATACAGGATGTCACAGCTATTGATGAAACACCTGAGGGCTCTCCATCTGACTGGTTAACTGGTAATAAGATTGGTGCGGTCTATATGTTTGAGAGAAAATATTAATAAGACAGCTTAATAGATAATGTGGATATATACCGATCAGGTAGTTCCCCATGGGAAAAGGAAAGCAGGGTGTCAGGAAAGACTAAAGGCATCCTTTTTAGGTTGTTACAATCTACTTCCTTGATATATAATGAAACATGGAACGGTTATTAAAAATAGAAGATCTACCAAGATACACTTACGAGGACTACAAACACTGGGAAGGCAGGTGGGAGCTCATTGATGGTATTGCCTATGCCATGTCTCCACAGCCAGGATTC
>JBDOIG010000128.1:0-22074 GCA_041082235.1 Thermodesulfovibrionales bacterium | reverse complement strand
CTATCTTCTCAATAACAGGCAGATGTTTTTCCTTTGATGCATCCACTGTGTTTTCCTCAAAAAGCTTCATGGACTTACCACAGCATACCAGGGTACCGACTCCCTTGTGAATGACCTCAATCATATTGCCACAAACCTCACATTTATAAACCTGCAATCTCTCTGTCATAGTCTCCTCCTTTTGTTTTTATTTAAGGGTGCGGAAACCGCACCCTTTCTTTATTACTTCAATGCCTCATAGACCCTTCCAACAATCTCCTCTGATGGCTTGAGGGTCTTCTTACCAGGCGTCCACTTGGCAGGACATACCTCTTCAGGTTTATCCCATACATAGGTGAATGCCTCCAGTTTTCTTAAAAGCTCATCAGCATTCCTTCCCACATTGTAATAATTGACCTCTGAAGATACAAGAACTCCTTCTGGATTAATGATAAATGTTCCCCTCAATGCAAGACCTGAATCCTCATCATAAACACCAAAGAGCCTTGATACATTTCCTTTTGGATCAGCGCCCATTGGATACTTAACATTCTTAATTGTCTTTTCCTGCTGATACCATCCATAATGGACAAACTTCGTATCTGTGCTAACTGATACAACCTCTGCACCAAGTTTCTTTAGCTCATCATATTTTTCTGCAACATCTGCAAGCTCAGTAGGACATATGAATGTGAAATCAGCTGGATAAAACACAAGTACTGTCCACTTCTTGTTCTTCTTTGCCCCAGCAAGGCTGAATTTTCCAAACTTACCGGTCTCTGGATTGAAGGTCTCCAGCTCAAAGTCTGGAACCTTCTGACCTATCCTTACCACCTCTGACATCTTGAACCTCCTGAAATTTAATATACAGGAGCAAAATGCTCCTTTTTTAGGTTATTAAAAATCATTTTTATTTTTGCAGTCCTGACATAATCCATAAAGCTCAAGGTGTACTCTCTGGATCTTAAAGCCCTCAAGAGCCTCTTCAGATATCTCAGGGATTTGCTCCAGTGAGATATCAATTACCTTTCCACATCCAGTGCATATAAGGTGATGATGAAGGCTTGTGTCAGGATCAAACCTCTTTTTCTGAGGGTCTATGTTCAGCTCCTGTACAAGACCTTTTTCCTTAAGTGCCTCAAGGATGTTATAAACAGTTGCTAAGGACATAGTTGGATATTTCTTCTTGACAGCCCTGTATATATCCTCTGCTGAGGGATGGCTCCTGTTACCCTCAAGATATTCCAGAACTGCCAGCCTCTGGGGTGTGAGCTTCATACCTATGTCTTTATACTTTAGAATCATTATTGTTTAATAAACAATATCATATTAAAATCATTCTTGTCAAGTCCCCAATGGCTCAAAGAGCATCTTCTGGCCTCTGGCACATCCTATTAGATCACTACCTCTTGACATGGTTTTATATTCTGGTTATAATATTACATATTGTAAACATATTGTAAAAGGAGGTAAATATGAAAGGACTACTAATAAGAACAGCTTATAACAATCAGGGCTGGCAGGGCCGTTGTAAAGAACCATTATCTGACATGAGGTGCTACAAATGTAAAAAGGGGACATTATTTATTAACCAAGGAGAACCAATAACTGAAGATGAAAGGGGCTTCTGCCTCGGTAAAAACACCGTCCCGCTTTCTGACCTTCATGATGAGCCAATCTGGTGCTGGGAGCAAGTACTTTGCAAGAGATTCTTCTGGGGGAATCCTGTAGGTGAATGGAGGCAGGTATATAAAGGCATGCCTGTTTTTTTTGTGTATCAGGAGCCTGATAGCACCTATACTTTGTGGGGCTATTCAAAAATTAAGGATATAGATACCAGGGGAGGAAAAACAGGATATAGAGATTACCCAGTCATATTCTTTGAGCCATTTGAAGCACTGGCTGAAGGAAAAAGAATCAAAAATCTTACAGCCGAAGAACTCACAGGTACAAAGAGATGGAATATGCCTTTTTATAGATATCTATCTGAGGAACAGGTAAATTTTTTAGAAAATCTTATCAAGGAGGGCAAAAAAATTATGATCACGGAGAAGGAAAGATATGAAACCTTAAAACCTCTAACCTTAAAATTTGATATTCATCCGTCTATTTTCAGAAAACTTGAAGAGATTGCTGCTCTTGAAGGCAGAGAGATTGAAGAGTTAATCAGAGAGGCTATCGGAGAGCTAATAAGAGAAAAAAGGATAGAAACGGGTTCGTTGAAAACCACTGAACATGAAAGGTTAGAGAGAGAATTCCATGAGGAAATGATAAACATTTACAGAAAAGCTACAGAAGAATGCAATTACAATGCCACGAGATTTCTCCAGATGGTAATAACCCATGGTGGACTTGAAGCTGCTAAACGACTCCTTCGTGGTGAGATTCAGTATGGACTTGAGCAGCTCTGGGAATGCAAATGTCTTCATCTCTCCATGGAGGCACTCGTATTAAAACCACACTTCAGAAGGCTTTTTACTGAGGAAGAGATTAATCTAGCTAAAGAAAGATTAAGAAATTTAGGTCATCTGGAAAATCAGGAGGGATAATATTATGACATGGCAGAATATTTATAATCATTTATCATCAAAATATCTGAATAAACTTCTGAACATGGCAAAGGAATATCATGACCGTGGAAATCTCAGGGAAGCACTTAATACGATCCAGAAAGCGGAAGAATTTGCCTTTAATGATGAAGACCTTTTAATAATATATACAATGTGTGGTGTTTTATGCAGTCAAATTGGCTATTTGGAAGAAGCTATCTCATACCATAATAAGGCATTAGCATTATGCCATAAATTAAAGAAGGATAAAAATATTGAAGCAATCATCCTTGATAACCTAGGCGTGGTACATAGTAAAAAGGGAGATCACAAAAAAGCTATCAAGTATCATGAAGAATCATTAAATCTACAAACAGATGAAAGAGAAAAGATTGCAACTTATAACAACTTAGGTGTTTTATATGCAACGATAGGAGATTATACAAAGGCAAAGGAATATTATACTACGGCTCTTGAACTGTCCAGAAAAATAGATAATAATGATGCCTACCTTATTATAATTAATCTCGGATACTTATATATAAAACTAAAAAATTACGAAAAAGCCCTGAGCTGTTTAATGCACGGATTAAATATGAGCAAGGCTGTAAAAGACAAATACAGGGAAGCCATTGTCTATAAATATCTGGTAGAATTTTATTTCGATAAAGCCGATTTTGAAGAAGCAAATTTTTATTATAAACTCGCCATGGATACCTTTAGCAGTATCGGAGCTTTTATGGACACAATGAGCATGCTTGACCTTGCAGTTAAAAGAAAATTATATGTAATACCTATCTGTAAAATTGAGATTGATATAAGAAGTATAAAAGCAAAATATATCCTAAGGGCCTTATTTAAAAATCCCTGTCAGCAGAAATATAAAAAAATAGAAAGATTCCTTTCTCCTGCCATAGAAAATATCAAAGACAATCAAGAAAAACTGATAGAATTTATCGCCTCTGAGGTAAAGGATATTATAAAGATAATGCGCAAGAAGGGTGTAGCTAAGGAGAATATATTTATCACGGTGAGTGCAGAGCTGGAAAAGATTGTTAATATTGACAGGCTTTCAGAAAAGCTTAGAGAATTAAAGGATATTCCAATAGAAGAAGACTGCATAAGAGATGCTGACCAGTTATGGGATGCTGCGAGAGCGGTCTTTGATGAGGTCTTTAATGAACTGGATAAAGAATAAAGTATTAAAGGATATTCCAATAAAAGGGATATTACCCAATATATTAAATTGCGGAGGTAAATATGCCAGAGATCCATCAAGAAATAGGCCAAGAAATTGCTCCTATACTTATTAATGCTTATATCAATGGTGGTATTTTTGGCCATCCACTCCGGATGCCAGAGGCTGAGTTACCTGAAGGAGTAGTAAGAGGTTCCAGAGAGCATCTCCTTTTCCTTACATTAACAGTATCAATAGACTACAGGAGAGATGCTGACCAGTTATGGGATGCTGCAAGAGCTACCTTTAATGACCCTGAGACTCGCTTCTTATTCTTTCCAGAAGAGGTTGTACAAAAGGATTTTCAACGGATTATTAATGCAGGTAAGAAACACAATCTCTTCATAAGACCATCCAGGGATGCTAAAATATGGATAACAATTTGCAAAACCCTCCATGACTATTATCAGGACTCTCCTCTTACATTTTTAGAGGATTGTAACTTTGATGCACCCTGTATCCAGAACAGATTACGCGATTATGCTGCCCTTTTTCCAGGTCTCTCAGGAGATAAAATTAGTGCCCTCTGGTTAAGAATAGTGTGGAGAACTGCAGGAATTGAATTAAACAATCTTAAAAAAATATCAATCCCTGTAGATACTCATATAAGGCGTGCTACAATCAAAACACAGGTAATCACCAATCGTGAAGACATCCCTGAAAATATCTTAAACTGTTATGTCAGACTGGCCTGGGATTTAAGTCTTCAAAATACAGAGCGAATGCCTCTTCAGATTGATGAACCCCTCTGGCATTTATCAAGATATGGATGTGCAATGGCACAAAATGATTGTCCCCAATTTAACAACTGCCCTGTTAACCGTTACTGTATCCATCAGCGAGGTGTCTAATATGGCATTATGCATTGTATCATGCGGAAGGCAAAAGATATGGGACAAGGATCCTTACAGAGGCCCTACACCTGCCAGAGAGGCTTATATAGGCCCGTTTTCTAAAAAATGCATTGAATATGAAGAACATTTCTATCCTCACTCCTACAGGATATTATCTGCGCGATATGGTTTTCTTAGACCTGAGCAAGAAATAGAAAATTACAATATTACTTTTAGGGACCCAGAGGCTATACCTAATGGAGATCTTATTAATCAGGTAATAGAACAGGGATTAGTAAATTATGACCAAATAATCATTCTTGGCGGGCTTTTGTATAGAGAAAAGGTAAGAGATGTCTTTTCTCAGGCTGCTATAATATTAGGATTACAGGAACCCCAGATTATTGCTCCTTTGGAGGGATTAAGGATCGGGCAACAGATACAGAGAATAAATCTGGCTATAGAAGATAACATTCCGATAGATGCATGAACGAGGGGCAAGGACAGATAAATTGACAGAAAAACCTCTTTTATGATAAAGTCAAATAATCCTGCGGGTGTAGCTCAGCTGGTAGAGCACAACCTTGCCAAGGTTGGGGTCACGGGTTCGAATCCCGCCACCCGCTCCATCCCTCTGGCGGCGTACCCAAGCGGCTAAGGGAGGGGTCTGCAAAACCCCGATTCAGCGGTTCGAATCCGCTCGCCGCCTCCATGGAAAAATCTACCGCAAATCTTTTGGATTATTCTTTGCTTCTAAAGGGCTTCAGATGAATGCCTCTACCAGAGCAGAAAAGATATAGAAAATACCCTCAAAAAACCTGCACCTACGAGGTGCAGGTTTGAGTGATGCTGGTGAAGTGAGTTTGTAGTTTCTGGTCGGGGCGAGAGGATTTGAACCTCCGACACCACGGTCCCGAACCGTGTGCGCTACCAGACTGCGCTACGCCCCGAAATTCGGTAAAGAACTCTCAAACATAGTACTTAAGCTCGGGAAAATACTTTTTATAAATCCCTCTATCCCTTGTTATAATCGCATCACAACTTGTCAGGGCATAACCACCAATGTAAAAATCAGATAAAAAATGCTCTTTTGAATCCAAGACCTCACCGCATCTGTGACATCTGACTTTTGTCTTTCTTTTTAAATACCTCATCCACCTTATTGCAGACTCCTTTACTGAGTCAATATCAAGTGGCTCAATCTTTATCCTGTGCTCTTTCAGAAATACATTCAATAAAACGGTATCACCTCGGAATTGAGGCATCAACTCAGCATACACAATCGCAGGGGCGACCAATTCCTCGCCCTTTTTGAGGGCACTGTAGAGCTTCTCTTGATTTTCAGGATATTCATCCTTTAAGATGTCAATCAAGACTGTGGTATCCACACAAACCCTCAATCCAGCCTGCCCCTCACTTCATTTATATATTCATCAGAAGTCTTTCTATCCTTAAATCTTCCTTTCCATCTCTTTTTTAATTCATCAATGGGATTCGTGATAAGAATATATTTATCCTTTTCTTTCATGATCTCTACTTCTGAACCAGGAACTATACCGAGTTCTTTCCTCACCTCAGGAGGTATTGTTATCTGGTATTTAGCTGTCACCCTGGACATCTCCAGTCCTCCCGTATACCTATAACTTAAAATTAGTATACCTCATTAAAATCTGACTGTCAATTTTCATGCCTTAAAGGAGCAAAGCTCCTTAAAATTAAAAAAATAATAAATTTTTAATCTTTTAAGGTTTGATGGTCTTCCTTCAAGGGAAAACGCTTAAATATCTCATCAAAAAAGGCCTTATCACAGGATATCTCTATATTCAGTGTATATATCTCACCTGGTAGAAGTTTGCCTTTTGCCCGTACAAGGTCTTTTTCTGTTGTAAGGAGAGAGGCCTTTTCCTTCCGAGCCTTATCTGAAAGTTTTTTCAGTTCCCATACTTCATAATTATGATGGTCCATAAAGGTCACAAAGTCAGCTACATTTAATCCAGCCTCTTCAATTGTAAGCCTGAAGGACTCAGGATTGCCAATCCCTGCAAAGGCCAGGAATCTCTTATCCCTGAGCTCATCAGGGCCTATAACCTCCTCAGGAAAGGGATAGCCATTTTCATCCACCCTGTGTCTGATTATCTCTTTTAAGACATGCCTTGCAAGGTATACAGGCTGAGAAGGGGCATAGAGTCTCAGTTCATTAATCAATTCCTGGAGGCTCTTACATTTATCAGCCATTGTAATGACAATTATATCTGCCCTTTTTATCTCCTTGACAGGTTCTCTTAAAGGACCAAACGGGAAAAGCCTCCTGTTGCCAAAGGGATTGAGGCCGCTGATAAGAAGGATGTCCAGGTCTCTTTTCAGCCTCCAGTGCTGGTAGCCGTCATCAAGGATAAAAAGGTGTGGCTTTTCTTTAAAGCACTGCATTGCATACATGCCAGACTCATATCTATCCCTGCCAACTATAACAGGTATCCCATGAAGTTTCTCTGCCATTAAGACAGGCTCATCTCCCACATCTATTGCCTCCACCAGCGGACCTGTTCTACAACTTACTATCACAGGACCTGGAAGTCTTCCCTTGTATCCCCTTGAGAGTATAGATAGCTCATAGCCCCTCTTTCTTGCCTCCTTTGCAATCTCAATAACCATAGGTGTCTTTCCTGTACCGCCAACTGTTAGATTCCCTACACTCACCACAGGTGCTGGAAGGCCTTTCTGCTCCTTGAGGGCCTTTTCTTTCTTTTTTCTTAAAAAATAAAAATAAAGTCTTTCATAAATTTTAATGAGCCTATCTTTTATCATTCACGATCTCCTCAATTACCTTAATAGTCCTCTCAAGTGCTCCCCTGTTTCTTTCATAAATAAGTCTCGCCTTTTTACCTATCTCAAGTCTCTTTGAAGGGGAATCACATAATTCTATGACATGCCTGAGGATATCCTGAGGCTCTGCCTTAATGGCTGCTCCTTCTTTAAAAAACTCCTCAGCAAGGGGAAAATTATCCATATGTCTGCCACATATTACAGGCTTTGACCAGTAGGCTGGCTCAAGAAGATTATGGCCTCCAACAGGCACAAAGCTTCCACCAAGGATAACTATGTCTGCAAGGCTGTATATGGAGGAAAGCTCACCAATGGTATCAAGCAAAAGAAGGTCATATCCAGCAAAATCAAGTTCAAGATTTGATAATTCAGTCTTCCTGATAAAAGTGATATCCTCCCGCCCGAGCAATTCCGCTACCTCATTAAATCTCTGGGGATGCCTTGGTGCAAGGATAATAAAAACCTTTCTTGTTCTGACCAGCTCCTTCAATGCCTGAAGCAACAGTGTCTCTTCACCTGAATGGGTGCTGCCAATAACGATTACTGTCCTCTCTGTGGTCTTCAGGTTCAGCTCTGGCTTTTTGGGTGGAGGCATATCAAACTTGAGATTCCCTGTAATATGAATCCTTGAGTCCTCCACTCCGAGAAGCCTGAGCCTTTCAGCATCAATCTTACTTGAAGCACAGAATGCAATCACAGAGTTCATCACTGAATTCATAAAAAAACTGACCTTTCTGTATCCCTTAAATGACCTCTCTGATATCCTTGCATTTGCGATCACAACTGGGATGCCAAGTCTTTTACATTCCTTAAAGATATTTGGCCATATCTCTGTCTCCATGGTTATAAAAAGAGAAACCCTGAATTTCTTGAGAATCCTTCTGATGATAAAAGGTATATCAAAAGGCATATAAAAAATAAAAACGCTGCTGTTATCTCTCAGTAGCTCCCTGCGGGCAAGCTCCTGACCTGTATCTGTCATTGTGGAAAAAAGAATCAGACTTTCAGGATATCTCCCTCTCAGATATTCTACGAGCCTTCTTGCTCCAAGGGTCTCTCCAACACTCACAGCATGTATCCATATGGCAGTGTCTGATTGCTCCTCAGGGCTCAGGATACCAACTTTTTCCCTGAACCAGCGGTTCCTGAGGGCCTTTGGCCTTTTAAGATAATGAAAAGGAATAAGAAATACGAGGGCAAGGCAATAAAGAAAGGTGTAAAGGAATCTCATAATTAACTCACGAATTGATGTTCATAAAGCCTTCTGTAAGCCCCATTGAGTTCAAGAAGCTCATCATGAGTCCCTGATTCTATTATCTTTCCTCTATCAAGGACAATGATTCTTGAGACCTTTTTTATGGTGGAAAGCCTGTGGGCAATTATTATAACAGTCCTGTCCATCATGAGATTTTCAATGGCCATTCTAACAGCATGCTCTGAATGGCTATCAAGGCTTGATGTGGCCTCATCAAGTATGAGTATTGGTGGATTCTTGAGTATTGCCCTTGCAATGGATATCCTCTGTGCCTGTCCCCCTGATAGTCTCGTGCCTCTCTCACCGATAATCGTCTCATAACCTTCTGGAAATTCCATTATAAATTCATGGGCATGGGCAGCCTTTGCAGCCTCTATTATCTCATCATCAGTAGCATCAGGTCTCGCAAATCTTATATTGTTCTTAACTGTATCATTAAAGAGGATTATATCCTGACTCACAATCCCGATAAGATTCCTCAAAGAGGAAAGGGAGAGCTCCCGCAGGTCTATTGAATCTATAAGAATCCTTCCCTTCTCAGGGTCATAAAATCTTGGGATAAGGTCAACAAGGGTTGTCTTTCCAACTCCGCTTCTTCCAACAATCGCCACCACCTCTCCTTTTTTTATTTTAAGATTTACATTCTCAAGGACTATCTTCTGGCTCGCAGGATACCTGAAGGTTACATCCCTGAATTCAATTGCATCCTTGAATTCCCTGATCTCAATTTTACCATCTCTTTCTGCCTCAACACTGAATATCTCAGAAAGCCTTTCAAAGGCAACCTTTGCCTGCTGGATATTATTGTTCACAGTGGCAAGCCTCTTTGCAGGAGTATGAATCATCATCACAGCCACCACAAAAGAGGCGAGATCCCCGGGTGTAAGGGCACCATTAACCACAAGACCTCCTCCATACCATATAACAAAGGCGATGGCAATACCACCAATTAATTCCATAAGCAAAGTTGCTCCCTCACTCAGCCTAACTGTCCTCATAACCTCACGATAGAAAGACTGATTTTTATCCTTAAATGTCCTGAGCATGTCATCCTGTCTTCCAAAGACTTTTATTATCTTAAAACCATTCAGTGTCTCTGTGAGCAGCTCTGTAAGCACTGAGATCTTCTGCTGGGCCTTTTTCACAGCTGCCTTGAGCCTTTTACCAATCCTTTGTACACCATAGAGTGCAAGGGGACCAACAATCATAACCACGAGGGCGAGGTCCCATCTTTTGTAAAAGGCAAAGGCTGTGAGCACTATGACGGTGGCTCCCTCCACAAAAAGATCCTTCACTGAACGGGCTACAAGGTTCTGAAGCATATTCACATCATTGAGAAACCTTGAGATGATTGAGCCTGAGGCCTCTCTTTTTATAAAGCTCATCGGAAGGCTGCTAAGATGCTGATAGAGATTATTCCTCAAATTACTAACTATCTTCAAACCAACAGAATTCATCAGATAGGCCTGACCTGCGATGAAGATACCTCTCAGTATAAAGAGCATCATAATTCCAAAGGGCAGAAGGGCAAGATAGGTCACATTCTTCTTTATGAGGACATCATCTATCACAGGTTTCATAAGCCAGGCAAGGGTGCCATTTATACCTGAAACACCGAGGCTCAATAACCCGGCAATTATCACCCTAACTGAATAGGGTTTAATAAGCCTTATCATCTCCCTGATTACCATCCGGCAAGCTCCCCTGTTATCTCTGCAACCCTCTTTGAGGGTCTTTTGCCTGAAAACAAAGACCTCAATCTTGCAAGGTCGCCAAACATTGGTTCCCTCAATCCCCTATTATTAACAAATCTCTTTAGGTGTTCAATTATATTATCTGAATTTGCCCTCTTCTGAAGCAACTCAGGGAATAGCTCTTTATGGAGGATTATATTCGGTATGGTGATATACCTCACATCTATCAGAAGCCTCCCCAGCAGGTAGGTAAGATTTGAAAGTTTGTAAACCACAATTGTCGGGATACCTAACAACCCTGCCTGAAGTACCACTGTGCCTGAAGCAGCAATAGCAATGTCCGAGGCCATTAAAGAGATAACAGAAGAGGGCAATTCAACCCCTTCGCCTTTCCTTTCAAAGAAGATAAAAGGTGAAAGCACCTTAGCTCCAAGAGAATTTAGCTCCTCAAACTCTTTCTGAAAATTTTCTGGAAGATTCGGAGCAACGGGAATCAAGAATACCGGTCGGTCTCTTTTCAATAACTCCTTTAATTTTAGAAATGTCTGCTTTATAACAGGAAGAAGTCTTTTAAGCTCAGAAGGCCTGCTACCTGGAAGAAGGCAAATCACAGGTCTTCCATCTTCTATGCTGAGAAGGTCTTTTGCCCTTGCCTTATGCCCTGAGTTCGAGCTATTAGAGAGAAAGGCTTCAATATCCTCTATCTCCTCCATAACAGGATGACCAACAAACTCAGCCCTTGCTCCGAGCTCCCTGTAAAGGGGCTCCTCAAAGGGAAGTATAAGGGCAATATAATCTGATATATCCCTGATCTTAAAACGCCTCTTCTTTCTCCATGCCCAGACCTGAGGACTAACATAATATATGACCTTTATGCCCTGTTTCTTTGCTATCTGACCTATCCTTATATTAAAATCAGGGTAATCTATAAGCACAAGTACCTGAGGCCTTTTCTCTATCATATGCGCGACGACTGCATCGAAATTCGACCTTATGTTCTTGATAGCGCCTATTGCCTCTATAAGACCAAAGGCATGACCCGGTCTTCCAAGAATCCTTACCCCAGCTTTCTCCATCCTCTCTCCGCCAATTCCCCATATCTCTGCATCAGGCCATCTTCTAAGGATCTCCTTTGCAAGAAGTGCTCCGTAAAGTTCTCCTGAACTTTCACCAGCAAGAATCAAGACTTCCTTTTTAAACATATCCCTCTTAACTCATCTTGCATTACTCATCATGCATCACGCATTACGAATTATATCTGCAATCCGCTCAATAACAGACTCTTCAAGTTCAGGATAGATTGGCAGTGAGAGAACTTCTTTTGATGCCCTCTCAGCCTCAGGGAAATCACCCTCCCTGTATCCAAGAAAACTCAATGCCTTCTGAAGATGCAGTGGCACTGGATAGTAAACAACTGATGATATACCATTATCCCTGAGTTTTTTTTGAATTTCATTTCTTTTTGGAGAGCGGATTGTGTATTGGTGATAAACATGATAGACACCATCTTTTTCAACAGGTGTCTTCACACCAGAATCTTTAAGAAGGCTGTTGTAAAGATAAGCCTTTTTCCTTCTCAGTTCATTATATTGTTCTATCCTCTTGAATTTCACAAGAAGTATTGCTGCCTGGATCTCATCGAGCCTGCTATTAAACCCGATAAAGTCATGGATATACTGACCAGAGGAGCCATGATTCCTAAACTGTCTGATCCTTTCAGCAAGACTTTGATTATCTGTTATAACCATTCCTCCATCTCCATAGGCACCAAGGTTCTTGCTTGGATAGAAACTGAATGCACCAGCTATCCCGAATGTTCCCACAGGCCTCCTTATCCTTGCACCAAAGGCCTGAGCACAGTCTTCTATAACTAGAAGATTATATTTCCTTGCTATCTCCATTATTCTGTCCATATCTGCTGGATAGCCATAAAGATGAACTGGTAGAATGGCCTTTGTCTTTTTTGTAATCTTACTTTCTATCAGTGCAGGATTTATATTAAATGTATCAGGCTCTATATCCACAAATACAGGTCTTGCTCCCACATATATTATGGCCTCTGCTGTTGCAAAGAATGTAAAGGGAGTGGTAATAACTTCATCTCCCTTGCCAATTCCAGCCGCAATTAGTGAAAGATGGAGGGCATCTGTGCCGGAGGCGACACCTATTGCAGAGCTAACTTTGTGATACTCTGCTATCTTCTGCTCCAGCTCCTTTAATTTAGGACCGAGTATAAAAGTTGTTGAGATGATAACTTCATCAAAGGAAGAAAGAATCTCATCTTTTATCTCCCTGAGCTGTGCCTTCAGATCCACCATTGGAATCATCTATGGTTTACCTCCTGATATTATTTGTTATATCTATGACAATGGATAAGGGATATAAAACATCCTCAGCAGGGACAAGAGGGCATCTTCTTGAATTTATACACTCCACGAAATCTCTTAATTCCTCTCTCAGTGGCTCTTTCTTCTCAACAGGTATATCTTCAAAGATAAGATTTCCATTTTTTGGAATACTTCTCTGAAGGCCCTGCCCCATAAAATCTACTGTTAAGACATAATCTTCACAAAATACAGTATGAGTCCTTTTTTTGTCTCTTGATATCCTGCTTGCAAGAAGATGTACCTGACAATTATTACCTTCAATGCTACTGAAATCAAACCTCGCTGAAGCGAAATCTATCCTTTCTGTCACAAGACTATAACCATAGGCTGAAAAAGAATTTAATCTCCTGTCCCTTAAGATATCAGTTACTATGTCTATGTCATGAATCATAAGGTCAAAGGTTATCTCCACATCAATCCCCCTGCCCGAAAAGGGAGAGAGCCTCTCCCCGATTATATAAAGAGGATTTTTTATAAATTCCTTAGCCTTCTGATAAGCAGGATTATATCTCTCAAGATGTCCTACCTGCAGTATTCTTCCCCTTTCTCTGGAAAGCCTCACAAGTTCCTCTGCCTCATCAAGGCTATTTGTGATGGGTTTTTCCAAAAATACATCCTTCCCGGCAAGAATTGCCTCTTTACAGAGTTCAAAATGCGTAACAGTTGGGGTAACAATACTTACAGCATCAACATTGGGAAGGACATCTCTCATATCTGTGTATGGACGAGTCCTGTAGAGCTCAGCTATGCGCCTGGCCCTCTCAATGTCAGAATCAACCACTCCTGCAAGCTCCACATCTTCGAATTCACTCAATATCCTGGCATGATGCTGACCGAGATAACCAACTCCAATAACAGCAATCCTCTTCAAAAGACCTCCTTATAAGAATTTTAAGGATTCCTTAAACTATTTATTATACTTTAAAAAGAAGGCATTAAGTAACCTGAGCTTAAACTGGCGGATTGAAATCATCCTCTGGCAGGTCACTGATTTTTAAACATTTTCAAATGGTGCCGAAGGAGGGATTCGAACCCTCACGGGTTACCCCACACGCCCCTCAAACGTGCGTGTCTACCAGTTCCACCACTTCGGCTATAAAAATATTAACAGATGGTTAAGCCCACTGTCAAATACAATTCATTTATCCATGTATGTGACTCATGCTGTGATAAAATAATGAGTATAAAGGAGTCCATTTTCTTAATTTTACACAGGAGGAAAGAAATGAGTATCCTCTCAATTATTAAAGGCAGAAGGAGTATAAGGGACTTTCAGGAAAAGGAAATCCCTGAGGATATTATTGATGAGCTCATAGAGGCCCTCATATGGGCGCCAAGTGCAGGGAATCTTCAGGCAAGGAGATTTATCTTTGTAAAAGATAGGGCTATCAAAAAGGCCCTTGCAAGGGCAGCACTCGGTCAATCCTTTATTGCAGAGGCACCCCTTGTAATTGTAGGATGTGCAGACCTCAAGAGGATCGCCTCAAGGTATGGCTCAAGAGGTATAAACTTATATGTCATACAGGATGTATCTGCAAGCATAATGCAGCTCATGCTCCTTGCCCATGAAAAGGGCCTTGGCACTGTATGGGTCGGTGCCTTTGATGAGAAGGTGGTAGCAGATATACTGGAGCTTCCAGACTATCTCAGACCTGTTGCCATAGTGCCGGTTGGTTATCCAGCATGGATACCTTCAGCACCGCCAAGAAGGATAAGAGAGGAGCTAATAGAGATAAGATAGAATACACAAGAAATTCCTTTTCACGATGGATATCTGCTATAAATCTTTAACCCTTTCTCTATCAATCAAGGCTGTAAAGCTCCTCTTCTGCCTCTTTTAAAGAGACCCTGTTCTGCATGGTCTCAAGGACTTCCTTAGAAAGTCTCTCTAAATAATCAGTGATTTTCCCAATCCCGACAATAAATAACCCTTCCTGTATCTATAATCTCAAGTTGGGCTTCAAGAGGAGTAATATTGAGAATCTTTATATGAATTTAATTCTGTAATTGCTTTCAGCCTTTCTTCTATCTCTATCTTTATCCTTAAGATATCTTTAAAAGCTGTAGTCTCTTCAAAATACAGAGCTATATCAATATCTCTTGGTCTTATCTCCTCCTTTACCACTGAACCAAAAAGAATAGCAGAAATAACCTCGGGATTTTTATTGAGCAGCCTTTGAATCCCTTCTATATATTGAAATATTTTCTTCATGACCTATTATAGCCTAATTCCCTATAGCTTTACCTTTCAACTACGGTAGCTCCTCAGCACCTCAATTGCCTCTTTCATATCCTCAGGTATCTCAGAATGAAACTCCAGCTCCTCACCTGTTACAGGATGCCTGAATCCAAGGCTTTCTGCATGGAGCATCTGCCTTGGAAATTTCAGCCTCTTATCATCAAACTCAACAAAGGTCTTCCTTCCATAGGTCTTATCTCCACAGACTGGATGTCCTGTTGAGGCAAGGTGCACCCTTATCTGATGTGTCCTTCCTGTCCTTAAAAAGACCTCAAGAAATGTGGCAACCCTGAACCTCTCTATCACCTTATAATGGGTAATAGCCTCCTTGCCTGCCCTGGTTCTCACAGAGAATTTCTTCCTGTCATGCACTGCCCTTCCAATGGGCATAGAAATTATACCTTCATTCTTTACAATATCTCCACAGGCAAGGCAGAGGTATCTCCTCTTTAATTCCCTTTTTTTAAATATCTCAACAAGCCTGTAATAAGCCCTTTCACTCAATGCAAAGACCATCACACCTGAGGTATCCTTATCAAGCCTGTGGACAACCCCTGGTCTCAAAGGACCTCCTGGAAGTGCAGAAGAAATCCCCACATGATAAAGAAGACCATTAAGCACTGTCCGGGAGGGATGACCTGGTCCAGGATAAACAGGCAGATACGGAGGCTTATTAATGACAACTATATCTACATCCTTATAAATTATCTCAAGGGGTATGTCCTCTGGAATCAGGCCTTCAACCTCTCTTTCAGGTATGATAACCTCTATCTTTTCACCTGGCCTGACCCTGTGGGAAGGTTTTACTGTTTTATCCTGAACCCTGACAAATCCTTCCTCAATGAGTCTCTCTATCTGTGACCTGCTGAAACCAAGTTTTTCCTTGAGATAGACATCCAGCCTGAGACACTTTTCAATCTCTTCTGGATAGAAGATCGTTAACTCACCCGGGCTTTTCATATTCAAAAGGCATACTCAATATGCTCAATCCGGGGCTCTTGTTTGAGCTCAATGGATATAACATCAAATCTCAGGGCAGGGATGTTTTTTAGATTTTTAAGATAATAGAGGGCTGCCTTTTTAATCCGTTCCTGTTTCTCTCTTGTAACAGACTCCTCTGGAGCACCAAAGGAATCTGTGTTTCTTGTCTTGACTTCAATAAATACCACCACACCATCTTTACAGGCAATTACATCAATCTCTCCAAACCTGGTTCTGTAATTCTTTTCAAGTATCTTATAACCCTTTTTCTTAAGGTAACTGATTGCAAGGGCTTCACCACTCCTACCCCAAAAAATCCTGTGAGCTTTTGAGGACCCCGATTTTAAACCTGTCTCTCTCAATTGTCACTCCATTGCCAGTTCTCTTTTCAATCTTTCCATGAGGCCAGGTATGTGCTCAATCTCAAAGGCCTCATTCCTTGAAAGGAGCCTGAGGGTCTCACGAAAGGTCCTGTAGTTTTCCCAGAGTCCTGAAAGATAATCGCCAAGGTTCTTCATGAGCATCTCACCCTTTTTGTCCCAGTCAATAAGGAGTATTACCTGCTCAAACCTTTCATGGATCTCCTCACTGAGCTCATAAAGACCTTTCCCTCCATGAACCTGTATTATCTCTCCCTGAAGTCCGAGTGTCCTCAGTGCAATTACATCATTTTTACCTTCAACAATAACAGGAACTTCTCTATTGAGCTCAGAAAGGACCCTGAATAAATCCTCCAATGCCTCAAGACGCTCCCTAAGGTCTTCCTTTATCTCCACTGTTATTTTGCCACTGTCTTTGAGCTAACATTATTCAACAGCTATGAATGTCTCTGTCCTGGTAATGCCTTTAATCTTTTTCCTGATGTCCTTGAGAATTTTATTAAAAATATCATTTATATCCTTTGCCTCAATGACAGCCATGATATCATACTGCCCTGTCACCACATCTGCATAGACAATACCCTTAGAAGCCCTGAGGATATCCCTTACAGACTTATCCTTTCCTGGTAATACATTTGCAAGCAGATATACCCTTGCCATAAAGACCTCCTGATATAATGATATAAGCCCTCATGAGCTTATTTTTATTCTATCAGAATTTTGTATAATTTTATAATGCTAACCCTTAAAGATATTAATGAAGCATCAGAAAGGATTCGTCCTTATATACACAGAACACCTTTAATCCATTCAAGGTCTTTCAGTGAAATGTTCAATGCCTCTGTTTATTTAAAGGCAGAGAATCTCCAGAAAACAGGCTCTTTCAAGGTCCGTGGTGCCTTCAATAAATTACTCTCTCTCAAAGGCACAAAGCCTGTGATTGCTGCATCCATGGGCAATCATGCACAGGCAGTTGCCCATGCAGCTACCACCCTTGGATTGAGGTCAAAGGTCATAATGCCTGTAACCGCACCTTTAATGAAAGAAGCGGCAACAAAGGCATATGGTGCGGAGATAGAACTCTATGGTGAAGGCTTCTCTGAGGCACTTAATTATGCCCTTTCACAGAAGGAATATAAATTCATACATGCCTTTGATGATGAGGAGATAATAGCAGGCCAGGGTACAATAGGACTTGAGATATCTGAAGATTTAAAAGAAATAGACTCTGTGCTTGTCCCTGTTGGAGGTGGCGGGCTTATATCTGGGATAGCTATTGCAATCAAGACACTTTCACCAAGAACAGAGGTAATAGGTATTCAAACAGAAAGGGCACAGTCAGCTTATTTATCCTTCAAAAAGGCTGAACCCCTTGAGATGAAACCACTTCAGACAATTGCTGATGGCATAGCTGTTGGTAGGGTAGGCAGAATAACCCTTGACTTCATAAATAAATATGTGGATGAGATTATTACTGTAAAGGAAGACTCAATTGCACAGGCAATTTTACTCCTGATGGAAAGAAAAAAACTGGTTGTTGAAGGAGCTGGTGCTGTTACACTTGCCTGTCTCATAGAAAATCCTGAGAGATTCAGAAACAAGAGAGTTGTCCTTGTATTGAGTGGTGGGAATATTGATTTTACACTGATGGATAGAATCCTTCACAAAGGGCTCATGAAGAGTTACAGGATAGGTATTATAAAGGTGATAACAGAAGATACACCACTAAGCCTCATGAGCCTATCGGGTGTCATAGGAAAACTGAGAGCGAATATATTAAACATTACCCATAACAGGCTTCATGAAGATCTCCCGATCGGAAAGACTGAACTCATAATTACCCTTGAGATTAAAAATAGAGAGCATCTTATGAAGATTATATCCATCCTGAGAGAAAAAGGCCTGCTGGTTAAAGAACCATGAACATTGGCATCCTTGTCCATGGTGGTGCTGGTTCTCCTGAGGAATGGAGGGATGGCTGTCTCCTTGCCTGTGAGAAGGGATTCTCCATACTCAAAAAGGGTGGCCCCAGCCTTGAGGCAGTTATTGAGGCAGTGAAGATCCTTGAGGACGACGGAAGATTCAATGCTGGCACTGGCTCTATCCTGAGGATTGATGGAAAGACCATTGAGATGGATGCCTCTTTGATGGATTCATCAGGCAGGCTTGCCATGGTCATGGCAGTGAGGAATGTAAAGAATCCTGTGCTTCTTGCAAAGGCACTTTTAAACACTCCTCATGTGGCTGTGGCTGGTGAAGGAGCAGATAGACTGGCTGAGAAATTTGGTCTTGAACCACATCCAGGACCTTCTGAACAGGCTATAAAACAATATGGAAGGATAAAGATGATTCTTTTAAATAAAAGACCTGAAGAGATAAGTCCCCTCTGGAAGGGTTTTGAGCATTTCATCAGTGATACTGTTGGTGCGGTGGCAATGGATAGAAATGGAATCTTTGCAGTTGCTTCCTCCACTGGTGGTGCCTCTCCAATGCTTGTTGGAAGGGTTGGTGATACACCAATCCCTGGAGCTGGATTTTATGCTGGCAGACTCGGTGCAGTAGCTGTAACAGGAATTGGTGAGGAGATAATAAAAAGGCTCGTGGCAAGGAATGTATACGACAGTATTGAAAAGGGGATGGATTTGGAGAAGGCTGTTAAAGATATAATTTATTCCTTTCCAGAAGAGATCCCTGTAGGGATAATAGCAATAACAAAGGACTCAGCAGCGGCTCTGTCAAACAGAAAGATGGCCTGGGCTCAACTCACTATTACTTCGCCATCACTTGAATAAAAGACAAAAACTTGCACCTACGAGGTGCATGTTTTAAGGGTCATTTGAATAAAAAATCAGCCATAACCAGCTCTGCCAGTTCTGTGTCATCATAGATATAGATGATGTTTGCCTTTATCCCGTTAAGCACAAAGGGATTACCAAAGGATAGAATTAATCGTGACCTTTCTGCTAAAAGATTGAGAATATTTCTGAAATCCTTTAGAGGCTTTTTAAAAGCACCGGGCCTTGAAAACACTGCAAGTATCAAATCCTTTCTGTCAGGGATCTTATCAATATCCTCTTTAGAATTTATGTAGAAAACATCTTCAGGATCGAACCTCCTTGCAATAATGGCTCCTTTCTTTTTTGTTCCTGATATCTCATCATTCATAATGACAATTGCAGAACTAAGCATGGCAGGTATATCACCTGAAACTGTAAGGGCCTTTTCATATATCCTTCTTGCAACAACCCTTGCACGATCAAAATCAGGCATTAGATTTTCACCCTTTGAGATTCGGGAATAGATTTTCTCAAGTCTTCTATTTTCTGAAACTACAATCCTCCTTGCTACACCATGAGGGTCTTCAGGATGAAGAAGCAGGTCAACACCAGCCGCCACTGCCAGCTCGCTGGAGTCAAGCTCACCATAACCTGAGAGTGCACCCATATTCATGGCATCAGTTATGATAATCCCTTCAAAACCCATATCTCTTAAAAACCTGACAGACCTTCTTGATATTGAGACAGGTTTCTCAGGATCTATTCCTGTTACAAGTATATGCCCGAGCATAATCATTGGAACCCCTGATTCAATCGCTCTCTTAAAAGGAATGAGTTCACATACTGAAAGTTCCTCCACAGATTTTCTTATCACAGGTAGTTCATGATGGGAATCAATGGCTGTATCTCCATGTCCTGGGAAATGCTTTGCACAGCTAAGGACACCTTCTTCATTAAAGACCTTTATCATTAATGTCCCAAGTTTTGAAACAACCTCGGGTTCATCTCCAAAAGAACGAATTGAGATAATGGGGTTTAAAGGATTATTCTGTATATCCAGCACAGGTGCAAGTATTGTATTGATACCTGTATAAAGGGCCTCTCTTGCCACATGTCTAAAGGCATTCTCAATGAGAGTGAGCGAAGAGGGGTCATTCCTAAAGGCATATCCCATGGCCATGGCTGATGGGAATATAGAGCCACCCTTCACCTGCTGACCGAGTCCCTGCTCAAGGTCTGAACAAATAATAAGGGGTTTTTCTGAATGTTCCTGAAGGAATCTCAGACCTTCTCTGAGTTTTTCAATATCTCCACCAAAGACTATAAATCCACCAATACCTTTTTTAACAAGGTCTGCGTATAACTCAGGTGATTCAGAAAGCCTTTTACCATCAAGCCTGACTATGAGTCTCGAATAGGGATTACTAATTGACTTCAACCTTTCTATATATTTGCCCTCCTTCTGGTATAATTAAATAAGCGCCTGTAGCTCAGCGGATTAGAGCATCGGCCTCCGGAGCCGAGGGTCGGAGGTTCAAATCCTCTCAGGCGCGCCAGAACTTAAAGGGGCTTAGCCCCTTTAAAACCCCTAATCAAGGATAAAATATCAAAATTTATTTAAAAGGGAGTTTGAGGGGCTAAGCCCCTCAAAGGGACAAAACCCCTTTGAAACCCTCTCTTCCATGCTTCTAATTCTTCCGCTCAATAGTCCTCTCCAGCCTTCAGCCTGAAGCCCGAGTCACTAATTTAATATGAATCTCCTTTGAAGGGTTTTGCCCTTCAAACTTCCTTCACCAGTTTCTGATAAAGGATATAATCAAACTGATCTAAAAGTTCCTTAAATCTACCTCCATAGCTCTTAGAATTTCCGAATAATTCTTTTCTAAGAGTCTGTATCTCGGGATTATCAGAATATTCATAAGTTATCATACCCTGCTGCATGGCCTTTCTTTCAAGCATAAGAAGCTGCAAGGCCTTTTCTTTGAAGGTAGAGCAGGAGTTTAGTAGTGCTACAGTGCGACCGTGCGACTGTGCCCTTGCCTCGGGAAACCTGTGATTTTCAAGAAACCCCGCCTGCTGGTCTACTAGATTGTTTGTCTGCTCCAACACGGCTATCTCCTTTGCCATCATATAAAGTGTATTATACTCAAGCCCTCTTACCCCCCGCCTCCACTGTAAAATCATGGGTGTCCTCCAGAACCAGAGGAAGTTGCGGATACCGAAATCAATAATTTCAGAGCAACAGCACAGCAGAGCAGTAGAGCAGTAGTCTTTATTAAGGAATAATTTTTCCATATTAAGTGTTGCTCTGCTGGTCTGCTGCTCTACTGTTCTATCTTTGCCTTCTGCTTTATTTGCCTGCTGCTCACGTGTGTTGCCTCCCAGATATTCCCATATATTTCTTAATACCTCAGCTCCATTTTCATCTCCGGGTGTGTCAAAGTGAAGGAGTGAAAGTATCACCTTCCCCTTTCCAAATCTTCCTTCAACCACTGCTGGCTCATCCTTTAATCTCTCAGGGTCAAGGTTTATTCCATAGAGTTCCTCAAGCCCTCTCCAGTCTCCATTCTTTCTCACATCACCGACATTGAGGTCAGAGCTATAGGCATCCGGTAAAGCATCTCCAAAAGTGGCAAGAATATCTATACTCTTATCATTGACCACAAACTGCGATGGCCACCAGGCGTGAAAAACAGGCTGGAGGCTGCAGGCTGAAGGCTGTAAGCTGAACACTCGGTGCTCCCTAATATTTAAATAAATCCTTCCACTGAAGCTCGGAACCCTCTCCCGTGTGGGTTTTCTCTTTATATGCAGCAGTCCCAATCCATCCATTGTAGCAAGGCCTGCCCCACCGCATATGCCGAAGTAATTTCCACCTTCATAAACAAATCTTTTTATTTCCTCTGCACCTTTATCACCAAGTGCCTTTAATTTATTTGA
>JBDOIG010000111.1:0-14933 GCA_041082235.1 Thermodesulfovibrionales bacterium | reverse complement strand
AGCAGGCGGTGATAAAGGCGTCTTTGTGAACAGAGAGATAGCACATGTTGCTGCAGGTGATCATAAGATACTGAGCACAAAGGATATAAAGGGTGCTGTACAATTTAATGCTGGGTTGAGGTTTAAATTTTAATCTGAAGTTGGTGTCTTATGTAAAAGAAAAGATTAAATTGCCTTTGCAATTTTGCGCAAGGAATTCTTTAGTGCTTCCACTTCGTTTATATAGGGTTAGCCCTCTCTTTTAATGAGAGGGTTGTTAATTTTTGAAGGCTCTTTCTTTATATTGATCGGAGAGTAACTGCCTGTTTTCTGAAGGCAATGACCTGCTCCTTTTCATGAATAGCAATGCTGTATTACCTGAAGCGAAAAGTATCGCTCCTATCAATGCAGGAATTGCACCAGGCTCCTCGCTTGTCTCCACTATTGCCTGTTTAACGGGATAGGGGCTGGCTGTCTTTATGTAAATTCCTGAGCCTCTGTAAATAAAGGGTTTATTGGGCACCACAGTGTATCTGAGGTTATTGGATGAATGATGGATAATCTCCATACCCATATCTGTTATATAGCCAGAATTATCATGCCTTATGATTATCTCCTTTATCTCCACAATAGAACCATCAGGAAATCTAAGCCATGTGCCTTCCTGGACCTGAAATAATTCCCTGTTACCTCCATAGGAACTTAAAAGATGACCAAGAAGGATAAATAAAAAACCAAGGTGCATTATCTGTGGAGCAATGAGAAGCAGGAAATTGGTCTTTTTATATTTCTTGATAATGGAATCAGCACTGCAGAGCAGGGTATTTACTGTGAGCATTGCCAGTACCCCGATGGAAAATATCAGCCACCATGAAATCTGAAATGGTGCCTCTTTTAACCAGTAAAAAAGAGGCATTACATAAAGTAGCCCGAAGGCCTCATAAGAAGGCATAATAAAGGCTCCTGCAAGGAGCAATAAAAGCAGGACAAGTAGAAGGGCAATACCTGTGTTGAGTGAAAACAATACCTTCATTTCACTAATTTGCTATTAGAGAACTGGCAGTCTACCTCAAAGTCTTTACAATGCTACAATTTTTATTTATTATGTAGCAAAAGTTCTTCACCTGTAAGGTGAAGTTAACTATGTATAGGAAACTTATTAATAGTATTACACTAAGGTGTCGCAGGTAAAGCCTTTTCGGTAGCCTGCCAGTTTTATTGAGGCTTTATTATAGATTTCTATCGGCATATCCCAGATCTCACCCCAAGTTGCCAATATTAAAATGAATGGGAGCTCTTCATAAGAAGGCTCACACCAAGATATGTGAAGAGCACAATCCCGAAACCAGCCATACCCATGCCTGCATAGAGTCTCTGCCATCTCTGGCCCTTCAGTCTCATATGAAGATAAAGGCTATAAAATAACCAGAGTATGGTTGTCCATAATTCCTTTGGGGTCCATAGCCAGTAGGAGCCCCAGGCATAATAGGCCCAGATGCCACCAGCTATCATTGAAAAGGAAAAGAGGGTGTAACCCATGAGTATGGATTTGTATTGAATATCCTCCATAATAGTATTTTTCCCTTTAAGGAATGTTAAACCTGATACAAGCCCGATTGCGAAGAGCGAATAGGCAATGAATGCGGTTATTACATGGATTTCAAACCAGAATGTCCTGAGCACAGGAGGCAGAGGTGCATTCACTGGTTCAAAACCAAGGGCTAAGGCTGTAAATATACCTGCCATGAGGGCTGTTAAGATGTAGGGTAGTCTTTCCCTGATTCTATAATACTCAAAGATTATTGCCATGAATGCTATAGAGGCTGCAAGTAAAACAAGTGTGTCGTGAGGCCCTGTTATTGGAAGCCTTCCAGCAGTCTTTCCTCTTAAAAAGAGATAAATAAGGTCAAGCAAAACCCCACCATACAGGAGCCTTTTTAAAGAAAGGCTTCCAATACAGAGCAACAATGATAAATAAAGAAAAACCATTACAGAATATTATAATTTTTTCTCTTCGGTATATGGTAGAATATTTTATGAATAAAGATGAGCTTATCAAGTACCTTTCAGATGTCCTGATAATAAATAATCCTCCGAAAGAGATTGCTGCTATTTATCTTTTCGGTTCTGCACTAAAAGACGGTTTGAGAAAAGAAAGTGATATAGATATAGCAATTTTACTTTTTTCTGGAGTAGCTCAGGAAAGGAGCCTGGAAATTATTGCAGAACTGGAGACCATCATAACGAGATATCTTCATAAGATAAACATTCATAATGAAGTTGGTATTACTGATCTGACGGATACAGGGATTTCTGATCTGCTAGTTTATAAGATTATCACAGAGGGTATCCTTCTCTATGAAAGCGATTCTGCTGGCATGTATAGAAGGAGCTTTGAGAGTACAGCAATAGGTAAGTACTTTGATTTTATACCCTATTATAAGAAGGAAATGCAACGGAGATATGGACATATTTCTTGACTTCAGTTCAAAATATGATAAATTGATGGACTCCCTCCAGAAACTTTATTCAATAGAAGAAAGATTTGAGTCTATTACTGAATATAAAAAAGCAGACTGGACGATTAAGGATGCTGTAGAGAGGAATATACAAAAGGCTATAGAGATCATTATTGATATGGGAAAGATGCTTATCTCTCAAAGGAATTATAGGGTACCTGAAAGCAATTATGATGTTTTTGAAATTCTTGCTGAAAAGAATGATTTTCCCACGGAATATTTTCCTATTATTAAAAAAATGATAGGTACAAGAAATAAGATTATTCATGATTATGAAAAGGTTGATGAAGAAGTGCTGTTTGCAATTGTTAAAAGACATTTGAAAGATATAGAGCAAATAGCCTCTATTCTTTATAAAAAAGCACAAGAAATAAGTAATAAATAAGGCCCTTAAATAACCCTATTAAAAATTGAAAAAAGATAAGAGATTGGTTATTATATTAGACCTTTAAGAAGGTCTTTTATCCCTTTGAGGGAGGTTTAAGGGCATTTGAGGAGGACATCATGATAACAGAGATAAGATGGCATGGAAGGGGAGGTCAGGGGACTGTAACTGCTGCCAAGGTCTTTGCAGATGCCTGCCTGAGCAGTGGAAGACATGTCCAGGCCTTTCCAGAATACGGTCCAGAAAGATCAGGGGCACCTCTCAGGGCATATAACAGGATAGCCGACAGAGAGCTCAGGATGCACTGCCCTGTTACAAAACCCGACATAATAGTTATAGCTGATCCAACACTTATTGATGCAGTAAATGTAACTGATGGAGCAAAACCTGATGCCATATTTCTTGTGAATACAAACCTTTCACCAGCAGAGCTCAGGAAGAAAATCAGTGCAACCCCTTCTCAAAAAGTTTTTTCTATTAACGCCACGAAAATAGCCCTTGAGACTATAGGAAGGCCATTACCAAATGCTGCGCTTGTTGGTGCACTGGCAAGGATAAGTAAGCTTGTTGACCTGAATACTGTGCTTGAGGATGTAAGGAAGAGCTTTGGTAAGAAATTTTCTCAGAAGATTATAGATGGAAATCTTGAAGCAACAAGGCGTGGTTATGAGGAGGTAATAGAGGGATGAAGAAATGGAATGAGCTAATACCAGGTTGTGTGGTACCAGAGCCAGGTAGCTCTGTTAAGTTTAAGACAGGTTCATGGAGGGCCTTCAGGCCAAGATGGATTCCTGAAAACTGCATACAGTGCCTTTTCTGCTGGATTTACTGTCCTGATATGGCAATAAAGGTGAAGGATGGGAAGAGGGAAGAGTTTGATTATAACTTCTGCAAGGGATGCGGAATATGTGCAAGAGAATGCCCCGGGAAAAAGGGACAGAAGGCAATAGTCATGGAAGAGGAGGGCAAATAATATGGCAAAGGTTGTTGCTGTTACTGGAAATGAGGCAGTTGCAAATGCCTTAAGACAGGTGGAACCAGATGTCTGTGCTGCCTATCCCATAACACCCCAGACTGATATGATGCAGAGATTTGCTGCCTTTGTCTCAGATGGCAAGGTCAAGACAGAGCTCATACTTGTTGAGAGTGAGCATTCTGCCATGAGTGCCTGTGTGGGTGCCTCTGCAGGTGGTGGCAGGGTTATAACAGCCACATCATCCCAGGGGCTTGCACTTATGTGGGAGATTCTATTTATTGCAGCAGGTATGAACCTTCCAATAATAATGCCAGTTGTAAACAGGGCTCTTTCTGCTCCTCTTAATATTCATGGTGACCATTCTGATGCAATGGGTGCAAGGGATAGTGGCTGGATACAGCTCTGGTCAGAGAATGCACAGGAGGCCTATGACAATACAATTCAGGCCTTCAGGATTGGTGAGGCTCCTGAGGTAAGGCTTCCAGTGATGGTGTGTATGGATGGGTTTATAATAAGCCATTCAATAGAGAGGGTGGAGTATCTGGAAGATGAAGATGTGAAGAGGTTTGTTGGTGAATATAAACCGGCTTATCCGCTCCTTGATGTGGAGCATCCGGTAAGCTATGGGCCTCTTATACTTCCTGATCTCTATATGGAGTATAAAATGCTCCAGCATGAGATAATATGGAACAGGGTAAAACCTGTTGTCCTTCAGGTGGCAGAGGAGTTTTATAAGCTCAGTGGAAGGCGTTACGGGCTTTTTGATGCCTACAGGCTTGAGGATGCAGAGGTTGCCGTTATTATTCTCAATTCAGCAGCAGGTACAGCAAAGGATGTGGTTGATGATATGAGAAACAGAGGTATTAAGGCAGGTCTTCTTAAACCGAGGCTCTTCAGGCCATTCCCTTATGAAGAGGTAGGTCAGGCACTCAGGCATCTTAAGGCAGTGGCTGTCCTTGACAGGGCAGATTCCTTTGGAGCCTACGGGCCCCTCTTTACAGAGATAGCCTCAAGCCTATATCCTTATAAAGATAGGCCAGTACTCATAAATAAGATATACGGCCTTGGTGGAAGGGACTTCATGCCAGAAGATGCAGAAAAGGTCTTCTTTGAGCTCAAGGATATAGCAACAACTGGAAAGATAAAAAGTATTAAAGAATACATAACCGTGAGACAATAGAGGGAGGAAAATAGATGGCAACCATAGATAAACCATTAAACCTTAAAGAGCTTTCAAAGAAGGAGGTGCTCCTTGCACCAGGCCACAGGATGTGCTCTGGTTGTGGTGCTCCTATTGTTGTAAAGATGGTCCTTCTTGCAACTGACTATCCTGTTGTGATTGCAAATGCAACAGGATGCCTTGAGGTATCCACATGTATATCAGAATATACCTCATGGAAGGTACCCTGGATTCATAATGCCTTTGAAAATGCAGCGGCAACTTTAAGTGGTGTGGAGACCATGTACAGGTCATTAAAAAAGCAGGGCAAGATTGACAGGGAGATAAAATTCATTGCCTTTGGTGGTGATGGGGGTACCTATGATATAGGGCTTCAGAGCCTCTCAGGAGCTATGGAGAGATGGCATGACATGCTTTATATATGCTACGATAATGGTGCTTATATGAATACAGGAATTCAGCGTTCAGGGGCAACACCAAAGGGTGCAGACACCACCACCTGTCCTGCTGGTGTTGTGATACCTGGTAAATTACAGAAAAGGAAAGACCTCACAAGGATAATGGCTGCCCATGGAATACCCTATGTCGCTCAGGCATCACCCAGCCACTGGCTTGACCTTATGAAAAAGGTAAGAAAGGCCCATGAGATAAAGGGCCCAAAGTTTATTAATATCATTGCACCGTGTAATCGTGGATGGCGTTCTCAGACAGATGATGCCATACTTCTGAGCAGGCTTGCTGTTGAGACCTGTTACTGGCCCCTCTATGAGATAGAAGATGGTTATAAGGTTAGCCTAACCTATAAACCAAAGGAGAAGAAACCTGTGGAGGAGTTCTTCAAACCACAAGGAAGATTCAAACACCTTTTTTCAAAGGAAAATGAGCAGTTCCTTAAAGAGATACAGCAGGATATTGACAGGGAGTGGGAAAGACTGTTGAGGGAGTCAGGACAGTAATGGGTGAAAGATATGAAGGCAGGGGGATTGATCTTAAATGACTAATGCTGCAATCAATCTTGTGATGTATGAAGATGAGTTTAAAAAGATTGATGAGGAGCTCCAGAGGCTCTATCAGCAGTCCAATGCAAAACTCGTCTTTCTTGTTGATAAAAATGGTCAGTTAATAGCAATAGCAGGAGAGACACATAATGTTGACACCACATCCCTTGCCTCACTTACTGCTGGAAACATTGCTGCCACAGGAGGTATGGCGAGGCTTCTCGGAGAGAAGGAGTTTTCCCTTATCTATAATGAGGGTGAGAAGGATAATGTGCATATATCCCTTGTCGGTCAGAGGGTGATACTTGTTGTTGTCTTTGACCAGAGGTCCAGTCTCGGGCTTGTAAGACTCAGGGTTAAAAAATCCTCTGAAGTCCTTGCAAAGATATTTGATGAGATACACCAGAAGGCAGAGAGTGCAAAAAAGGAAGGCAAGATAGAAGAGTCACCTTTTGCGGAGATTACTGATGAGGATATTGATAAACTCTTCAGGTAGGCTTTATCTCCCAGGGGAAGAAACATTCCTTTTTAAGGGTTGCCAATTTCCAAAAGGATTTAAAACCTTTAACAGGCCAATAAAGGACTTATACCTTCATTACTGGCGCCCCAAAAAATATTGCGATTTTCTGGGGACCCTGACTGGCGAGGTATTGATTAAGTGTCCTTCATAAACTATTCCTCCAGAGAGATAAACTGTAAGATTGTCTATTATGGCCCCGGTCTCTGCGGAAAGACCACCAATCTTCAGTACATTTATAAAAAGACAAATCCAGAGCAGAAGGGCAAACTCATATCACTTGCCACCGAGACAGAGAGGACCCTCTTTTTTGATTTTCTTCCCCTTGCCCTCGGAGATATTAAGGGATTCAGGGTTAGATTCCATCTTTATACGGTTCCGGGGCAGGTCTTCTACGCAGCAAGCAGAAAATTAATACTTAAAGGAGTGGATGGAGTTGTCTTTGTTGCAGACAGTCAGATAGACAGGATGGAGGCAAATATAGAGAGCCTTGAAGACCTGAAGATCAACCTTTCCGAGCAGGGTTATGACCTTGAAAAGCTGCCCTTTGTGATTCAATATAATAAAAGAGACCTTCCCAATGTGGTGCCGCTTGAGGAGCTCAATAAGGTGTTGAATCCAAATGGTGTCCCATATTTTGAGGCGGTAGCAACCCAGGGGACAGGTGTATTTGAGACATTAAAGGGAATAGCAAAGCTCGTACTGCTTGAGCTTAAGAAGAATTATTAGGAACGAATATCTTTAACCCCTCATAACCTGCCTTTATGTCAACCCTGCCTTTTCCGAGATAATCTCCATCTATCTGGACATGCCTTTCTGGCTCAATAATCACACTTGATGCCTTTGTGTATTTCACATCCCTGAAGACTGTATGCCTTGCTGTTATAACTCCAGCCACATATCTTAATAGAGAGAGCCTATTTTTTTCTGTGAAGACCACGGCATATAATGAGGGTTCTCGCAGGTTTGCATCAGGCGCCATCTTAAAGTAACCACCATAACAGGCTGACTTGCATATTACAGCATTATATCCTGAAACCTCTGTCTGGTCTATCTTTATCATCATGGGCACAGGAGCATAATATAAAAAATTCTTGAATCCGCTCATGATATAGGCAAGCTTTCCACTGAGTCTTTTGAGTTTTTTATTCACTCCATAGACAGCCTCACCATCAAAACCTATTCCAGCCATAAGAAGAAAATACCTCTCCTTACCATCGAGTTTTATCCTCGCAGGAAATATCCTTGATGGCTCTCTCTGGATAAGCGAAAGGGCCTTTTCTATATTCTCTGGAATCCCCAGTTCTTTTGCAAGGACATTTGTTGTTCCCACTGGAAGGATAGACATAGGCATGTCTGTGCCAGTAAGGCCATTTGCAACCTCATTAAATGTCCCATCACCACCTGCTGCAATAATAGCATGGAGGGTTTCGGGAGGGTAATTCTTTAATATTTCCTTTGATAGCCTTATACCATCTCCTTTTGCCTCTGTCCATAGTAATTCAGGCATATAACCCATTGTCTTAAGAAGAGAGAGTGCCTTTTCAATCTTTTTTACCGAAGACCTTCCAGCAACAGGGTTTGCAATGATGAATACCTTTTTCATCTCACTTCAACCATTACAGGCTTCTTCTCAAGATACCTTATAATTCGTCTAACATTGCTACCACTTTTTACAAAGAATACCCTACCACCTGCCCCTGAACCCTTTTCTTTTATATTCGGTATCCTCTGATAGCCAAGTCCCTTTGAAGCCACATAACCTGTAGTATAGTCAGGGTCATCAGAGATACAGAGTTCAGCAACAATGCCAGGGCAGGATACCACCTTGGAGGCAAGTATGAGGGCCTCCTTTACCCTCGTGGTGTTTATCCCGAGTTTTTCAAGTATCTCTGAAAGCCTTTCCTCTGAGGCCTCCTCAATACCCAGTCTTGAAACCCTTACTCCTCTTGATTTATCAGGCTCAAGTCTTCTACCTGTCTTTATATCTACAAGACTTGCTCCCCTCATGGTCGTGGATGAATAGACAATTGAAAGGGCTTTTTTAATTGAAGTGTCACTCACACCCTCTTTCTTTAAAAGTTCTTTTATTATTATTTTTGCCTTCCCGGTAGAAGGGCAATCAAGGGTCTTTACAGGAAGTAGGACAACAGAGGAAGGGCTTTCTTTAAGTTTTTCAATAGTAAGTACAATCTCTGTAGGGACACCTTTTTTGTGACATAATGCCCTCAGGATAAAGGAACTTGCCACAGTAATCAGATTTTCCTCTTTTGATAGGGTCTCTGCTCCTGATACATGGACCCTGCCGGAAGAGGCCCTCATCCTGATACTCCACATAATGAAAAGTATAAATAAAGAATAAAAAGAATGGCAAGGAATAGAAATCCTTATAATCTAATTCAAAAAATTAATAGCCAGAGTCTTGACAAATATCTACATGTATGATAACCTTTTGCACTATTTTATATTGACCAACTCAAAAGAGGTGAGGGATGCTTGAGTTTAACAAATGGTTCTTTGTCCTCCTTGCAAACTTCCTTTTTCTCATTTTTATTCTCAATATAATCCTTTTTAAACCGCTAACAAGACTTTTTGAAGAGAGAAAAGAAGGCATTGATGGCTCTCTTAAAAAGGCAAAGGAACTCACAGCCAGAAAAGAAGACCTCATGAACCAGCTTAACAGGGAACTCCTTGAGGCAAACAGAAAGGCAAAGGAGATAATTGACAGATATACCCAGGAAGGAAAGGACAAGCAGACCGAGATTCTGAGGGAGGCTGAAAAGGAGGCTCAGGAGGTACTTATGAAGGCAAGGCAGGAAATTGCTTCTGCAACCGACCAGGCACGAAAGGCATTAAGAGAAGAGATAGAAAAGATTTCAGAAGAGATTGTAAATAAACTTGTAGGGGTCTAAATGGAGGAAGGATGTTAGAAGACAGAAGTCAGAACTCAGATATCAGAAACCACAGGACTTCAGATTGGGGTATATTCCTTCTGGGTTTATTTTTCCTTTTTGTGATTACTGGTATTGCAGCTGGGGCAGAAGAGGCTGAGCATCATGCTACCTTTTCAGACTGGTTCTGGAGGATAATTAATTTTCTTGTCCTTGTTGCCATACTGGTAATATTTGCCGGAAAGCCCTTCAGAAACTTTTTAAGGCAAAGGTCAGAGGCAATACAGAAGGCCCTTGATGAGGCAAGGCAGGCAAGGGAGCTTGCAGAAAAGGCATTAAAGGAAGTTGAGGATAGATTTGCTCAAAAGGATGCGGAGATAGAGAGGGTTCTCAGCACAGCCAGAAAGGCAGGAGAGATTGAGAGGGATAATATTATTGAAGAAGGTAAAAGGATGAGTAAAAGAATCCTTGAGGAGGCAACCTCAGGCATAGATCTTGAGAAGAAAAAGGCAATTGAAAGGCTTAAGGAAGAGGCAGCACTCTTAGCCATTGAACTTGCAGAGAAAAAACTTCAGGGACTCACAGAGGAGCAGAAAAGGAGACTCCTTGAGGATTCTATAAAAAGGATAGAAGGGAGTAAGAGATGAGGGGTGAAAGGATTGCAAAGAGATACGCAAAGGCCCTTTCAGGCATACTTTCTCTTGAAGACCTTCCTCAGGAAATATCCCGGCTTGAAAAACTCTCAACATTGATTGAAAAGGACAAAAAACTCAAGGGATTCTTTATCAATCCCCTCTTTAATGAACAGGAGAAAAAGGGATTTCTGGGATATATTTCAGAGAGGCTTGGTCTAAATGAGAAGACGAGGAATGTCCTTGAAGGTCTTATTGCTGAAGGAGCTTTTACAGCACTTTCAGTATTTGTAAGATTTCTAAATAAATTCTATGCAGAAAGAAGGAGACTTCTCAGGGCAACCATTGTCAGTCCTATCCCTGTGGATGGAGGAATGGTGGAGAGAATCGCCAATGCCCTGAGAAAAGTAACCCAGCGAGAGATTACAGTGGAGCTGACAGTTGATCCTGGACTCCTCGGCGGGATAGTGGTGAGGTTTGACAATACAGTCTATGACCTGAGCTTAAGGGGTCAATTAAATCTTTTAAAGAATGAAATTATAAAGGGGTGATGATATGGAAGTCAAAGAAATAAGGACAGAAGAGATCAGTGAATATCTGAAAAAACAGATTGCAGGCTTTGAAAAAAGGATTGATGTAAGTGAGGTAGGAGTGGTCACCTATGTGGGTGATGGAGTTGCAAGGATCTATGGTCTTGAAAATGCCATGATGTCTGAGCTCCTTGAATTTCCAAATGATGTTATAGGCATGGTCCTGAACCTTGAAGAGGATGCTGTTGGTGCTGTTCTATTTGGTGATGACAAATTAATAAAAGAAGGTGATGTGGTTAAAAGGACAGGAAAGATCATGTCAGTCCCTGTTGGAGAGGCGCTCATTGGAAGGGTTGTGGATGCCCTTGGAAGGCCCATTGATGGAAAGGGTCCAATAAAGGCAACAGAATCAAGGCTCGTTGATGTGGTAGCACCAGGCATCATCAGAAGACAGCCAGTTAAAGAGCCACTCCAGACAGGCATAAAGGCAATAGATGCAATGATCCCTATAGGAAGGGGTCAGAGGGAATTAATAATCGGTGACAGGCAGACAGGAAAGACAGCCATACTCATAGATACAATTATCAATCAGAAGGGTGGAGATGTTATTTGCATATATGTGGCAGTTGGTCAGAGAAGGTCTGCGGTTGTAAGGACAGTGAAGACCCTTGAGGAATATGGAGCAATGGACCACACCATAGTGGTTGTTGCAACAGCCTCTGATCCTGCACCAATGCAGTATCTTGCTCCCTATGCTGGATGTGCAATGGGCGAATACTTCCGTGATAGTGGAAGGCATGCCCTTGTGTGCTATGATGACCTGAGCAAGCAGGCTGCTGCCTACAGACAGCTCTCACTGCTGCTGAGGCGTCCACCCGGAAGAGAGGCTTATCCTGGTGATGTCTTCTATCTGCATTCAAGGCTACTTGAGAGGGCAGCAAAACTTTCTGAAAAGTACGGTGGAGGCTCCCTTACAGCACTTCCTGTTATTGAGACTCAGGCAGGTGATGTCTCCGGATATATTCCAACAAATGTCATATCCATTACAGATGGCCAGATATACCTTGAGCCAGAGCTCTTCTATGCTGGCATAAGGCCTGCTGTTAATGTGGGGCTTTCAGTCAGCCGTGTTGGTGGTGCAGCACAGATAAAGGCAATGAAACAGGTTGCTGGAATGTTGAGACTTGACCTTGCCCAGTATAGAGAACTGGCAGCCTTTGCACAATTTGCCTCAGACCTTGACAAGGCAACACTCCTGCAGATAGAGCGTGGTAAGAGGATGGTTGAACTCCTCAAACAGGACCAGTACCAGCCAATGCCTGTGGAGGACCAGATACTTGTTATATTTGCTGGCACTCAGGGCTATCTTGATGATATACCAGTGGAACAGGTCAAGGCCTTTGAAGAAGGATTCCTTAGATTCATAAAGGCAGAAAGACCTGACCTCAGAAAAGAGATAAAGGAGAAGAAAGAACTCACAGATGACCTCAAGCAGAAGATTGTTGATGCAATAACAACATTCAAAAAGAGCTTCAGGGCATAGAGGTAAGAGATGGCAACGCTCAGGGACCTTAGGAAGAGAATAAAGGCAATCAGAAACACGCAGAAGATAACAAAGGCGATGAAGATGGTTGCTGCAGCCAAGCTCCGCAAGGTGCAGGACAGGATGCTCAATTTCAGACCCTATGCAAAGAGGGTCAGAGAGATAATTGCAGACCTTTCAATGGCCGTTGAAAGGGATATTCATCCCATACTTGTTGTAAGACCAAGAAAGACCATTGAGCTCCTTGTTATCACTTCAGACAAAGGTCTCTGCGGTGCCTTCAATGCAAATATATTGAGGTTTGCCTCAAGGCAGGTCTCAGAACTCAAAAGACAGGGCTTTGAGGTGAGCATAAGCACAGTTGGTAAAAAGGCCTTTGATTATTTTAACAGACGGGGACTCAAGCCCCGTGCAAGCTGGGTAGGGCTTTCAGGAAAGGTCTCCTATGAGAGTGCAAAGGACATAGCAAAAGACCTCATAGATGCCTATATAAATGAAAGCTTTGATGAGGTAAGGATAGTATTTAATGAATTCAAATCCCTTATATCCCAGAGGCTTGTATGCTTCAGGGTTCTTCCCCTTGAAAGCCTTGAAGAAGAGGCCTGTCCTGAGGTAACTGAAAGAGTGGTTACCCAGAGGGAAGAAGAAAAGGGAGTTTCTCAGCTTGCAGGTTCGTTTATATATGAGCCATCAGTTGAGGCAGTATTTGAGAGATTGCTTCCAAGATATGTGGAGATACAGATATTCAGGGCATTGCTTGAGAGCTCTGCTGCAGAAGAGGCAGCGAGGATGACAGCAATGGAGAATGCTACAAAGAACTGCGAAGACCTTGTCCAGAGGGTTACACTCATAGCCAACAAGGTAAGGCAGGAAGGTATTACAAAGGAACTCATGGACATAGTTGGTGGTGTTGAGGCACTGAGAAAATCAGCGGGATAATTTTAAACTTTGAATCTTTTATAAAGGAGGTTTTTTTATGAATACAGGAAGGATTTCTCAGGTTATAGGTGTTGTGGTGGATTGTGAATTTGAGCAAAAACTGCCGGAGATACTTAACGCCTTGAAGATACAGGAGCCAGGAGACCCTGCAAGGGGTATCCCTCCAATAGACCTCACCCTTGAGACAGTAGCCCATATCGGAGAGAATAAAGTTCGTGCCCTTGCCATGGGTTCAACTGATGGACTTGTTCGTGGAATGAAGGTTGTAGATACAGGTGCTCCCATTACAGTACCTGTTGGCAAAGAGGTCCTGGGAAGGATAATTAATGTCCTTGGTGAGGCTGTGGATGAGGCAGGCCCTGTACAGGCGAAGGAGCGCTGGCCAATCCATAAGCCAGCACCTGAGTATGTAGAGCAGGTAGCAAAGACAGAGGTCTTTGAGACAGGTGTTAAGGTGTTTGACCTCCTTGTCCCCTTTGTTAAGGGTGGTAAGATGGGGATGTTTGGAGGTGCCGGTGTTGGAAAGACAGTTATCATAATGGAGATGATTCACAATGTTGCCATGAAGCATGGAGGAGTCTCGGTCTTTGCAGGTGTTGGTGAAAGAACGCGTGAAGGTAATGACCTCTATCTTGAGATGAAGCACTCAGGAGTTCTTCCAAATGTTGCCCTTGTCTATGGCCAGATGAATGAGACCCCTGGTGTTAGGGCAAGGGTAGGTCTTACAGGTCTAACAGTAGCAGAATACTTCAGAGACCAGGGACAGGATGTCCTTATCTTTATAGATAACATATTCAGATACACACTTGCTGGTTCAGAGGTCTCAGCACTTCTTGGAAGGATGCCCTCTGCAGTTGGTTACCAGCCAACACTTGCGGTTGAGATGGGAATACTGCAGGAGAGGATCACCACAACCAATAAGGGTTCTATTACATCTATGCAGGCAATATATGTCCCTGCTGATGACCTTACAGACCCTGCAGTTGCCACAGCATTTACACACCTTGATGGAACAGTTGTCCTTTCAAGACAGATTGCAGAGCTTGGAATATACCCTGCTGTTGATCCCCTTGATTCAACATCAAGGGCACTTGACCCAAGAATTCTTGGAGAGGAGCATTACAAGGTTGCCCGTGGTGTTCAGGCAGTGCTTCAGAGATACAAAGAACTTCAGGACATCATTGCGATACTTGGAATGGAGGAACTCTCAGAGGATGATAAACTCGTTGTCGCAAGGGCAAGAAAACTCCAGAGATTCCTGAGCCAGCCCTTCCATGTGGCAGAGACCTTTACAGGTACACCTGGCAAATATGTAAAAAGAGAGGATACCATCAAAGGATTCAAGGCAATACTTGATGGAAAATACGATGACTATCCTGAGCAGGCATTCTACATGGTTGGACCAATTGAAGAGGTTGAAGAAAAGGCAAAGAAACTTGGCTGGAGGAGAGAGGTTTAATGGAAAAACTCAGCCTTGTCATAGTCACACCTTATGGCCAGGTGCTTTCAGATGAAGTTGATGAGGTAACAGCACCTGGCTCAGAGGGAGAATTCGGAGTCCTTCCAGGGCACATGCCATTTTTCACAACCTTGAAGATCGGTATTCTTGCATACAAAAAGGATGGCCAGACAAATTATGTCTTCATAAACAGTGGCTATGCTGAGGTCACTCATGACAAGGTTATTATCACTGCAGACAGCGCAGAGCGTGCAGAAGACATAGACCTTGAAAGGGCAATAAAGGCAAAGGAGCGTGCAGAGGAGAGACTTAAGAAGATGGAGGCTGTAGATGTGGCTCGTGCTACAGCAGCCCTTGAAAGGGCGACCATGAGAATCCAGCTTGC
>JBDOIG010000084.1:0-14263 GCA_041082235.1 Thermodesulfovibrionales bacterium | reverse complement strand
TTATTGATAATATTTTACATATCGGTGAGGGAGGGCTTATGGGCCTGGCTGCACATCCTGATTTTCCCAAGAAACCCTATATCTATGCCATGCATACATATAAAAAAGGGGGTTCTATCTTTAACAGGGTGATAAGGTTTAAGGATTATGGAACATATGGAATATTTGATAAGGTAATAATAGACAATATCCCTGGTGGAAGACTTCATAATGGCGGCAGGATTGCCTTTGGCCCCGATAAAATGCTCTACATAACAACAGGAGAGATCTTTAATGCTGATCTTGCACAGGATTTAAGCTCGCTGGCAGGAAAGATACTCAGGATAACTCCTAAAGGTGCAGTGCCACCAGATAATCCCTTCAAAGATTCCCCTGTTTATTCCTATGGCCACAGAAATCCCCAGGGCCTCGCCTGGCATCCAGAGACTGGTGAACTTTTTTCTTCTGAACACGGACCTTCAGGAGAATTTTTAAGATTTGGGAATGATGAGATAAATGTTATAAAGAAAGGTGGAAATTACGGCTGGCCTGAGGTTACAGGTATCAAGCGGAAAAAACCTTACTTAGACCCTTTAATCTTATGGGAAAAGACCACGCCTCCCTCCGGAATGACCTTTTATACAGGTGACAGATTATCTCATCTTAAAGGAGACCTTTTTGTAGCAACCCTTAGAAGTGAATGTATAATCAGAATAAAGCTCAAAAAGGTAGGTGATAATTTCAGCATTTTAAAAATGGAGAGATGGTTTGAGAATAGATATGGGAGAATAAGGGATATTGTCCAGGGCCCCGATGGATTTCTTTACTTTTTAACCAATAACAGGGATGGAAGAGGAAAGCCAAGACCAGGTGATGACAGGATATACAGGATAGTGCCAGCATCAAGATAAAATTTATTCTTTAAAATTCAATTTCCCCTTCTTTTCTTATCTCAATTGTTTCTCCTGTATCAAGGAGATGGTCAAAACCTGGCTGTACTGTACCATCAGGAGAATATCCGTACTGAGACCAGTAACCATTCTTATCCTTATCTGTAAAGATCAGCCTTGTTATGGTCTTGACATTTTTATATCCGTATTTAAATGGGATTATCAACCTCAAAGGTGCCCCGTGTTCAGGAGGTAAGGTATTCCCATTCATTGAATGGACAAAAAGCACCCTTGGTTTAAGGAGGTCTTCAAGAGAGATACACTCAAAATAATCATCTGCACAATAAAAATATAGATATCTTGCTTGCTTTAGAGGTTTTACAAGATCAAAAAGGACCTGTGGCCTGAAACCTGTCCAGCTCGCCCTTGCTGACCAGCATTCTACGCATTTAAGTCTTGAAACCTGGGTAATTGAGGGAAGGTTCCTGATATCCTTTATTGAAAAAATCGAAGGTCTCTCGCAGAGTCCGCCAACTTCAAGCCTCCACTTATCTATATCTACAGCTTCAAAGGGTTTATAAAATCTAACATAAAAACCTGGTTTATCTTCATTCCTGAGTACTCGCTTTTTACTCGTTCCCTCTAAACAGGAAGGTGCAAAGGTTGTGAGAATTACACTGCCTGCTAATTTAATAAATTCTCTTCTTTTCATTGTAATACTCATCTATATCTTCTTCTTTCTATTCAGCAGGATTACTATATCCGCTTTCCGGGAATCCTAACTTATTCCCTTTAAGAAATTCCTTCATCCTCACACCTTAGCACTTTTATAGCATATTTTTTAGAACAATTAGTCGCAAGAGATACCGTGTCTTTGCGTTAAAGTTTTTCTGTCATATTCATAAGCAAATATTACATCGTTATCCATTGCAATTTCCAAGGCAGATTTGTGGCGTATGGAAAGTAGAGATAGCTGGAAACTTTCATATATTTCCTTTTAATAAATCTTTTAAATTCATTCCAATAGCGTAAGCTTGTTCCAGATATTCTGTTTTTTTCATTACTGAACCTTTCTCCATTATACCACTAAAAAACACCATTTTTATTATTTTAATTCCAAGACAATCAAAAAGGCGTTTATAAAATTCTACTAATACCTTAGATTCAAAATCCACATCTGATTCATCGGGGTTACAATAATCGCCTTTTTCCCAAAATCAACCGCCTGTTTTGCGCATGATAATAAAAGAAAAGCCTGTCAATAAAAGTTTTCATCAGTCCAGTTACCCCGCACCAGTAAAGAGGTGATGCAAGAATGAGCAGTTCTGCTTTATTCATGCGATCACGAATTTCTGTCATATCGTCATGGAAGGAGCATTTAGATTCTTTAAGGCACTGATAACAACCTATACAATCAGAGATACGCTTGTGTCGGAGCTCAACAAGTGCAGGATTTAGACCTGTATGATTGGCGCCAGCAATAATTCTCTCAACCAATATGTCAGTATTGCCGTTTATTCTGGTAGCACCATTGATGATTAAGACTGAATTCATCCCTATATTTATTTATCTATTCCCTTTATTACCAGATAATAAAGTTTCATTATCAGTGGTTGTAAACATCGCTGAGGTGATTGGTCAGTTGGTTCCATTCGGATTTCCAATTATTCAGAGGATAATACGATTTTCCCAAAGAGGGTCTCTGCTACCGATCCTGTATGCTGAGAGTTTATCTGGATCCTTACTCCCTCAATTACAGGTGGATCTTCTTGGAATAGTTTTTTATAATCTCCAACAATGTTCCTTTTAAAGGAAACCCATTTATTGAGGTCAGAGGTTCCAGATTTTACTGTGATGACCTTTATTTTTAGATTAATTGGCCACCCGATGGATTCATCAGAAATAGAACCTTCAGGAGCTCCGGTATCCCAGATGTAACTTATTATTTTCCTTCCCTTGAAGGCAATCAATAGCTGTGCGGCCTGGTCATTTTTACCTTTCAGCCTCACATCTCCACCTGATGGAAGGCTGAGGACTTTCCACTTCCATGAAATATAGGGATATCGTTTTGGATCAATACTTAGATTTTTCTCAAGAGAAAAAGAGGCGGAAACACTCCTGAAATATGCAATTGTTTCGCCATTTTCTGTTAGAATTTTAAATTCTGCCTCTCCTGTTTTCTCTTTAAGTTTCCATCCCTGAGGAACGCTGTTTTTATCTAAGCCTCCTTCAAAGGATATCTCTACTTTATCTTCTGCATACCCAGATGTGAGAACGCAGACAAAGAATATAATTATCCACATTAAGATAGCTAATCTTGCCATATTGCTCCATCCCTCCTTCTAACTTGCCCTGTCTCGCTGATTGAAAAGGCATGCCTTGCCATCCAAAATCCACTTCTATTGGTAAATTGCGGTACTTGTTGACCTGAAATTTTCTTTTAAGTTTCTTCAACATTATCTATAATATAAAAACTAAAGGTAGGATAGTCAAGAAAAGGAATTGCTTGCTCAAAAATCTAATCAAACGAAATGACCATTGTTTCATTTAAGAAATCTGAGCAAAAATATTATTCTAAGATGCAGACTGCCCTTTTTAATGGCGAGTTGTTGAAGTTGACATATTTATATCTTATTGAGTATCATTTTTTTAATGAGAGATAAGATAATAAAGGCCTATCAGGATAGTATTGCAGTTAAAGAGGGCTTCTTCAGGGACAATATTGATAAGATTATTGAGGTCTCAAAGGTTATTGCAAATGCCTTTGATGAGGGGAAGAAGCTTATTCTCTTTGGAAATGGTGGCAGTGCCACTGATGCCTCCCACATAGCTGCCGAGTTTGTTAACAGGTTTAAGCGTGAAAGGCCTGGACTCCCTGCCATGGCACTGAATACTGATATGGCTGTTATTACATCTATTGCCAATGACTACGACTACAGTGAGGTCTTTGCAAGACAGCTTAAATCCCTTTCAGATGAAGGCGATATTGTGATTGCTATAAGCACGAGCGGAAATTCACCAAATGTGCTTAAAGCAGTTGATGTGGCAAAGAAGAGAAAACTCAAGACAGTAGCCTTTACAGGTATAAAGGGTGTAAAGCTCGCCTCTAAGGTCAATTATGCCTTTGTTGTTCCTTCTGATGATACCCCAAGGATTCAGGAGACCCATATAACCCTCGGTCATATCCTCTGCCAGATGGTGGAGGAGATACTCTTTGAGACACCGAGAAAGAGATAGTTCTATGGAGGGGTCTCTGACAATCCTCGGGATTGACCCGGGAACAGTTAATTTTGGATACGGGATTATAAGAGAAGAAAATGGAGACTATGAATATATTAGCTCAGGTGTCCTGAAGGTTTCTAATTCAAAACCCCTTAAGGATCGTCTGAAGTTCATATACAATGGTCTTGAAGAGATAATCAGACAATATAAGCCAGATGTGGCAGTAATAGAAAAAATTTTTTTTGCAAAAGGTATAAAGGCAACCCTTGGTCTTGGTTATTCAAGGGGGATTGCGCTTCTTGTTATTGCAAATCATGATATTCCTCTTTATGAATACTCAACACTTGAGGTAAAGAAGGCTATAGTTGGTTATGGAAGGGCAGAAAAAAATCAGGTGAGCGAGATGGTGAAGTTTCTGCTGTCCCTTAATAGAAGACCACCTTATGATAGTTCAGATGCCCTTGCGCTATGCATATGCCATGCCCACAGACACAATTCAGAACTCAGGATTCAGGGGTCGAAGATTGAAAATCAGAGGTCAGGAATTACCTTTTCCTTGAGGAGAAGATGATAGGGGCACTCAGGGGCAGACTGCTGAAAAAGTCACCCGATATTATAATTGTGGATGTGGCAGGTGTCGGCTACAATGTTCATGTCCCGCTGAGCACCTTTGAGAAACTCAAGACAATAGACCAGGAGATTTTTCTTTATACCCATACAGTCTTGAAGGAAGATAGCCTTCAACTTTATGGTTTCCTTACAGAGGAAGAAAAGGATATCTTTTCCACACTTCTCAATGTAAATGGTATAGGTCCAAAGACTGCGCTCAATATTATCTCATATCTTGAGCCGGAGGCGTTAAGAAAGGCGATAGAGGATGAGGACATAAGAAGAATTATCAGGATACCGGGCCTCGGTAAAAAGACTGCTCAGAGGCTGATCCTTGAACTCAGGGATAAGCTTCCTGATAAAATGAAGAAAGAGGATAACCTCTATGATGATGCCATCTCTGCATTAGTAAACCTCGGTTATCAGAAGACCGAGGCAAAAGAGGCAATAGAGAAGATTCAGAAAAAAGGGTTTGCCAGCTTCGAAGATATAATAAAAGAGGCCTTGAAGCTCCTTACAGGCCGGGATTAGTAAAATGAAAACAAAGGATATTGAGCGGGAGATAACACCTTTAAAAAAAGAGGGGGATATACAGTTTGAGATAACCCTCAGGCCGAGGACACTCAGTGAGTTTATTGGCCAGGAGAGGCTCAAAGAGAATCTTTTCGTATTTATTAAGGCAGCCACCCAGAGGCAGGAGTCCCTAGACCATATACTCTTTTCAGGTCCACCCGGTCTGGGTAAGACCACGCTGGCAAACATAATCGCCAATGAACTCGGTGTGAACATAAAGACCACCTCAGGCCCTGTCCTTGAAAGGCCAGGAGACCTTGCAGCAATACTCACCAATCTTTCAGACAGGGATGTGCTTTTCATTGATGAGATACACAGACTTCCAAGGATTGTTGAAGAGATCCTCTATCCAGCAATGGAGGACTTCCAGCTTGACATTATAATAGGTCAGGGTCCAAGCGCAAGAACTCTCAAATTGAATCTTCCAAGATTTACACTTATTGGTGCAACAACAAGGACAGGTCTCCTCACCTCTCCCTTAAGAGACAGATTCGGTATCTTAATGAGGCTTGAATTTTATAAACCAGAGGAGCTTGCAACCATAGTTCTCAGGTCTGCAAGGATACTGAATATCTCCATAAAAGAGGATGCAGCCCTTGAGATAGCAAGGCGCTCAAGAGGCACACCGAGGATTGCCAATAGATTACTCAGGAGGATAAGGGACTTTGCAGAGGTTAAGGGCGATGGCAAGATTAACCTTGAGATTGCAAGGTATGGATTAAATGCCCTTGATGTTGATGAGAAGGGACTTGATGAGATGGATAGAAAACTGCTGAGGGTCATAATAGAAAAATTCGGTGGAGGTCCTGTGGGGATAGAAAGTCTTTCTGCTTCTTTAAGGGAAGAGAAGGATACCATAGAGGATGTCTATGAGCCATTTCTCATGCAGGAAGGTCTTATTGAGAGGACGCCCAGGGGAAGGCTTGCCACAAGACAGGCCTATGAGCATCTTGGACTTACAAAGACAGGAGGCCTTTTTGGCATATGAGACTTCTTATACATACATGCTGTGCCAATTGTTCAATATATCCTGTTCAGAGATTAAGGAGCCGCGGCATAGACCTTACAGGCTTATGGTTTAATCCAAACATACATCCCTTTGAGGAATATAAACTGAGACTCAGTTCACTGAAAAGACTTTCTGAAGAATGGAGATTTCCTGTTATGTATAATGATATATATGAGGCAGGGCCTTTTTTAAAAAAGATGCTGTGTCATTGCATGAAAGAGCTGGAGGGTGATAATCCAACAGTGAAGGATATCTCTGAACACCTCAAGCCCGATGGCTTATCTTCTTCAAACCTCCTTTCTGTTTTAGAGATAGCTCCTTATGTCAAGAGGTGTGAGTACTGTTATAGACTAAGACTTGAAGAGGTTGCGAAGACCGCAAAGGACAACGGGTTTGATGCCTTCAGCACAACCCTTCTTGTGAGTCCCTATCAGGGCTTTGACCTCATTGTCAGGACAGGAAAAGAACTGTCTGATAAGTATAATATTGAATTCTTTTTTGAGGACTTCAGACCGGGCTACAGAGAGGCCCTGAATGTCTCAAGGGAAATGGGGCTTTACAGGCAGAAGTACTGCGGGTGTATATTTTCAAAGCTTGAGCGAGAGGCTCAGCAAAAGGATAAAATAAAAAAGTGAAGACTTCTGAGCCCTTAAACTTACCTGCTTAATTATGAATGGACTTGGTGATATTGGTAAGTTTATCATTTTAGCAGGCCTTATACTTATGGGTTTGGGCCTTTTGCTATTGTTTTCCGAGAAGCTCCCTTATATAGGAAGGCTTCCTGGTGATATTATTATCAGAAAAAAGAATTTTACCTTTTACTTTCCCTTGATGACTGGCCTTGTGCTCAGCCTTATTTTGAGTCTGATACTTTATATAATTGGAAGATTGAAATAGGGATGGATAAAAAACAGCTCAACCTTACTTTAATCCTTATCTTTTTCTTTCTTTCCTGTGCCTCTGTTCATTCTATTGAAGGCCCTTCAGTAAGGATTCTCCTTCTTGAAGATGCAGAGAAAACACCCCGTAATCTTCAGTATGTTGGGAGGCTTGAGGGTTCCCTGCTTATAAATGGAGCAGAATTTAGGGGCGCTTCAGAGGTATGGAAAGAAAGCGATGAGATATATCTTATTAATGAGATTCCCCTTGAGGAATATGTGAAAGGGGTTGTTGCTGCTGAATCAGGTAAGGACTGGCCAGTTGAGGCCTATAAGGTCCAGGCAGTGATTGCCAGGACTTATGCAGTTTATCATATGAGGAAAAGGGCAGGTCTACCTTTTCATCTTACCACTTCGGTATTACATCAGGTATTTAAAAATGGACCCTATGATGAGAGGATAGTTCAGGCAGTGGAGGAGACAAAGGATGAGATACTCATCTTTGATGGAGAACCCATAGAGGCACTTTACCATTCTACCTCCTCTCAATTTACAGAAGAACCAGAAGAGGTCTTCGGGGAAAAATATCCTTATATCAGACCTGTTAAGGTGACAGCAAGACTCTCACCCTATGAGTCCTGGCAGAGGAGTATTTTAATAAAGGATATAGAAAGGGCAACAGGTATCTATGGGATAACCGATATAATTATCCTGAGCAGGACCTCTACAGGTAGGGCTAAGGAGCTGGGTATCAAGACCTCTTCAGGATTAAAAAAAATAAAGGCAACTGACCTGAGGAGACTTCTTGGATGGCAGGTGCTGCCAAGCACGGGATTTGAACTTAAAAAGGAGGGTGATTATATAATATTTTCAGGAAGTGGTTATGGCCATGGAGTGGGCCTTTCCCAGTGGAGCAGTCTTGATATGGTTATGGAAGGAAAGAATTACAGGGAGATCCTTTATTACTTTTATCCTGGTGTGAAGATTAGAAGGTTAAGATGACCCTTAGGGAGTTTGATTTTGAACTTCCTTCAGGTCTTATAGCTCAAAGGCCACTTGAAAAAAGAGGTCTATCCAGGCTTCTTGTACTAAAAAGGGATGGTACTATCCTTCACAGTAAATTTTCTGAAATAGGGGAGTTCATTAACCCGGGTGATATGCTTGTCCTCAATAATACAAAGGTCCTTCCTGTGAGACTTGAGGGAAGAAAACCAACAGGTGGAAGGATAGAGCTTTTGCTTGTGAGACCCCTTGAGGATGGATGCTGGCTAATACTTACAAGGCATGATTATAAGGGTATCATTACTGTTTCAGAGGAGCTCAGGATAGAGCTTCTTGGTGGTGGCAGGGCAAGGCTTATATACAGTGGTGACTTAAATGAGATACTCTGGAATAAAGGTCAGATGCCACTTCCACCTTACATCAAGAGAAGGCCATTGCCTGAGGATAAAGAATGGTATCAGACCACATATGCAGAGGTACCTGGCTCCATAGCAGCACCAACAGCAGGATTACATTTTACAGAGGAGATACTTGATGGCCTCCAGAGGAAAGGTATCCTTATAAGGAAGATCACGCTTCATGTGGGGCCTGGCACATTCAGGCCTGTGAGGACAGAGACTATAAGGGAGCATAAAATGGAAGAGGAGATATTTGAGATACCATCCTCACTCTTTGAAGAGATAAGGCAGGTTAAGGCAAGAGGTAGAAGGGTTATATCCACCGGCACGACAACCACAAGGGCACTTGAAGGTTATGCCTCAGGAAGATATAGAGAGCTTTCATGCAATGGAATCTTAAAGGGCTCTACAGATATATTTATTTATCCTGGCTATGAATTTAAAGTAATAGATGGCCTTATTACCAACTTCCATCTTCCGAGGTCAACACCCCTTATCCTCACATCAGCCCTTGCAGGTGCTGATAATTTAAGGAGGGCTTATAAGGAGGCAATTACCATGGGATATAGATTTTTTTCCTATGGTGATGCTATGTTAATAATATGAAAGAAAGAGAAGGCTCACTCATAGTCCTCAACAGATCGGTTGTCATAGGCATAATTGTCCTTGTGACTACCATAAGTTTTACATTTGGTTATTTTGTGGGTCGTTATTCAGCTCCAAAGACAGGACCTTCCGGTGAGAGGCAAGAGATTTCAGGGCCTCAATCTGCTTCGCAATCAACTGTTGCTCCACCTGCTGTAGAAGAAAGACAGTTAGCTAACGAAGAAAAGGAATCAGGAAAGGCCTCTCCGTACCCCAAAAGATCGTCAGATTTTTTGGTAACCCCACCTATTGAGGAGAAAAGTCCTTCAGGCCCTGCGGCAGAAAAATCTGCTCCGCAGCCAGCCCTTCAGCAGACAAAGAAAGAACAGCCCCAGAGCACTCAGCCGTCAAAAGAGGGGTTCTTCAAAAAAGATGCCTATTATCTACAGGTAGGTGCATTCAGGGAGGAATCAAGGGCTACAAAACTCAGGGAAAATCTTAAGAAGGAGACCGCTGTTAACTCCTCACCTTATGATGTTATAATAAAAAAAGATGGTTCTTCTGTTTACCGGGTCTATGTGGGAGCCTTTAAGACAAGGAAAGAGGCACTTCTTGCACAGACAAGGATCAAGAAACTTTATGGAATTGACTCTATAATTATTAAAAAGTGAGGTTAATAAGACGGTTACCTTAGAATTTGAATTGAAGACTGATGAAGATTATGAATATCTTCATTCAGTCTTTGGTAAGAACATACAGGCAATAGAGGATACCCTTGATGTAATTATCAGCGCGAGGGGCAATAAGATAATAATCAAGGGGGAAGAAGAATCGTGTCATAAGGCAAGAAAGATTATAGAAGAGCTTAAAGAGATAAGTTCAGAAGGTTATTCTATAAAACCTGAAGATATTCGCTACGCCATAGAGACCTCTGAAGGAGAGCCATCCCTTAAGAACCTCTTTATGAGCAATGTCCCTGTCTCCTCCAAGAAGAGATTTATTGTCCCGAAGACAGAGACTCAAAGGGAATATATTGAGGCCATAAAGAACTATGATATTGTTATTGGTATAGGACCTGCTGGAACGGGAAAGACCTATCTTGCAATGGCGATGGCAGTGAATGCCTTTTTGAAAAAACAGGTCACAAGGATAGTGCTTGCAAGACCTGCTGTAGAGGCAGGTGAGAAATTAGGATTTCTTCCTGGTGATATTGAGGAAAAGGTGAGTCCTTATCTAAGGCCACTTTATGATGCACTCTTTGATATGATGGAACCTGAAAAGGTGGCAAAGTATCTTGAAAGAGGAGTTATAGAGATTGCACCTCTTGCCTTTATGAGGGGCAGAACCCTTAATGACTCCTTTATAATCCTTGATGAGGCGCAGAACACAACCTCAGAGCAGATGAAGATGTACCTCACAAGGCTTGGCTTTAACTCAAAGACTGTAATAACAGGTGATATTACACAAATAGACCTTCCAACAGGAAAGGTATCAGGACTTGTTGAGGCCGAAAGGATTCTCAAAGGGATTGAAGGTATTAAATTCATTTACTTCACAGAAAAAGATGTGGTCAGGCACAGACTTGTTCAAGAAATTATAAGGGCTTATGAAAGATACGAACGGACTGAAAAATACCAGACCTCCTGAAATAAAACTCCTGCTTATAACCAAAAAAAACCTTATTGCTCTAACAGGAACTGCTATTCTTGTAAGCCTTCTCATATATACCGGGAATGGAGTTTTCTTATTTGGAGGTTATACCCTTATAAGCATCTTTCTTCTTTATATCTTTTACCGTGATATATTGAGATATAAGCCCTCTTATATAGAAAATGAGCGAATCATGCTTGCCCTTGCCTGTCTTTTGCTCATCACTCTGCTGATATCAAGGTTCTCAGAATACCTTTTTATGGCTATGGCAAAAGGTCTTACTGTTACTTATAAGGATGCACATACATATCTTCTTCCAATCCCGGCAGGCGCAATGCTTGCCACACTGCTTTTTGATTTTCATACTGCCATTGTTTTTTCCTTTATTATAAGTTTGCTTTCAGGTCTATGGATTGAAGACCCTTCTTTTTCAATATATTTTTTTATAGGAAGTCTTGTTGCCTCCTTCAGCATCCTTAATTCAAAGAGAAGGTCCTCAATACTGAAGGCAGGATTTATAGTCGGTGCTGTGAACTTTATTGTTGCCGCCTCATTTTTACTTTCAAAGGCAGCGATATTTAATATACCCTCTGTTTATGTCCTGGGCTTTTCCTTCATGTCAGGATTTGTTGTGTCTGCCTTTGTATTTTTGATGCTCCCGGTCTTTGAATATCTTTTTAATATTACATCAGATATATCCCTTGTTGAGCTTCTTGATGTTGACCATCCGCTTATGAAGGCACTCATGACAAATGCACCAGGGACATATCATCACAGCGTCATAGTTGCAAATCTGGTGGAGGCAGCCTCAGAGACCCTAAGGATCAATAAGCTTCTTGCAAGGGTGGGTGCCTATTATCATGACATCGGCAAGATAAAGATGCCCCATTATTTCGTGGAAAATCAGATCGGTGAGAGCAGGCATGAGAATATAACACCTCGTATGAGCAGCCTCGTACTGATAGCCCATGCAAAGGAAGGTGCAGAACTTGCACGGCAGTACAAACTTCCAGAGACAGTTATAGATGTTATCAGGCAGCATCATGGAGATTCCCTTATAACATATTTTTATGAAAAGGCAAAGGCCTCAGGTGAAGAGGTTAAGGAGGAAGATTATAGATATCCAGGTCCGAAACCAAAGACCAAGGAGGCTGCCCTGATCATGATGGCTGATGCGGTTGAGGCATCATCAAGGGTCCTTACAGATCCATCACCTTCGAGAATCTCTTCACTTGTTGAAAGAGTAATAGGCAGGATTATAATGGAAGGCCAGCTTGATGAATGTGATTTCACCTTCAAGGAGATCAAGGAGATAAAGAATAGTTTTATCCATACATTGACAGGTATCTTCCATAAAAGGATAAACTATCCAGGTTTTAGATTTGATGAAGAAGATATTGATAAGAAAGGCCCTCAGGAAAAGAGCCAGTCTCCGGTTATTGAGAAGGGATCTCTCAAGCCTGCTTGACCTCCTCAGGCTTGATGATGTGGAGATAAGTCTTTATCTTGTCGGAAATCAGAGGATGAGGGCTCTTAACAGGCGTTACAGAGGTATTGATAAAACAACTGATGTCCTGTCCTTTCCACAATCAGAAGGCTTTAAGCCTTCAGCCTCCGGGCTTCAGCCTTATATTTTAGGTGACATAGTCCTGAATTTAGACCAGATCAAAAGGCAGGCCGTTGAAAATAATATATCCTTTAAAGATGAACTGCGATTAATGCTTGTCCACGGATTATTACATCTCCTTGGCTATGACCATGAGAGAAATGAGAGGGCTGCAGGGATAATGAGAAAAAAGGAGAAGAGCTTACTCAATGCCCTTAAGAAACTGGATAGAAAGTGCAAATAATGCAATAGAGGGAATCCTCCATGCAGCAAAGACCCAGCGTCATGTGAGGTATCATTTCCTCTCAGCAGCAGCAGTGCTTCTGCTCGGTTACAGCCTTGGTGTTACAAGGCTTGAGTTTATTACCCTTTCTATCTGTGCCATGCTCGTGATCCTTGCTGAGATGCTTAATACCGTGATAGAAAACATAATTGATAGACTCTCTCCAGAGAGGTCTGAATTTGCAAGGATAGTTAAGGACATGGCTGCTGGAGCTGTGCTTATAACTGCCTCTGGAGCTGTGCTTGTTGGTTATGTGATACTGTTTCCCTATCTGAAGAGATTTTTCTCAGAGGAATTATTTATCCCTGGACATTCAAAGGAAGAGATAGCCATTATTTCTATTGTAATAGTCCTTATCCTTGTGATAATCCTTAAGGCCTACACAGGCAAAGGGACACCATTAAGGGGAGGTTTTCCCTCAGGACATGCGGCAGTTGCCTTCAGTATATGGCTTTCCATAACATTAACAGTAAAGAATCTCCTTGCCTCATTATTGACACTCGTGCTTGCAATAGCTATATCACAGAGCAGGGTAGCAGTGCATGCCCATACTCCAAAGGAAGTAATAGCTGGTGCAATCCTTGGGACTGCTGTTACAGGCCTATTGTTTTTGCTCTTTTCCTGAGAAGAACCTCATTGCCTCTTCTATAACTACCTCCGGCTGTTCTTTATATCTAAGGGAAAAATGCATGGGGATAAGATTCCTCACACCAGCCCTCCTTGCAATCAAACCAGCAAGCCTTGCTGTAAGGTGATTCCTCTCACTGGCAAGCTCAAGGTCTCTTTCAAGAAAGAATGCCTCACAGTAAAGATAGTCTGAACCCCTCACAAAGTCCACTATCTTTTCTATATTCTCATTTGCAATTGATACATCCATTACATAGGATATCTTCTGGCCTTCTGTGATTATTGCCACATCCTCTACCTCCTTAAAGGATATGGTCTTATTACCAGCCCTGAAGGTTTGACGTGTCAGATCCTCAGGAACCCAAGACATCGGGGGCTCGTGGGGGAATTGCCTCTCAGTTCGCCCGCGCTGTAAAACCGTTCTATAGAGAGACACAAGAGCCTCCTTGAACTCACTGAGCCATGGACCTGTCTCTATATCCCTTTCTACCAGTTTTGCCTTATCAATATTTATATGTATCTCTTCATCTATTCTGTAGGCAAGCGCAGCGATTCCATGAGAGATACTTAATGCCTTAACAGAGAAAAAGGGCTCTTTAAGGACATACCCATCAAAGTGATTGCATCCTCTCTGAACTGGCTTTAATTCGTTCTCAGCATAGAAGCTCCAATGTCTTATCTGGTCATTAACAATCTCAAAGACCTCTATCTTCAGTGGATAGGACCTTATAAGGTTCCATGTATATCCCCTGAGCTTTCCATCAATAGTATCCACTATCCCTTCAGGACCATATACCCTCAGGGGAGCAGGCCTCCTCAGGATTGCCCTGAGGAGGGTATCAAATCCAATAAAATGGTCAATATGCATATGAGTAACAAAAAGGTCAGAGACCTTATAAAGCTCTGTCTGGCTGAGCCTGTGGAGATCACCTGCATCAAAGAGGAGTGCCCT
>JBDOIG010000070.1:0-1226 GCA_041082235.1 Thermodesulfovibrionales bacterium | reverse complement strand
GATAGACCTTTCTTTGCGGTTAATTGCGGTGCCTTTACAGAGGAACTCCTTGCTAATGAACTCTTTGGACATGAAAAAGGCGCCTTCACAGGTGCTACAGAAATGAAAAAAGGGCTGGTGGAGATAGCATCAGGTGGCACACTCTTCCTCGATGAGATAACAGAGATGCCACCGAGCATGCAGGTAAATCTTCTCAGGGTTATTCAAGAAAGGGAACTCCTCCGTGTAGGTGGAACAGAGCCAGTTAAGGTTGATGCGAGATTCATAGCAGCAACCAACCGAGACATACAGGATGCGATAAAGAGTGGTCGGTTCAGGCAGGACCTCTATTACAGGCTGAATGTGGTCTCCATACGCATTCCACCCCTTTCAGAGAGAAGGGATGATATACCCCTGCTGAGTTATTATTTTTTGAAGAAATACTCAACACTCATGAAAAAGGATGTTACCGAGATAACAGAAGATGTAATGGCACTTTTAATGAATTATGATTTTCCTGGAAATGTGAGAGAGCTTGAGAATATCATTGAAAGAGGCGTCGCCCTCACAAACTCTTATAAAATAGAGGTTGGTCATTTACCAGAAGACCTGAGACAGTTGAGCATAAGGACATTCAGAAAAAAAGAGGGTAGGATTCCGTCACTTGAGGAACAGGAGGAGGCCTATATAAAGTGGGTTCTTAAAGAGGTTGGTGGTAATAAGACTTTAGCGGCTCAGATATTGGGGATAGACAGGGTGTCATTATGGAGGAAGCTGAAGAGGTATGGGCTGGAGGAATGAGGTAATTATAATGTATGTTAAAATATCTCATGGATGTTAAAAAGATTATAAATGATTTAAAGGGATTGTTTGAATGTAGGGAGGAGATAGCCATTGCCTTCATCTTTGGCTCTTTCGTCAATGGCAGTCTCTCACCTGGGAGCGATATAGATATTGCCATATCTTTTAACATATCCCCTGATTTCGGTCTCTTATCGCAGATTGAAGATGAGATTTACAAACTCACAGGTCTACAGGTGGATATTGTCAGCCTTAATAACGCCTCTCCTATCATAAGGATGCAGATATTGAAGAAAGGGGTATTGCTAAAGAAGGTGAATGATAGAATATACAGTGAGTTCTTTTTGAAAACGGTAAAGGAATATGATGACCTTAAGCAAATAAGAAGGCAACAAGAACAAAACATACTTAAAGGAAGGATTTATGCCTGACCCTGATGTGATACT
>JBDOIG010000068.1:0-1638 GCA_041082235.1 Thermodesulfovibrionales bacterium | reverse complement strand
ATAAGTGATAAAAAGTCTCAGGATATGGAATACCGAAGTGCGAGGGATCTCATCTTGATTCTGGAGTATATATCCGAACCCATCCGGCAATCATTAATGGGAGATATTATTGAAGAATTAATGAGAAAAATAAAAAAGATGAAAAAGGAGATCAATGAAAAAAACTAAAAAGACAACAAAGGGCGTCCTAATCAAGGGCATGTCAGGATGGTTACCTAGTGAAATTCTTGATAATCCTGTGTTCAAAAAACGTCTCAAAGAAATAATGAAGGGTTATTCTGGAATTTATGCTCTTTATCGAAAAAAACGTCTGTATTATATCGGATTGACAAAAAATTTATATAAGCGTATCAATCGGCATTTGAAAGACCGTCATGCAGGCAAGTGGGATTACTTTAGGATTTTCATAATTAAACAAATTGACTATCTAAAAGATATTGAAACGCTTATTACACATTTAATTAAGTTGCCCGGCAATCGTGTTAAAGGCAAAGTGCCACGTGCTGAGGAGATTAATCGTATTGTTAAAAAGCTTTTAAAGCAGCAAAATAAAGAATTAAAGAAAATTGAGAAAGTAATAAAGAAGTAATTTGCGTGCGCGATTCTCCCTTATTTTAAGTATAGAAAATAGGGCTTCTCCCTATTTTCTGAGGCCTGTAATTATAAAAACAGGATTCTGTGCTGAAAGATGGTGTTTATCTCCAAGGGGCTTGAGTTTTGATATCTGAACCTGCACTGCATCCACTGTATAATTTGCCTCTGTCAGTAGCTTAAATGAGGTCTCAAATGTCTCAAGGGTTGTGGCATTTATCACCACAATGCCTGCCCATCTGAGATTGTTGATAAACTCCATTATCTCCTTGAGCCTTCCACCATTACCCCCTATAAATATCCTGTCCGGAGAAGGCAGATCGGGAAGGACATCTGGCGCCTCACCCTTTATAATTTCTACATTAGCTGCACCGTATCGCTCAATGTTTTCCTCTATGTGTTTGATCTGCTCCTCATCTCTTTCAATTGCAAATATCCTGAGCTCAGGGAAGATTCTTGCAACCTCTATTGATACAGAGCCTGAACCAGCACCAATGTCCCAGAATATACCTCTTTGAGGAAGCCTTAATTTATGTATCACTATGGCCCTTACCTCGTCTTTTGTTATGAGGCCGCGATAATGAGAGATATCATTTTCTGTTAGTCCGAATCTTATCTCTGCTTCAGTCTTCTCTACGGCTCTGCTGGTCTGCTGCTCTACTGCTCTAATAACTATTACCACATTTGGCTCATTAAAGCTCATCCTGGCTATTTCCTCTGGTGTGCCTTCTATGATTCTTTCGTCAGGATAACCGAGCCTTTCACAGACATATATCTTTAGTTCAGAAGTGCGGAAGTGCGGAAGTGCGGAAGACTTCAAAAAACTTTTTGCTATTATTGTGGGATTATTCTCCTTATCCGTAAGTATAGCGATTTTGTTGTGCTTCTGAAGCAATAAAGGAATATCAGTTATTTCGTAAGGCAGGCGTCTTCTCTTCTCAGGATAAGGCCCGCCATGAAGGCTCATCAAGAAGGCGTCATCCCAGGGCTCTTTAATCCTTGAAAAGGCAAGCTGGATACTGCTGAGGTCAGGGATTATCTCCACAT
>JBDOIG010000012.1:0-30447 GCA_041082235.1 Thermodesulfovibrionales bacterium | reverse complement strand
AGCCCACCCCGAGATAAGGTCTCCCTGAAGGGTCCTGGAAGACTACCAGGTTGATAGGCTGGAGGTGTAAGCACCGTAAGGTGTTGAGCCGACCAGTACTAATAACCCGTTTGACTTGACCATTTACCATGTTGTCAATTTGATTTTAAAGATTTCTGTGATATAATTTAAATAAAGGGGAATCAGGTATTCCCCTTTTATCTATTTTTAAGGAGTACATGCTAAGATGAGAGAAAAAGATATATTTGAAGAGATAATAGAGAGAAGCAAAAGACGTGGGGTTATTACCTACGATGAGATAAATGATGCCCTGCCTTCAGAGTACTTTTCTCCTGATGAGATAGAAGACCTCATGGACCTTCTCCATGACATGGGTGTGAAGGTTGTTGATTATGAGACAGCACCTGTAATAAGAGAAGAGGCTGAGGAGATTGAAGAGTATGAGAGGGCTGAGGACCTTGTTCAGGCTTATTTCCATTCCATGGGTGACATCACTATTCTTACAAAGGATGAGGAAACAGAGCTTGCAAAAAAATATGAAGAAGGCAGGGAGATAATAAAAGAGATAATTACAGGTCTTCCCCTCTATAAAAAAATACTTTCAGACCTTGAAAGAGAGGCTGAAGAAGGTGATGATGACATTATAGCTCCTGAGGATCGGCCTGATGAGGCACTTCACAGGGCAAGGCTCAAATTTGAAGACCTGATGGAGAAACTTTCTGACATAGACAGAAGGCTCAATAAATATGGCTCGCTCAAGGAACTTAAAAAGACCATAAACGAAAAGAAAAAGGCCGGGGCAAATGCCTCCAAACTTGAACAGCTCTCAAAGGAGATTCAGACAGAATACAGGGCAATTGAACAGGAACTCGGCGTCAAGATTGAAGATCTTAAAAATATGTGGGACAGATATGTAAAGGCAAAGGAGCTCGCTGAGACTGCAAAGAATGAGCTTATTACAAGAAACCTGAGGCTTGTGGTAAATATTGCTAAGAACTATGTTGGAAGGGGATTACCGCTTCTTGACCTTATACAGGAAGGGAATATAGGCCTTATGAAGGCAGTTGATAAATTTAAATATGAGAAGGGTTTCAAGTTCAGTACCTATGCCACATGGTGGATAAGACAGGCAATTACAAGGGCCCTGATTGACCAGACAAAGACCATTCGTGTGCCTGTTCATATGATGGAGTTTTACAACCGTGTTACCAAGGCATCAAGAGAGCTAACTCAGGAGCTTGGAAGAGAACCAACCAATGACGAGATTGCAAAGAAGCTCGGTGTACCTGTAAGAAAGGTTGAGGAGGTATTCAGGGCAATTCAGGATCCTATCGGTCTTCAAACCCCTGTTGGTGATGAGGATACAGAGCTTGAGGACTTTATTGGTGATAAAAACAGTCCCTCTCCTTATAACGATGCTGAAAAGACCGAGCTTTCTGAATATATACAGAGGGTATTGAGGACACTCTCTCCTAAGGAAGAAAAGGTAATAAGGATGAGATTCGGAATAGGTGTGGACAGGGATCATACCCTTGAAGAGGTTGGAAGATACCTTGCAATAACAAGGGAAAGGGTAAGGCAGATTGAGGCAAAGGCCCTGAGGAAACTCAAACATCCAAGCCGTTTAAGGGTCTTGAAGAACATCACCACTTAATATTTAAGGAGGCGAAGGGCAACTTCGCCTCCTTTTAATCCAGTTCGTAACCATAAAGGGCTTTTTTAAGTGCAGTTGTGAGAGTTATGTAAGTATAAGGTTTTTCCAGAAAGGCTGCTATCTGATCACTTCCGAGAAGCTCTTCTATATGTTCCTTCAGCCCATAGCCAGTTGATATGATAATCTTCTGGTCAGGATTCATCTCCTTCATTTTTTTGAATACATCAATCCCGTTTAATCTTGGAAGTATGAGGTCAAGTATAACGAGGTCCAGTTTTCCCTTTTCCCTTCTGTAGACCTCAATTGCCTCAATACCATCAACAGCCTCAATTACCTCATAGCCAATCTCTTCAAGTGTCTTTCTTGTAAATGCCCTTATGGATTTTTCGTCCTCAATAATAAGAATCCTTCCCTTAGACTTTTCTGTCTGAATGAATTCCCCCATCTCACTTACTCCCTCCTTTAATGCACCCTCCAAAAGAGGCAGATATATTATAAACCGTGAGCCCTTTTTTAGGCTACTCTCTACTGTAATAAAACCTCCGTGGTTCTGGATAACCCCGTAAGCCATGGCAAGACCCATTCCTGTTCCCTTACCAACCTCCTTTGTAGTGAAAAAGGGCTCAAAGATGTGTTTCATGGTCTCCTCATCCATACCTGTTCCTGTGTCTGTGACACTCAGAGCTGCATATCTTCCGGGTCTCGCATCAGGATGGATAATCTCACCAGCTTCAACTGTTTTCTCAAATGTCTCTATTGTTAGCACACCTCCTTCAGGCATTGCGTCTCTTGCATTAATACAGAGATTGAGTATTACGCTTGTAAGCTGGCTCCTGTCTCCTTCTATGAGGAGCCCATTTTTATCAAGATTAAGTTTTATCTCTATGCTCCTGTCAAAGGTCCTTGAGATGATTTTATAAACATCCTGTACAAGGTCATTGATATTGATGGTCTCAACTATATATTTTCCCTTTCTTGCAAATCCAAGCAATTGCTTTGTAAGCTCAGCTGCCCTGAGGGATGTTTTTTCTATGACATCAAGGGCATGGTAAGATGGATGGTCTTTTGGTGTATTGAGTTTTAATAATGAGGCATAACCAAGGATTGCCTGGAGCATGTTGTTAAAGTCATGGGCAATGCCACCTGCGAGTGTTCCTATTGCCTCCATCTTCTGTGCCTGAAAGAGCTGTTCCCTGATCCTTTCCTTTTCTTTTTCTTCCTCCATCCTTTCAAATTCTATTGCGACAATCTGACCTATTGTCTGAAATGCCTTTATATCCACATCTGAAAATTCCCTCTCTTTTCCAAAGGCATTCATTATGCCCACTATCTCACCTTTTCTGTTAAATATAGCAAGGCCGATGAAGGATTCTGCCTGGGTGGAGGTGAGAAGCGATGCCTGAGGATATTGTCTGTGGGCATCTCTCTCCCTAACATACATATGTTTTTTCCTTATTACATCCTCGCAGGGGGTACCTTTGAGATTTATTCTTATACCCTTTTTAGGTTCATTGTCAATCAGAAGTGAGACAGCATCAGCATATTCACCATCAGGGCTGAGCCTTGCGATAAGGGAATTAAGACCGAAGAGCCTGTGGATTGTAAAGACCACCTCATCAAAAAATTCCTCTCCCCTTCTTGTTATTGCTACATGATAAATATTGTCAAGAAGGCGGGTTTCCTGTCTAAGAGACTCAAGGGTTGTTTTAATTGTATTACTGAGAAATTCAATCTCCTCTGTGCCTTTATAATCAGGCAGCCCGCCTGCCTTCAGCCTGTTTATAATCATCCGTATGGGCTTATGGACATTTAGATGAAGGAGGCAGAATAAAAATATAATTGCTCCACCAATAATAAGGCCTGTTACCCCGTATGATAAATATACCTTTTTCTGGATAGATTCATAATATCTTTTTTCCTTTAATAAAAATATCTCCCAGTTCCATGGCTGAAAAGAGATGGAGGATATGTAATATCCTTTGTCACCAAAAGTCTTCATGAATAATTTTTTTGAAGGTTTTATCTCAGAGATGTCCTTTCCTTCCAAACCATCAGTGATAAATATCATCTGACCTTTTTCCTTTATAAAACCTTCAAGGTTATTATTCTCCATGAACCTTTCTATCCTTTCCAGTACCTCTGCCTTTGCTATTAATATTCTCTGGGGATTATATCGCCCTTTTTTTATAAGCCTGTTTATTGAGTCATCACAGAGTTCATATATATCCCTTTTCATCTCTTCCATTTGAGCATCTATGGTTTCAAGGACAAATCTTGATATATGTTCAAGGACGAGGACATAAAGGAAGGCGTAGGCAACGAGGGATATTGTAATTACCGGGAAGGCTATCCTGAAGGTAAGGGTTTTTATGATATTCCTTATCTTCAATCCTTACTCCTGAAAAATGGTTTCACTTTTGCAATGTCTTCAGGCCAGACGATCCTTTTCTGTCCATTCTGCCACTGTATTATCAGGTTAAGATGTTTTGTCTGCATCCCAGATATGTCAACCTTATATCTGCCAATTAAGGTAATAGTATCCATCATAATAAGCACTTCCCTGAGTTTATCCCTGTCAATTGCACCTGCCCTTTTTATTGCCTCTTCAAGAACCCTGCCTGCTGCATAGGCAGTTGCTGCATGATATGAAGGCTCTTTTCTGAATGTCTTTTTAAAAGAGTTATAAAACTCTAAGCTTGCTTGCATGCCATTGTCAGGCTCCCACTGGGATGCTGAGAATACCCCTTCAGCATCTCTTTTTGCAATTTTATAGAACTTTTTAAGGACAGGTCCAACAGAGGCAAAATATGCCTTCGGATACCAGCCTATTTTTTTAAAAACTCTGAGCATATCAATTGACTCATCAAAATGCCCTGCCATGACTATTACTTGTGGTTTGTGGAGTCTTATTTTTTGGATGATTCCTTCAGGTATAGACTGACCCTTTTGAAAACTCTCATTAAGGATTATATTTAAACCAAGCCTTTTTGCCCATTTTTCAGTACCTGAAGCAACTTCAAGAGAAAAAGCATCATCAGCATGAATAATGGCAATATCTTTAAAACCATTGAGAAGGATAAGTTCAAGGAATCCAGAGGTATAATTGCTGGCAGGACTGTAAAGACCAAAGAGGTTTTTATATCCCTTTTTCCATAACCTGTCTGATGATGCACCAGAGGCAATAACAGGATAACCATATTTTTCAAGGATAGGTGCTACTGCCTCTGTGAGCTCACTGGAATATGGTGCAAGGAGGAGGTCAACCTTTTTCTTTTCTATGAGTATTTCATAAATCCTTTTTGCCTCTTCAGGCTCTGACCTGTCATCATGGACTATGAGTTTTACCTTCCTGCCGAGGATACCATCTTTTCTGTTTACCTCTTCCTGCCAGAGAATGAATCCCTTATACTGCATATCAGCCATCTCGCTGTATTTTCCTGTAAGTCCGAGGCTCAGGCCGATCTTTATTTCTTCCTGTGAAAAGACAGTGGAGGCATAACAGACCAATATTAACACCATAAGGAAGATTATCTTTTTCATAATGCATCCCTTACAGACGCGATGAATTCCTTTATAAAGGGTATCTTCTCTTTTACGATCAATATATTCTGCCAGTTGACCTTTAAATATTGATGTATTAACTCATTTCTGTGCTTCACAAGAGGAGCTAATTTTAATGATATCTCTCCAATGATATCATAAGTGGCAAGGATGGTATCTTTATAAGTATCAGGTATCTGTCTGCCTTTAATTCGCAGAAGCTCTTCAGAGATATCCACGATTGAAAGGATCATATCATTTATGGTTTTATCAAGTATATTCCTTAAATCCCTGTCCGCAAAATAGCGATCTCTGTCAACATCCTTTATCTTTTTCAGGAAGTATTCAACAGTTTCATCTAGAAAGGATAGAAGTCTTTCAATCTTCTTCATACATTCCCCGCCTGAACCTTATGCCTTCAGATTCATGGAGTGCCTTGTCATAGACCTCATAAAGTATATCATCGTCAGGTTCTATAAGAGGCATCCCTTTAAGTGCTTCCTGAATTATAAAAGGAGACTCGTCCTCATCATCAAGTCTGAGAATCTCTAAATTCCTGTCTGTGAGAGAAGAAAGCCTTTCTACAATATTTGCTGTTTCCTTTTCATCCTTTGAATTTATATAAATGGCAATGTCTATATCTGACCTTTTATGAACTTTGCCCTTTGCAAAGGAGCCATAGAGGAAGGCAAGGGATATCTTTCTTTCTTCTTTTAACTTTTTAAGTTCCTTTTTCAGACTTTCTATTTCTTCCATGTTTAAATTATATCACAGTTGTGAGGTTTTCTAACCTCTGTGTTAAAATATTACAATTCAGGAGAACAGATGGTTCAGGCTTGCCTTGATATTGGTTCTGTAAGCATAAAATTTATAATCCTTGATGGGTCTTTAAGACCTCTAAAGACCCTTTATCTAAGGCATAATGGAAATCCCTTCAGCCTTACACTATCCCTGTTAAGGGATGCCCTTAATGAATATGGAGATTTTTCTTTATCCCTTACAGGAAGTGGTTCAAGATTTATATCTGAGCTTCTTAATTTAAAACCTGTCAATGAGGTTATAGCACAGGCAGTTTCCACAAAGAGACTATATCCATTTATAAAGACGGTAATAGAGATAGGTGGAGAGGACTCAAAACTTATATTCCTTGATGACCATGGTATAAGGGACTTTTCCATGAATTCCCTCTGTGCAGCAGGCACAGGTTCTTTTCTTGAACAGCAGGCAGAGAGACTGAGACTTACAATTGAGGAGTTCAGTGAAATAGCCAGCAGTTCAAAAAGGCCGGCAAAGATAGCGGGTCGCTGCAGTGTCTTTGCAAAATCTGATATGATTCACCTCCAGCAGATTGCTACTCCCCTGGAAGACATAGTTGCAGGTTTGTGTTTTGCGGTTGCAAGGAATTTCAAAGGAACCATAGCAAGGGGTTCAGACCTGATACCGCCAGTTGCCTTTCATGGAGGAGTTTCTCTTAACAGGGGTGTTATAAGGGCTTTTAAAGAGGTATTCGGCCTTTCTGAGATATTTATTCCTGAAGAAGTCCTTTTCATGGGTGCCATTGGAGCGGTTCTGAAGGACAGGGATGAGGGAATAATTTTTACATTTGATGAATCTATGCTTTCAATTCTTGAAAAAGGAGCATCTTTAAAACAGGCCTTTAATCATCATAAGCCTCTTGGAGCTTACAGTAAAAAAACTGACCTGTCCAATCCAGATACTTACCATCTTTCAGAATCAAAAATAGAGTCCTATCTTGGAATAGATATTGGCTCCATAAGCACAAATCTTGCGGTAATTGATGAGCAGGGAGGGCTTATTGCAAAGAGGTACCTCATGACAGCAGGAAGACCTATTGAGGCAGTAAGGCAGGGTCTCAAGGAAATATATGAGGAGCTTGGTGAGAGGCTTAATATTAAGGCAGTTGGAACAACCGGTTCAGGAAGGTACATGATTGCTGATTATGTAGGGGCAGATATTGTAAAAAATGAGATAACAGCTCAGGCGACTGCTGCCATATTTATTGACCCTGAGGTTGATACCATATTTGAGATTGGCGGCCAGGATTCAAAATATATATCTGTAAGAGATGGTATTGTTGTTGACTTTGAGATGAATAAGGCCTGTGCAGCGGGCACAGGCTCATTCCTTGAAGAACAGGCAGAGAAACTTGGAATATCAATAAAAGGTAAATTTGAAGAACTCGCCTTCTGTTCAGAAAGACCCTGCAGTCTTGGAGAGAGATGCACTGTATTTATGGAAAACTCCCTTATGGCAAATCTTGCAAAGGGTGCAAAAAAGGAAGACCTCATTGCAGGCCTTGCCTATTCCATTGTAGAAAACTATATAAACAGGGTTGTTGCTGGAAAACCCATTGGTAAAAAGATATTCTTTCAGGGAGGTGTTGCCTTTAACAGGGCGGTTGTTGCTGCCTTTGAGGGTTATCTTGGTAAAAAGGTCATTGTACCTCCTCACCATGATGTTACGGGTGCAATTGGCATGGCCCTTATTGCAAGGGAGCATGCAAAAAAGTTCCCTGATTTTAAGACAAGATTTAAGGGCTTTGACCTCACAAAAAGGTCTTACCATATAAGCTCCTTTCAGTGCAATGGCTGTCCCAATGTATGTGAGATAAACAGGGTTAAGATTGAGGGAGAGGATACCCCTCTTTTTTATGGTGGAAGGTGTGAGAAGTATGATGTGAGAAAGGACGAATCAGGCACTGTGGAGAATTATATTTCCTGGAGATTCGACCTTATTTATAAAAATAATGTCTCTGACAAAGATGAGACCTCAAGACCTGTTATAGGCATACCCTTTATATTTTTTTTCCATGAGCAATTACCATTATGGCTCAATTTTTTCAGGAACCTTGGTTTTAATGTGAAGGTATCTCCACCTACGAACAGATCAATAATAAACCTTGGTGTTGAGGCTGTTAATACAGATACCTGTTTTCCTGTAAAGGCTGCCCATGGCCATTGCCTGAAACTTTCTGAAGATGGAGTTGATTTCCTATTTATACCATCCTTTAAAAATATAAATCTTCCTTCTGATAAATATGAGAGGGGACTTGCATGTCCCTATACCCAGACTATACCCTATCTGGTAAGTATATCCCTGAGGGACAGGGTACCTGAGGTCTTAAGTCCTGTTATAGACATGCAGAGAGAAGATTATCTTATTTCTGAACTGTACAGGGTTCTTAAGAGATTTAAGGTTTCAAGGTCTGACATAAGGGAAAGTCTTCGGAGTGCTATTAAGAGGCAGTATGAAGTTTATAATACCCTGAGGTCAAAGGGTCAGGAGATTCTACAGAATAGAAGGGATAATGAAATTATAATTGTACTTGTTGGAAGGGCCTATAATGCCTTTGACAGGGGTATGAACCTTGATATTCCAAGAAAACTTTTAAGGCTCGGTATAAAGACGATCTCAATGGATATGCTTCCAGCGGATGATATAGATATAAAAGATAGCTGGCCAAATATGTACTGGAGATCTGGCCAGAGGATACTGAGTGCTGCAAGATTCATAGGTGAAACCTCAGGCCTTTATCCCCTGTTTATTGGAAACTTCTCCTGTGGCCCTGATTCCTTTATCCTGAAATATTTTCAGGAAGAGCTTTCTGGAAAACCCTTTCTCCATTTAGAGATTGATGAGCACAGTGCAGATGCAGGTGCTATCACAAGATGTGAGGCCTTTATAGACAGTATAATGAGCCAGAAAAGAGGGCAATCGCTTACCGGCAAAACATTTCATATTTATGCTCCACTGGTATCCCGGGATCTCAGGAGGACTGTCTTTATTCCAAGGATGTCTGACCATGCCTTTGCCCTGAAGGCAGCCTTTGAGGCATGCGGAGTGGAGGCTGAGGTTTTGCCTGAGTCAGACCAGGAGTCTCTCAGGCTTGGCAAAATCTATGTATCTGGTAAGGAGTGTTTTCCCTGCCATGTAACCACAGGTGATATGGTTAAAAAAGCCCTTTCTGCTGATTTTATTCCAGAAAGGAGTGCCTTTTTCATGCCATCTGGCACAGGTCCTTGCAGGTTCGGACAGTATAATGTCTTTCACAGACTCGTGCTTCACAAGATAGGGCTTAAGGATGTTCCTGTCTTTTCACCCACGCAGGATACACAATTCTACAGTGATCTTGGAATAATTGGAAAGAATTTTACTGAACAGGCATGGAGGGGTGTGGTAGCCTATGAGATACTTTTAAAATTACTTCACGAGACAAGGCCTTTTGAAAAAAACAAGGGAGATACAGAGGAGATTTATAGAATATATCTTGACAGGCTCTACAGAACTCTCAGGGCAGGAAACTCTGGCATAGAGGCTACCCTTTGGGAAATGAAAAGGGATTTTGAAAATATACCAAGGATAGAGGAAATAAAACCCCTTGTGGGAATAATAGGTGAGATATTTGTGAGGTCTCATAGATTCTCCAATGAAGACCTTGTAAGAAAGATAGAAGGCCTTGGTGGATATGTCTGGCTTGCGCCAGTTGAGGAGTGGATTTATTATGTAAATTATATAGCCCTTAAGAAGGCATGGATAAAGAAGGAAAGGTCTGCAATAATAGAGCTATTTTTAAAGAGGTTCTTTCAAAAGAGGATAGAGCACAGATTACAGAAACCCTTCAGAGATCTCAGGACGCTCCGGGAGCCAGATACAAAGGAGATTCTCAAGGAGGCAGGGCCTTATCTTCCTGAGACCTTTGAAGGGGAGGCGATTCTTTCCATTGGTAAGGCAATAGACCTGATAAAAAATGGTGCTTCTGGTATAATAAATGCGATGCCCTTTGGTTGTATGCCGGGCACGATAGTTACATCAATAATGAAGTCAGTGAGCAGGGATTTCGGGATACCCTTTATAAGCATCCCCTATGACGGGACAGAATCAGCAACAAACAATCTTTTACTTGAGGCTTTCATGCAGCAGGTAAAGGAGAGAGCAGAAAAACAGTAAGAGGAGGTGATTCTGTGGGAAGCGTTGTTAAATGGAGAAAGAAAAAGATGTCAAAGCACAAGTACAGGAAATTGAGAAAAAAGATGAGGTCACAAAGGAGAAAATAAGTGAAAGAGGAGATAATATTAAAGGAAAACATAAAACTCCTTGAAAAGGAGATAGAGACCATAACAGACAGGCTTGAGAAACTTGAAAAGGCCTTGAGCCAGCTTAAAGACCTTGATACAGAGGTCAGGGCAATAAAACTTTATCTTTCCAAAAAATACCCTGACTTTAAGGAACATTATCCCGAGATTATAAAAAAGGTTAAGGGTCTTTAAACCTTGTAACCCTTATCCCGGCGAAATCCATATCTTTAATATAATCAAGAAAGGGAACCTTCACAGTGGTTCCCTTTACATTTTTTTTACCGCTGGCATGTATAAGATAGATATTGTCCTTTTCAACCTTTATAATTCCTATATGACCGATAATCTCTCCCATGATTCTTTTTTCAGGTTTTTTTACAAAAAAGACAATATCACCACTTTTAAATCTATTTATTATGTCCTTTATTTCAGAGACAGGAATAAGTTCTATCACAGGTCTGCCTCTTGAACCCTGGATGGACACTGTCCTTCCAATGTCAGAGGTTATTTCCTCTCCAAATTTTTTACTATCTATCATATCCTCGCCGTATTGATACCTCTCATTATAATTAAGAACCTTTCCATCTGGACCTAATATTCCTTTTGTAAAGAACCTCTTTTCAAGGGCAATCTTTATAGCCTCTTCTTCGCTTTGTGAGAGGGCAAGCTCCACAGCCCTGAATGTTAGATACATACAGTCAACCTTTTCATCATGGACTATTACCCTTTCTCTCACATAGGCACCAAGGGGATCAGGATCATAAGGGGTGCCAACAAATCTCTCAGCCATCAGGGCAATGCGCTCTGCGGTAGTCCCAGCATTTACAAAACCAGGCATCAGACACAGGAACAGGGTTAAAGAGATTTTCTTCAGCAACATATAACATATTAAAAAAATCTTGACTAATTTTACAACCATTGATAAGATTAGAGTTAATAAAGCTGAAGGGAGTCAGCTTTAAAGAGATATAATGTTGATAAAGGAGAGGGTTATGAGAGAGATTCTATCAATATTAATAATTTTATTTTCTGTAGCCCTTGCAGGTGCTGAGAGTTCAGACGGAAAACAGGAATCTGCTCCTCCAGAGGCTGTTCAAGAACCACAGCAGATAGAAGAACAGACGGGGACTGTAATTAAAACAGAGACAGAGGAGGGTTTCAGGATTTATACAGTTCAGGAAGGTGACACACTCTGGGATATTACACACAATATTTTAAAGGAACCATTCTTGTGGCCAAAGGTCTGGGGTGCAAATCCTGATATAAAAAATCCTGACCTTATTTACCCCGGTCAGAGGATAAGAATACCTCTTTCTGTTTTAAGACCTGAACTTGTAAAAAAACAAGGGGAGATAAAGCCAGAAGAGGTGGAGGCATTAAAGGAAAAAGAGGCTGAGGTAGAGGTTACTGAAAAACCGGTGGAAGTGCCTGTTGAAAAGACCCCGGTTACAGAGGAGAAGGTGGCAGCAAAGCCATCAATAGAGATTATGGAGGAAAAGAGACCTGACTACCTTATTGACAGAAATCTTCTCATAGCAAGTGGGTATATCTCAAGGATTGTTCCTGATGAAGGTTCAATTATAGGAACACCGGAGAGTAGAACCACCGTCGGAAAGGGTGATTATATTTACATAAAGACAAAGGAGGAGGTAAAGAGAGGAGATAAGTTTTATTGTATAAAACCAGCAGCAAAAATAAAACATCCTGATAGTGGTGAGATACTGGGTTATCTTATTGAGATAAATGGGATAATAGAGGTTATTGGTCAGGAATCAGGCATGACAAAGGCTGAGATTAAAGAGTCCTTCAAAGAGATGAACATCGGTGACAGGCTTGATAAATTCTATCTCATGGAGCCTCCTTTTAAAACCGAAAATCCTGATATTCCTAAACTGAAAGGCACGATAGTTGCTATAAGACACCTTTATAGTTCAACTGGCTCTATTTATGACATAGTCTATATAGATAGGGGCTCAAAGGATGGGGTTACTCAGGGAAGTCTTATGCACATATTTTCCAGAGAAAAACCTGTTGTTCCCCTCGGACTCCTTCAGGTAATAAATGTGAAAGAGGAGACATCCACTGCTGTGGTAAGAAAGGGGCTTAAAGAGATAGTAGTGGGTGACAGGATAATTAATGAATAACCCTTACCTTCCCTCATTTGCCATTAGAAAACTGGCAGCCTGTCTCAAAGTCTTTACAAAGCGACAATTTTTATTTTTTATGTAGCAAAAAGGTATTCACCCAAAAGGTGAAGGTAGGCTATGTATAGGAAGCTTATTCATAGTATTACACTAAGGTGTCGCAGGCGGGGTCCCCAAAAAATCGTCAGATTTTTTGGGGTGGGGTATTGCCTTTTCGGCAGTCTGCCAATTTTTATTGAAGCTTATTTATAAATTTCTATTGGCAGATTACGGGGCCTTAACTTCTCTTTACTCAAGACCCTTTTAAGGATTATAATATTGAATGCTTTTAAAAGGAAGGGTCTGGAGATTCGGTGATGATGTGGATACCGATGCAATTATACCTGCACGGTATCTTAATACATCTGATCCTAAAGAGCTGGCAAGACATGTGATGGAGGATGCTGACAGGGACTTTCCGTCAAGGGTCAAGCCTGGGGATATTGTTGTGGCTGGCAAAAATTTTGGTTGTGGTTCTTCCCGTGAGCATGCCCCTATTGCTATAAAGGCTGCTGGCATTCAGGCTGTCATTGCAAGGAGTTTTGCAAGGATTTTTTACAGGAATGCCTTTAATATAGGGTTGCCAATCTTTGAATCTCCAGAGGCGTCAGATTCCATCAGGGAAGGTGATGAGATAGAAATTGATGCAGATAGAGGTATTATCAGAAATCTGACTCAATCTAAAGAATATAAAGCAAAACCTATTCCAGCCTTTATGCAGGAACTTATAGCTGCAGGTGGTCTTATTGAATGGGTAAAGAAAAAGATTAAATAGTTTTGCCTTTGCTTATTTGAACATCAGGTGATAATTCTGGTCCTGTAGCTTCATAAATTTTATTCATAAATAAAAGGAGGTTCTGACTGTGAAGTCCTATAATATTGCGGTTATTCCTGGTGACGGAACAGGCCCTGAGGTAATAAGGGAAGGAGTGAAGGTCCTTGATGCCCTTTCATCAAGACTGGGATTTAAATTAAATTATCAATATTATGATTTTGGTGGTGAAAGGTACCTGAGAACTGGAGAGACCCTTCCTGATAGTGCTATTAATGAGCTCAAGAAGTTCCATGCCATCTATCTCGGGGCTATAGGCCATCCTGATGTAAAACCCGGTATACTTGAGAAGGGAATACTCCTCAGATTAAGATTTGAGCTTGATCAGTATATAAACCTGAGGCCTGTAAAACTTTATCCAGGCGTCGATTGTCCCTTGAAGAACAAAAAGCCAGAGGATATAGATTTCGTTGTGGTGAGAGAGAACACAGAGGGTCTTTATGCAGGTGCTGGAGGTGTCCTCAGGAAAGGTACACCTGATGAAGTTGCTATACAGGAGTCTATAAATACAAGAAAGGGCGTTGAACGCTGTATAAGATTTGCCTTTGAATATTGCAGAAAAAGAAATAAAGATAAAAAACTCACCCTCTGCGGAAAGACAAATGTCCTTACCTATGCCTTTGACCTCTGGGAAAGGGTCTTTTATGAGGTGGCTAAGGAGTATTCTGATATTAAGATTGACTATGCCCATGTGGATGCCATAACCATGTGGTTTGTGAAGAATCCTGAGTGGTTTGATGTTATTGTTACAGACAATATGTTTGGAGATATAATAACTGATCTTGGAGCAATGATACAGGGAGGTATGGGAATAGCAGCAGGCGGGAATATTAATCCACAGGGTGTTTCAATGTTTGAACCTATCGGTGGTTCTGCACCAAAATATGCTGGCAAGAATGTAATCAATCCCCTTGCTGCTATATGTGCTGGCGGAATGATGATTGAGTATCTTGGCGAAAAAAAGGCAGCGGACCTCCTTGAGAAGGCAGTAATTGAGGTTACGTCAAGACATCTTAAAAGCCTTGCAGCAGGCCAGATGGGATATACAACAACAGAGGTCGGCGACCTTGTTACTAAATATGTTGGAACCTTAGAGGTATAGAATATGTTAAAGAAAAAGGATTCCTATGTAGTTGCAGTAGTGGGAGCTACTGGTGCTGTTGGTGAGGAGATGGTCCTTATCCTTGAGGAGAGGGATTTCCCTGTTAAGGAATTGAGACTTTTCGCCTCCGAGAGGTCCATCGGTAAGAAGATAGAATTCAGAAATAATGAGATTCCTGTAGAGACCCTTAATGAAGAATCCTTTAAGGGAATTGACATAGCCTTATTTTCAGCTGGTGCTGAGCGTTCAAAGATATGGGCTCCTGTTGCTGTCAGGTCTGGCTGTGTTGTTATTGATAATTCCAGCCAGTGGAGGATGGAACCTGATGTCCCCCTTGTTGTTCCAGAGGTAAATGGCCATGATCTTACATGGCATAAGGGAATAATTGCAAATCCAAACTGTTCAACTATACAGATGGTTGTAGCGCTCAAACCGATTCATGATATAGCAAGAATTAAGAGGGTCGTTGTTACCACATTCCAGTCAGTATCAGGTACAGGTAAAAAGGCAATGGATGAGCTCCTTCAACAAACAACAGACCTTCTGAATTTCAGGGATATAAAATGCAATGTCTATCCCCACCAGATTGCCTTCAATGTCCTTCCCCATATAGACAAATTCCTTGAAAATGGTTATACAAAGGAAGAGATGAAGATGGTGAACGAGACAAAAAAGATAATGGGCGATCCGTCCATAAGGGTTACAGCTACAACAGTGAGGGTACCTGTCTTCAGGTGTCATTCTGAGAGTGTCAATATTGAAACAGAAAAGAAACTTACAGCTAATGAGGTGAGGGCAATACTTGCTGGAGCCCCGGGGATAATAGTCTTTGATGCACCTGAAAAGAATGTCTATCCACTCCCTGTGCATGTGGCAGGTAAGGATGAGGTTTATGTGGGCAGGGTAAGAGAAGATGAATCAATTGAAAATGGTATAAATATGTGGATAGTGGCGGACAATCTGAGAAAAGGAGCTGCCCTCAATGCTGTGCAGATAGCTGAAAAGCTTATTGAAATGGCCTCCTGAATATAATGAAGATAGAGAAGATTGAGCTTTCAGGTTTTAAATCCTTTGCTGAAAGGATATCCCTTCAGCTTCATCCAGGGATTACAGGGATTGTTGGTCCTAATGGTTGCGGAAAGAGCAATCTTGTGGATGCCATTAAGTGGCTTCTTGGTGAGCAGAGTATTAAATCCCTTAGAGGTGACAAGATGGATGAGCTCATCTTCAATGGCTCACAGACAAGAAAGCCAAAGGGCATGGCAGAGGTATCCCTTCACATATCAGGTCTTTCAGCTCCTTCAGAAGATAATGGTTCAGGAGGTGATAATCTCACAATCATAACAAGAAGGATATACAGAAGTGGTGATAGTGAATATGCCATTAACAACAACCTCTGCAGATTGAAGGATATAAAGGATATCCTGCTTGACACAGGTCTTGATGTTAAGAATTATTTTATTTTTGAGCAGGAAAGGATATCCCAGCTTATAAATGCAAAACCCCAGGACAGGCGTTTTCTCATTGAAGAGATAGCTGGTGTGATTAAGTATAAGGTAAAAAAGGCAGAGGCAATTGCAAAGCTTGAGCAATCAAAGATAAATCTACAGAGGGTAAATGACATCATCCAGGAGGTAAAAAGACAGCTTAACAGCCTTGATAGACAGGTAAAAAAGGCCGAAAAATTTAAAAGGCTTTCTGAAGAACGAAGATTAATAGAGCTTTATCTTGCCAGATATCAATTCAACCAGTTAAAGGAGATTATCTCTGAATTATCTGAAAAACTCAATAGCCTCAGGGAAAAGGAGGCTGCCAAGAGGGCGGAAATAGACACACTTCAGAATACCATTCAACAGGGAAGGCTTTTACTTATTGAAAAAGAAAAGGCACTGGAGGGCCTTTACAATGAACTTGAAGAAAAGGAAAAGCTGATTGCTGATAATGAAAAGGCAATGATCCAGGCAGAGGCAGAGGCAGAGGCTCATAAAAAGGAAAAGGAGAGACTTGAACTGGAAGGTGAGGAGAATCTCAAGAAGATCAGTGAACTTCATAAGAAGATAATTGAACTTTCTGGTTTGAGGGACTCCCTTAAACTTGCCATGGAAGAAAGACAAAAGAAGATAGAGGAACTTTTTTTAACTCTTAAAGGTTTTGAAGAAGATATAGACTCATCTGAGCAGGGTCTTGAGGAGAATAGAAAGGCACTTTTTAGGCTATCTGATGAGATAAGTATGAAATCAAATGAGAAAACAAGGCTCCAGGCAAACCTTGAGTCAATAGAAAAGAGGTCCTCTGTCTTTGAAAATGAGCTGGTGGAAATTCAGGAAAGGATAAAGAATATAGATGTAGAGATAGAGAATCTGGAGCGGGAGATAAAATTTTCCTCTGAAGAATTGATTTCCCTCAGGAGCCGAAGAGATGAAATAATTACCGAGATAGAGAATGCAGAGGTCAATCTTGAAAGTCTTACTGAAGAGATACAGCAGTCAAAGGAAGAACTTGCCTCTCTTCATTCAAGGCTCAGTTCATTAAAGGAGCTTATACTTGATGAGGCCACTGCCCGGATATTCCACAGGGATGATGGGTTCCATATCAAAGGCATGCTCTCAGACCTCTTTGAAGTCTCTCAAGAATATGAGAGGGCAATTGAGGGAATACTCGCAGAAAGGATTAATGCCTTTATACTTTCTGACATCGGAGACCTCAAAAGGGCAATAGACATCATCAGGGAACAGGGCATATCAAGGACATCCTTTTTCAGTGAAGAGATTGGTTTGAGCCACGGGCCTGAAAGAGATGATTTACCCTCTGGCTTTATAAAGGCAATAGATATCATTAAGGTCCTTGATAAGAGATTTCTGGCTCCCTTGAGGTCTATATTCAGAAATACCCTGATAGTTGACTCCATTGATGAAGCAATAAGTATAAAAAAGGAAGGCTTTAGAGGTACTGTTGCAACACTTGATGGAGATGTTATAGATGAAAGTGGAATAATATACTCTGGAAAGGGGAAAGAGGTTTTAAAGAGGAAACGAGAGATAAAGGAACTTGAATCCCTTATTGATGATATAAAAGGTAGGATTGAGAAGAAGACAGCAGAACTAGAAAGAGATAAGGGGAGATTGTCAGTACTGGAAAAAGAACTTGAAAGCACGGAGGCGCTTATTGATACAGAGGAGGCCCGTATAACAGGGCTCAGGCACAGTCTTGACACCGTGCTTCAGGAAAAGGAAAGGCTCTATAAGAGGATTTCCTTTGTCCATCTTGAAAGGGATGAAGCCATGCGAGAAAAGGAGCTTCTCACTAATGAGATTAAAAAGAGGGATGAAGAGATAAAGAATTTTGAAGAAAAGAAGGGTATTCTTGAATCGGAGATAGAACTTAAAAAGAATGCCCTTTTGCAAAGGAGGCAAGAGATAGAGACATTAAGACAACAATATACAGACCTCAGGATGGCCCATACAAGAGATGTTGAGAATTACAATTCTGTTTCAAAAGAGATAGAAAGTTCTGAGAGGACGATCAGGATGATTGAAGAGGAAAAGGGACAGCTTCTAACCACTGTAGGGGAACTTCAAAAAAGGAGAGAGGGACTTCTAAAAACTATTGAGGAATTGAAGGTTAAAACCTCAGAGTATGCAATTCAGGCCACGGAGATAAAGGAGAAGATTTCTATAGAGAGACAGGAGATTGAGCAGGAGTCCCAGGGATTTCTTGAGATGGAGGAGAAGGTGAAGATTTTAAGAGATGAACTTGACGGTCTCATTAAAAATATAAGTGAGCTTGATGTGCAGAAGGCAGAGGCTGTTGTCAGGCTTGAGGGGATAAAGGATACTATTAATGTGAATTATGGAATAAATATTGAAAACATTGATGAAAAGGAGCTTTGTCTTGAAGGCTCAATATCTGTGGAGAAAGTAACGGTTGAGGAGCTTTCAGAAAGGCTTAATGTGATAAGAAAAAAGATAGATGAGCTTGGTCCTGTGAATCTCGGCACTATTGAAGAGTATGAGGATCTCAAGGAGCGTTATAATTTTCTTACTTCCCAGCAGGAGGATCTTACAAAATCAATATCAGAGCTTGAGGAGGCTATCCAGAAGATAAATACCACTACAAGAAAGAAACTTAGAGAGGCCTTTGATGCCCTGAATGAGAAATTCAGCGAGGTTTTTACCTCACTTTTTGGAGGTGGGAAGGCATCCCTTGTTCTTACTGATGAGAATAATATCCTTGAAAGTGGTATAGAAATCGTTGCTCAACCGCCAGGCAAGAGACTTCAGAATATAAATCTCTTTTCAGGTGGTGAAAAGGCATTAACAGTATTGTCTCTTCTGGTGGCAAGCTTTCTTATTAAGCCTGCACCACTTTGCATACTTGATGAGGCTGATGCACCGCTTGATGATGCAAACGTGGACAGGTTTGGAAGGATGCTTAAGGAATTATCAAAACTGATTCAGTTTATTGTCATCACCCACAATAAGACCACCATGAGCTATTGTGATTATTTATATGGCGTTACCATGGAAGAACCAGGGGTTTCAAAGATTATTTCCCTTCAACTTACATCAGTCTAAGTTATGTTATAATGAACAGGGATTTCATCCCGCACCTGGATGGGAGAGTTAAAATTTATTGTATCTCCTCTGGGTAAGTGGGCTGCCCCTGAATATTGAATTTTTCATTATCAGGGTGTCTGAAAGTAAATCCCGGAGGAGTAGAGTATGGCAAGTGCTGCTATAGGAAATACTGTAAGGGTTCATTACACAGGGAGGTTGGCTGATGGGTCTGTATTTGACACCTCAGTTGGAAGAGAGCCCCTTGAATTCACAATCGGAGATGGAAGATTAATCCCTGGTTTTGAAAAGGCGGTGATAGGCATGAATGCAGGTGAGACCAAAACAATAATTTTATCACCTGAGGAGGCCTACGGGCCTTATCTTGAAGAGCTTACTGCAGATGTGGACATCAGTCAGTTCCCACCTCATATAAAACCTGAGGTAGGTCTTCATCTTCAGATAAGGCAGGACAACGGGTCTTTTATTGATGTTATTATTACAAAAATCTCAGGTTCAACGGTTACTCTTGATGCAAATCATCCCCTTGCCGGAAAGGAACTCACATTTGATATAGAGCTTCTTGAAATCCTGTAGCGATGGCAATCTTTGTTGTCCATGAGCATCATGCAAGACACCTTCATTATGACCTCAGACTTGAGATGGATGGTGTTTTGAAGTCATGGGCAGTTCCCAAGGGACCGTCAATGAATCCAGCAGATAAAAGGCTGGCTGTGATGGTGGATGACCATAGCCTTGAATACGCTGATTTTGAAGGTACTATCCCTGAGGGCCAGTATGGTGCCGGGGAGGTCATTATATGGGATAAAGGTGAATTCAGTCTTCTTAAGGGCGGCATAAAGGAAGGAAACCTTGAATTTGAACTAATGGGTAAAAGATTGAAGGGCAGGTTTGCACTTATTAGAATGAAGAAGTCGGATAAGAACTGGCTGCTCATTAAAATGAAGGATGTCTTCGCAGAAGGGAATTGATATAAAAAGGATCTGCATACTTGATGATAATCCCTTAATCTTGATGACCCTGAAAAGGGCATTGAAGGCCCAGGGTTATGAAATATTCAGTGTTTCTGACATGGAAGGTTTTGCTGAACTTCTTGAAAATTACAGCTTTGACCTTGTTATAACTGATTACTATCTTAAAAATTCTACAGCAGCAGATATAAGGGATATGCTTGTTGAAAAAGCTCCAGGGACTTTACTCATGATAATGAGCGGAAGACCACTTCCTGACACTCTCAATATGCCTTACATTAAAAAGCCATTTTCAATTAATGAGATAAGGAAGAAGGTGGCTGAACTTCTTTCAGAAAAGAAAGATGAGTCCTGATATTGTTCTCTTCAGGTTGATAAACCTCCATGAGCCCATACCCCTTTTAGATAGCCTCATGGTCTTCATGACAAATAAGGCCTATCTTTTTTTCTTTCTATTTGCAGTTATAGCGGTAATTAAAGAGGGCAAAAGGGCACTTCTGCCAATTTCATTATCAATAATCGCATGGATTCTATCTGATGGTGTAGGCAATATCCTAAAAAATGCCCTTGAAAAGCCGAGGCCCTTTCTTGTAATTGAAGATGTAAGAATGCTTGTGGGTTACAGGAGCTCTTTTTCCTTTCCTTCAAATCATGCAGTTACCTATACAGCAGGGGCTACTGTTTTGTCTTATTTCTTTAGATATCTAAGGATACCATCATTTATTGTAGTCTTTATAGTCTGTATCTCAAGGGTATATGTTGGTGTTCATTATCCCTCGGATGTTATTGGCGGTGCAGTGCTTGGTATACTCATAGCCATCACTGCAATATATGGCTTTAAGAGGATTGAAGGGATTTACAGAATTGACAGGCCGGTAGCCATTTTTTTTACTGTCTTAATTTTTCTTCTTATAGGCAGGCTCTATTATATCTCCTACGGGCCACTTGAATTAAGTGGTGATGAGGCCCATTACTGGGAATGGTCAAGAAGGCCTGATCTGAGTTATTACTCAAAGGGGCCGCTAATCGCCTATCTTATAGGTATAACCAGCTCCATTGGAGGAAACACAGAACTCGGCGTAAGATTCCTCGCTCCATTTTTCCTGTTTTTTTCCTCAATCATAATCTACAGACTGGCAAGGAGTCTTTATGGTGATTCAAGGGTTGCTGTCCTTTCAGGCATTCTCCTGCAGCTCGTTCCTCTTTTTTCAGCCTATGGTGTGATAATGACAATAGATTCACCATTTTTATTTTTCTGGTCTCTGAGTCTTTATTTTTTTAACAGGGCGATAAACTCCGAAGGTATTGGCTGGTGGATGGCCCTTGGTCTGAGTACAGGACTTGGTATGCTTGCGAAATACAGTATGGCCTTTTTCTTCATCTCAGGCTTGATTTATTTGATTATTGATAAAGATAAAAGGGGCCTGTTAAAAAAGAGCTTTCCTTATTTATCTGTGATAATTGCAGCTATAGTCTTTTCACCTGTTGTTGTCTGGAATATAGAGAACAATTTTGTAACGATGAGGCATACAGCGGGTCATATTGGAATATATGAGGGCCTGGGACTCCGACCAAGGTATTTTTTTGAATTCATAGGTTCTCAAATAGGTGTTATTACACCTCTGTTTTTTGTCTCCATGATGGTTGCTATTATCGGCGGATTTCTTAAAGGCGATGTCTCAAAAAGGGAGAGATTTTTATTTTCATTTAGCTTTCCCATACTGATTTTTTTCCTTCTTAAGAGTCTTCAGGCAAAGGTACAGGCAAACTGGGCTCTCATGGCATATCATACACTGTTTATATTTACCTCATCCTGGTTTGTGGGTAAATGGTGTGAATTAAAAAGAGCTACAAAGATACTTTTTGTTTCTTCTTTGATTTTTTTATTGTTTATATCTCCCTTGATTCATTTTCCACATTTGCTCGGGCTCCCACCTCGGCTAGACCCATCAGCAAGGTTGAGGGGATGGGAGGAGATGGGTAAAAGGGTTTCGGAGATATCAGAGGAGATGAGGGAGCAGGGGCATTTCTTTATTGTGTCGGATAAATATCAGGTCTCAAGTTTATTAGCCTTTTATACAAAGGGAAATCCTGTTACCTATTGTGTAAATCTTGGCAGGAGGATGAACCAGTATGACCTCTGGCCCGGTTTTGAAGATTTAGTGCACTATAATGCTATTTTTGTTACAATAGGAAATCAAAGGGATAATGAATTTTTACAGAGGTTTTCTGAATGTCACAGAGAGATTCTGGGTGTTAGAGAGAGGCAATATTCTATCTTTAAGTGTTTTGATTTTAAGGGTATGCAGAAGAAGGCTGTCTTTGAAAGATATTAGGACAGGAGGTTTACCTAAACTGGCCGATAAAAATACAAAGGGATGGCAGTATATACCTCACCGCCTTTATAAGGCGACAAAAATTTATTTATCACGTAACAGAAAGTTTATCACAAATTGTGAAGAAGGTTTGAGTTTGGTAAAGTTGATTACAAAGCCTACATTAAGGTGTCGCGATAAAGGCGTTTTGGCACATACTGCTATTCCTATCAGTAAAACCGGAGGTTTATATGACTCTTTCAGTTGTCATACCAGTATATAATGAAGAGGAGAATATCCCTGTCCTTCATGAAAGACTGGTCTCTGTACTTGAAGGGATAAAGGATTATGAAATCATCTATGTAGATGATGGAAGTACAGATAGGACTCTTGAGATTCTTGAAGCCCTTCAGAAAAGAAGTAGCCATGTAGTTGTCCTGAGTCTCAGAAGGAATTTTGGTCAGACCGCAGCCTTTGCTGCAGGGTTTGATTTTGCAAGGGGAGATGTAATCATCACCATGGACGCTGACTTGCAGAATGATCCTGAAGACATCCCGAGACTTCTTGAACTTATAAGGGAATATGACCTTGTCAGCGGCTGGAGAAAGGAGAGGAAGGATCCCCTTTTCTCAAGGCGACTTCCATCCATGATAGCAAACTGGCTTATCAGCAAGGTTACAGGTGTAAGACTTCATGACTATGGTTGTTCCCTTAAGGCCTACAGAAAGGACATTATTAAGAATCTCAGGCTATATGGAGAGATGCACAGGTTTATACCTGCTGTGGCAAGCTGGTACGGTGTAAGGGTTACCGAGGTCCCTGTAAAACATCATCCAAGATTTAAAGGAAGGTCAAAATACGGGATATCAAGGACATTCAAAGTCTTGCTCGATCTTGTTACCGTGAAATTTCTCCAGAGCTTTTCAACAAAGCCAATACAGTTTTTTGGCTCCATGGGGCTATTGAGCTCCTTTCTTGGTTTTTTTATACTCCTTTATCTTACAGCCCTTAAATTTATTAAAAATGAAGCAATAGGAGGCAGACCTTTATTGATACTGGGAGTCCTTCTGATAGTAGTTGGTGTGCAGTTTATAGGGATGGGGCTGCTTGGTGAGATGCTTGTAAGGGTCTATCATGAAAGTCAGAGAAAACCCATATATGTGCTTAAGAAGATAATCGGGCTTTGAAAAAGGGGATTAAGAAGGGAGGACGAGATCGTAAAAAGAAAGGTCTTTGTTTTATTCTTAAAGATTTTTGTAAGTTCTCTTATACTTTACTTCCTTATATCAAGGATTGGTTTTACAAATCTTATTGATGTAATAAGGGATATAAATCCCTTACTTCTTATTATTGCTTCATTGATTTATATATTTGCTACCTATATTTCATCAATAAGATGGAAGATCCTTACCTTCTCAGACCTCTCCACAGGAAGACTCTTTTCACTTTATATGATTGGTTCTTTTTTTAATACTATCCTGCCCGGTATTATTGGCGGAGATGCTGTAAAGGCCTATTACCTTTATAAAGAGACTGGTAATTCCGGCATCTCCATGGCCTCTGTATTTATGGATAGATATGTGGGTTTTGTATCCCTTATGTTTATAACACTTATTGCATTACCCTTTGGTATTTCCTACATTAAAGGCACTGAACTGGGATATATCTTCCCTGGAATTGTCTTTGCATTTATTGCCGGTAGCGTGGCATTTTTCAGGCTAAGGATTGGCGGTGGTATTAAGATATTGAGTGAGTTTTATAGTTTTTTGGATACCTACCGGAATTTAAATAGGTCCTCAATAGTTTTATTAAAGAGCCTTATCCTTTCTGTAATTATACAGCTTATGAATATGATGGCTGTCTATATCATTTCACATGGTCTTGAAATAAATATTTCTTTCCTCTCAATCATGCTCTTCATCCCTTTTATTGTGACTGTTTCAATGGTGCCATTATCTATATCAGGGCTGGGAGTGAGGGAGGGTGCCTTTGTGATATTATTTGGAAAAATTGGTGTAAGACCTGAAGTGGCCATCAGCATATCCTTTTTATGGTTTATCTCTGTTGTTATCGGGAGCTTGCCAGGTCTTTTATTTTATGCTATAAATATTAACAGGAAGAGATGATGTCCTCTCTTTTGCCATTAGAAAAGTATAATGAATGGCAGGGTACGCCTCAAAGCCTTTATAATGCGACAAAATTTTATTTATCATGTAGCAATCAGTTTATCACCAAAAGGTGAAGGAGGTTATGTTCGGTAATGTTGATTAAAAATTTTACATTAAGGTGTCGCTATAAAGTCTTTTCGGCACACCCTGCCATTTCTATCGGCAAAAAGCGGTGATGTCCTCAGAGATTGACAGGGAATGGCTTAGCAGAATTGTTTACAAAAATGAAACTTTCGTTCCAGATTTAAAATTTTTGTTGACAAAAGGTATTTAAATGTTGTATAACTTTAAACAGGATGATTGTATTGAAGGATTTATTTTCATCATCAGTGAGAGCAGATGTGTTATCGGTGCTTCTCAATAGCCCTGACGAGAAATTTTATATGAGGGAGATAGCAAACCTCATAAGGAAAAACCCATCTGGTGTAAAGAGGGAGCTTGATAGACTTGAAAAGATGGGCATCGTGATAAGTGAAAAGGTAGCCAACCTCAAGTATTTCAGGGCCAACAAAGAATCCCCACTTTATTTTGAATTAAAAGACCTTATTGCAAAATCCCTCGGGCTTCCAGGAGCGCTTAAGGCCCTTTTAAGGGCCTCTGGTGCCAAGATAGCCTTTATTTATGGCCCCTATGCTGAGGGTGAAGATACCGGGGAGGTAGACCTTCTTGTAATCGGTGCGTCTTATGGATTTGCCACGGGTGTGAGGGAACTTGAGAAAAAATTTGGGGTTAGAATAAATTATCTTCTAATGGATGAAGAAGAATACAAACAGAAAAAAAGGAAAAAGGATAGTTCCTTGAAAAAGATTTTATCAGAAAAAAGGATTACCCTGATAGGCAGGGCCTGACAGCCTATCAGGGAAGAAAGGAGGTGAAAGTAATGGCCACCAAGAAATCAGCAGCCAAGAAGACAGCAAAGAAGGCAGCAAAGAAGAAGAAATAAGAATTTCTTCTAAGAACTTGGCTGGGGTGAGGAACCCCAGCCCTTTTTTTATAACCTTTTAAGGCCTTAAAAATCAAGCCCTTTATTAACTTATTGATAAATAAGGTTTTTTAAACTCGTCCTGAGATGGGGCTTTTAAAATAAAAATTTAAAGAAAAACAAGGGCTTGTAAGAAACAAGTCCTTTAAGTTATTGAAAATAAAGGCTTTTTAAAGGCAGAGCCGCTTCCTTTTCCATGGTTTCTTCGGTGATAATTTCAAGGCTTCCTGAAGACAGCATCTTTTTGAGGAACTTTATATTTGAAGAATGACCGCTTTTCCAGGAGACTATATGTCCTAATATTTGATAACCAGCAAGGTAAAGGTCTCCAAGCATATCAAGAACCTTGTGCCTTGCAAACTCATCAGGAAATCTCAAGCCCTCAGTATTCAGAACCCTTTCCTCGTCAATAACAACTGCATTGGAAAGAGAGCCACCAAGGGCAAGCCCGTTCTTTCTGAGATACTCAACATCTTTAAGAAAACCAAAGGTCCTTGCAGGAGCTATATGGCTGAAAAAGGTTTCTTCATTCAGTTCTATACTGATAGATTGTTTTTTCAAAGGTCCATAGGGAAGCTCAAGGTTATATGTGAGTTTTCTTCCCCTGTAAGGAAGGGCCATTATTCTTATGCCTGGCTCTTCATACAGGAATGGCCTTTTTACCTCAAGATAAGAGGCCCTCTTTGCCTGATTTACTATCCCTGCCTTCAGGATATATTCAATAAAACAGATTGCACTTCCATCCATGGCAGGAACCTCAGGTCCTTCTATTTCCACAAGAACATTATCAATGCAAAGTCCAGATAGCGCAGCAAGGAGATGCTCCACTGTCCTTATCCTGACCCCATCTATACCAATGGTTGTTGCAAAGGCGGTGTCTATTACATTATGATAAGAGGCCTTTATAAAAATACCCCTGTCTTTTCTGAAAAAGACAACTCCATGATCTCTCGCCGCAGGTTTCAAACTTATCCTTACAGGCCTTCCACTATGAAGGCCTATACCTTCAAATCTAACCTCGTTCTTTATAGTTCTCTGAAATCGCATTAAAAGAATTATAGCAAAAAATATGCCTGCTATCACAAATATGAATTAATTTTCTTTGGCTGATAAATAAAGGGTTATTATAATGTTGTTAAGGATGGAGGAGATGTTTAAAGCAGTTAGGACCAGGAAGCTGTTGTAAATATACTACGCTATTGTTGTATTCCACCAACAACCATCTCTGGAATTCTTACAGTGGGCATACCATCACTGACAGGAACACCTTGAGAGTCTTTTCCACAGGTTCCAATGGAAAATCCAAGGTCACTGCCTACCATATCAATAGACTTCAGTACCTCCGGTCCATTTCCTGTGAGGGTTGCTCCTCTCACGGGTTCTGATAGCTTTCCCTTTTCTATAAGGTAGCCCTCCTGAACCTCAAAGACAAAATCTCCTGTTACTGTATTGACCTGACCTCCGCCCATCTTCTTAACAAAAAGTCCTTTTTCAACAGATCTTATAATCTGTTCTGGCAAGTCCTTTCCTGGGGCTATAAGGGTATTTGTCATCCTCGGGATAGGCTTATGTCTATAGGATTCTCTTCTTCCATTTCCTGTTGGACTCACTCCATCCTTCATAGAAGTTATAATATCATACATAAAATTCTTTAGCACACCTTTTTCCACAAGTACAGTTTTCTGAGACATCGTCCCCTCATCATCAAACCTGAATGAGCCCCTCTTGCCCTCAATAGTTGCATCATCTATTACAGTAATCAATTCTGATGCCACCTTTTTCCCTTTTTCTCCTGAAAACACAGAAAGTCCATTCTGACTCAGGTCTGCCTCAAGTCCATGACCTATGGCCTCATGAATCATTGTCCCCCCAGCCTCAGAGGAAATAACAACAGGCATCCTTCCAGCAGGTGCCTTTCTTGCCTTGAGCATCATTAGGACCCTTCTTGCGGCTTTTTCTGCTGCTTGATAAGGGCTTTCTCTTTCAAATATCTCAAATCCTGTAAGGCCTCCAATGGATTCATGACTTGCCTGAAGTTCTCCATCCTGTGAGGCTATTACATGTATTACAAGGGTGATATATGTCCTTTTATCCTCTGCAATCCTTCCTGAGGAATTAATAATCTTTATGTTTTTAACCGTATCGCCATAGGTTATGCTCACCTGCCTTATCAGGGGAGAGCATCTTGCGATTCTGTCTGCTTCCCTGAGCATGAAACTCTTTTTTTCTACAGAAACATCCTCAGGTCTTATAAGTATACTGAAGTTAACAGGTGAGATGGCCTTTTCAATTGATATCGTTTTTTCTCTATTTTCACTCAGTGCAAGTCGTGACAGATCCCCGGCAAGGTTTATAATGGAATCACTTTTCAGGTCATTTGTATGGGCATAGAAGGTCTTGAAGTTCTTCACTATCCTCAGGCCTGCACCGCTGTCAATACCTGTTGATAACCTTTCTATCCTGCCTTCTTCAAGGTGTATCTGAAGGGTGGCTTTCTCTTCAACATATATATCTGCATAATCTCCAGCAGAGGAGATTATTTTAATAGCTTTTTCAAGGATTGTCTCGTCAATCATATTTTGATATTATATCATATGGTTACAGGTATAATAGCTGGAAGTGGACTTTATGATATTGCTGGTTTTGAGACCATAGAGCTAAAAAAAATTGATACACCCTTTGGTGAACCATCAGATTTATACAGGCTTGGAAGGCTTGGTGGTCATGATATTGTCTTTCTTCCAAGGCATGGCTCTCCCCACAGGATACCTCCCCACAGGGTCAACTACAGGGCAAATATATGGGGATTCAAGGAATTAGGTGTAAAGCGCATAATATCAGTAAGTGCAGTTGGTGGAATAAGTGAGGGACTTAGACCTGGTGACATAGTGATTCTTGATCAGATAATAGACATGACAGGTGGTGGAAGACAGGGCACTTTTTATGAACATGAGGTCGTGCATGTGGATTTCACAGAACCCTACTGCCCTGAGCTGAGAGAATATCTTATTAATGCTGCAAAGGAAGTGGGAAAGATACACCCATCAGGAACATATGTGGCTACAGATGGTCCCAGGCTTGAGACAAAGGCAGAGATAGCCTTCTTCAAGCTGATTGGTGCAGATGTGGTTGGAATGACTGCCATGCCCGAGGCAGTGCTTGCGAGGGAGCTTGAGATATGCTTTGGTGGGATTGCTGTTGTTACAAACTATGCTGCAGGAATATCCAAGGCAAAGCTCACAACAACAGAAGTAATAGAGAACATGAAGATCGCCAATAAAAAGGTGCTTGCTATTATCAGGGCATCACTACCCTACCTTGAAAGGGCTCGTCAATGTCCCTGTAAAGATGCCTTAAAAGAGGCGAGACTCTGATGGATATCAAAACTTATCATTTAGAAATAGGCAGTCAGCCTCAAAGCCTTTACAAAGCAACAATTTTTATTTATTATGTAGCAAGAGGTTCTTATCAGATGGTGGACTCAGATATGTATAACAAGCTCATTAATAAACATTACATTAAGGTGTCGCAGGTAAAGCCTTTTCGGCATCCTGCCCATTTCATTGAAGATTTGTTATAAATTTCCATGGGCAATTCTGATGGATACCATATTGATTATTGAAGATAAGGAATCCATGCTCAGGATGCTCAGTGAGCTTTTCAAAGAAGAGGGCATGAATGTCCTTACAGCAAGGGATGGCCCTGAGGCATTAAGGAAGATAAAGGATGAGAAGATAGATGTTATACTTACAGACCTGAAACTTCCCTCAATGGATGGAATAACTATTCTCAAAGAAGTAAAGACAATAGATTCATCCATTCCAGTGATAGTGATGACCGCCTATGGCTCAATAGAGACTGCAGTGAATGCAATGAAACTTGGAGCCACTGATTTCATAACAAAGCCCTTCAATCCAGACCACCTGCTTATGGTCATAAAAAGGGTCCTTGAGTCAAGAAACCTGCTAAGGGAAAATATACTTCTCAGGGAAGAGACCTCAAGGCAGACGCCTGTTATAATTGGCAAGAGTGCATCCATGGTGGAGCTTATGCAGAAGGTCCAGAAGGTTGCAAGGACAAAGACCACTGTCCTTATACTTGGAGAATCAGGAACAGGAAAGGAATTAATAGCAAAGGCCATACATTACCTGAGCGATAGGGCAGGATATCCCTTTGTGACAATCAACTGTGCAGCAATCCCGAGAGAACTTCTTGAGTCAGAGCTTTTTGGCTATGAAAAGGGTGCATTCACAGGTGCTGAATCAAGGAAACTCGGGAAATTTGAACTTGCTGATAAAGGAACCATATTCCTTGATGAGATTGGTGAGATGGAGCTATCCCTTCAGGCAAAACTCCTGAGGATTATTGAAGATGGGATGCTTGAAAGGATAGGGGGAATCAAGCCCCTAGCAGTGGATGTGAGGATAATAGCTGCATCAAATAGAGATCTTTCAGCAGAAGTTTCAAGAGGAAGATTCAGGGAAGACCTCTTTTATAGATTAAATGTTTTCCCCCTTTCAGTACCTCCGCTCAGGGAAAGGAAGGAGGATATCCCTCTTTTAGTGGAATATTTTTTAAAGAAATTTTCTGCTGAGCTCAAACAGCCAATTAAGTCCATTACAAAAGAGGCAATGGAGCTTCTGCTTTCCTATAACTGGAAGGGAAATGTGAGAGAGCTTGAAAATACCATAGAGAGGGCCCTGATTCTTTCAGATGGTGATTTGATTAAGATAGAGCATATATCACTTATTTCTCAGGACTCAGGGCCTGAGAGACTCTTTGAGCTTATCCCCATGGATGGAAGCCTTGAGGAGACCTCAAGGTCAGCCTTAAGGATTGCAGAATCAGAGAGGATAAAGAGGGCACTTAAGGAGACAAAGGGAAACAAGTTAAGGGCAGCAGAGCTCCTTAGGGTGAGTTATAAGACCCTTTTGACAAAGATAAAAGACTACAATCTTGAATAATTATCTTGCACCTGCGAGGTGCAGGAAAGGTGGAGGACAGCTATGATAGAAGAAAGAGTCAATAAG
>JBDOIG010000040.1:0-10212 GCA_041082235.1 Thermodesulfovibrionales bacterium | reverse complement strand
ATAAGTTCATTTATATCGTCAATCATAGAAATTGATTATAAAAATACTGAGAGGTTTGAGTCAAGGAAAGGGTTCAAATCATAAAGTGCCGACAGATACGGGGTATGCTGAAGAGACTTTATTGCGACACCTTAATGTAAACTTTTTAATCAACATTACCAAACATAAAAGGGGCTTCGCCCCTTTAAAACCCCGGAAATAGATCAGCAGAGCAACAGAGCAGTGGTGCAGCAGTTAAATTTAAGGAAAGATAATTTATTCAATACTAAGACCTGCTCTGCTGCTCTCAAGCTCTACCGCTCTGATAGGGAGTTTGAGGGACAAAGTCCCTCAATTACTTCACCAGTTGGATGATAAACCCTTAGTTACAGAGCTTTGTGGGGCAACGCCCCTCAAAGCTCCCCCGTATATTAATTTAAATTTAAACTTTAAAAATTTATTTCTGGGGTTTCAAAGGGGCGAAAAGCCCCTTTGAGCTTTATAAAGGCTTTGAGGCATACCCCGATAATCAGAAAATGTTTCTAATAGCAAATTTGGGAGTTCAAAAAAATATTGACAAATTTATTTATTAATGTTTTAATTAAAATAACGATGGAAAATTCTGTTATTTCAAAAAAGATACCCTCTGTCCTTGTTGTGGACGATATAGAGACGAACCTGGAGCTTCTTGAGACCATCTTTCAGAAGGCTGGGTTCAGGGTATATAAGGCACTTAGTGGTGAGTCCGCACTGGAGATATTTAAAAAAGATAATATTGATATAGCGGTGGTTGATGTGATGATGCCAGGTATAAACGGGTTTCAGCTCTGCAGTATGCTTAAATCCATATCTGGTAAGAGATATGTTCCTGTTATTCTTCTTACAGCCCTTACGGACAAAAAGAGCAGGATTACGGGACTTGAATGCGGTGCAGATGATTTTATAAGCAAGCCCTTTGATTCCACTGAGCTTGTCACAAAGATAATGTCCCTTTTGAAGTTGAAGGCACTTTATGATGAGCTTGAACATTCTGAAAATATCATCCTTACACTTGCCATTGCCCTTGAGGCAAGAGACCCTTATACAAAGGGACATTCTACAAGGGTGAGTGAATTATCTACCAGATTTGCCTCCTATCTCAGGATATCACCAGAAGAACAGGAGGTTCTCAGAAAGGCAGGCCTTCTTCATGATGTTGGTAAGATTGGTATAAATGAGGGTATACTTCATAAAAAAGGTAAACTCACAAAGGATGAGATGGAAGAGGTGAAAAGGCATGTCCTGATAGGTGAGGAGATATGCAGACCCCTGCATTCAATGAAAGATACCCTTCCTGTGATAAGACATCATCATGAAAGATGGGATGGCAGGGGATTTCCTGATGGACTTTCTTTAAGGGATATCCCTCTGATTGCAAGGATATTATCCATAGCGGATGCCTATGATGCCATGGTTTCTGTAAGACCTTACAGGGACGGACTTCCACCATCAAGGGTACTTGAGATCATGAATGAGGAGAGGTTTAGTGGTCAGTGGGATCCTGAACTTCTCTTAGAATTTCTTTCTATGATGTCAGAGTTTATAAGGTCCCAGGGTTGATAAAGGTTGTCATAATAGGTGGTAGCGTGGGTGGAGGTACACTTCTCTCCTTCCTGAGGGAAGAGCCCGAGATTCGCGTTTCTGCGATTGTAGAACCATCTGATAATGCACCAGGAGCAGTGCTGGCAAAAAAATGGGGCATCCCTGTCTTAAAAGAAACAGAACCATTAAAGAGATACAGTCCTGACCTTATAATCAATATGACAGAGGATACAGAACTTTCTGAGAGATTGAGAACAGAACTCCGTACAGAGGTTATAGGCCCAATTGCAGCAAGATATTTTCTCCTTACAGGTGGCAGATATAAGAGTATAAAGACAGATCTCTCTGACTGGGTGAATACAATCAGAGAGATAGAGAATCTCCTGAGATCCATCACTGACTATCCTTCAGAGAAATTATATTCCAGGCTCCTAGAGATAGCAACAGGCCTCTTAAAGTCTTCTGCCGGGATGCTTGTTAAGCGGGAGAATTCTTCTTTAAAGGTTTTATCTTCATCCGGACTGAGTAAAAAATTCCTTGAGAATAATATCCCTTTACTTGAAAGAATTTTCAGCGACTGCTTTGAAAAAGGTAAATGGCTCAGGATTGGAAATATTAAAGACCTCCCTGATATTTCAGACTACTTACTTAAAGAAGATATAAGGTCTCTTATTGTAGTTCCAGTAAATTTTCAAACAACACCGCTGGCGGTTCTGTCTATTATGGATAGAAAACAGAGGGATTATACTGAAAAAGATAATTTGATTCTCAGTATATTATCTTCCTTTGCCTCAATAATCCTCAGCAAGGGCTTCCCGTTGATAGAAGGTGCTGATGTTGAAAAAAAGATGGAGGAGCTACAGAGGACAAATATAGAACTGGAGAGACTTAATAACGCAAAGTCCAGATTTATAGCTAATATGAGTCATGAGCTCAGAACTCCTCTGAATACAATCCTCGGATTTTCTGAGGTTCTTCTGGAAAAAATCCGTGGAGGTCTTTCTCCTGAACAGGAGAGGTATATCAGAAATATCCACAATGCAGGTAAATACCTTCTTGAGCTTGTAAACAATGTCCTTGACCTCTCAAAGATTGAATCTGGAAAATATGACATGGTTTTTGAGACATTCTCATTGAGGGAAACTGTAGAGGAGGTCATAAAGACTATAGAGCCCATGGCATCAAGAAAGAATATCAAGGTTCATCTTAATATTCAGGAAGGTATTGGGGATATTACGGCTGACAGGATAAAATTGAAACAGATACTCTATAATCTTTTAAATAATGCTATAAAATTTACACCTGAGGCTGGAAGGATAGGTCTTGTAATCACAAAGGATAAAAACATACCGGGTAAACACGGAAGCCTGCCACCTGATGCTGAGGTAATCGTCTGTTCTGTCTGGGATACGGGTATAGGAATAAAACCTGAGGATCAGGCAAGGATATTTGATGAATTTGAGCAGGCTGATTCATCCTTATCAAGGCAGGTGGGAGGAGCTGGTCTTGGTCTCGCCTTAACAAAAAGGCTTGTAGAGCTTCATGGAGGCGAGATCAGTCTTGAAAGCGCTCCGGGGAAGGGAAGTACCTTTACTTTCTTTATCCCTTCTTCTGTGCCTGAAGCAAAGGAACCAATTCTTGAGGTGGAAACAGCAAACATTGACTTTAAATCCGCAAGGGAGGATGCACCTCTTATACTGCTTATAGAGGATGACCTTGCTACTGTGGAGCTGCTTACCCTCCATCTTACCCAGGCTGGTTACAGGGTCAGCCATGCCTATGACGGAATAGAGGGAATAGAAAAGGCAAGGATGCTCAGGCCCTTTGCGATAATCCTTGATATAATGATTCCAAAGAAGGATGGATGGGAGGTACTCCAGGAGCTGAAGGCATTTGATGAAACATCTTCAATTCCTGTTATAATACATTCAATAGTTGACAACAGAGAGCTTGCCTTCACACTTGGAGCAGCAGATTATCTCCTTAAGCCTCTTGACAAGGAGGCACTTCTTTCAAGACTTGAGGAGCTTGCCTTATCAATGCAGAGAGATAGAGTCCAAAAAAGTGTCCTGATTATTGAGAGCGATCCAGGCTCTGTAGCCGAGCTGAAGGATACATTTTTTTCAGGCGGTTTTCTTGTTCATGAAGCAAGGGATGGGAAGAATGGTCTTGAACTTGCCTCTGCTGTAAGGCCATCCATGATATTGATTGGCTTAGATTTACCTGATATATCGGGCTTTGATATGGTCAGGCAATTGAGGGAAAATCCTGTTACTAAGGATATACCGCTTTTCTTGTTAACTCAGAAGGATATACCTGTAGATGAGAGGCTTGAACTCGTTGGCAAAATTGAAAGAATCATAAAAAAGCATACCTTTGAACCAAAGGATCTCATTTCACATATACAGGAACTTGAGATGCTCTATCCAAGGAAGGCAGGTCTTGTTGATGACCTTACAGGTCTTTTCAATCACAGATACCTTGTCCTGAGGCTTGCCCAGGAAGTGGACAGGGCACATAGATATAAGCTACCACTGAATCTTCTACTTCTTGATGTTGATTTCTTTGGAAGATATGTTTCTGAAAGAGGTGAATTTTACGGAAATCTTGTGCTCAAAAAGATCGCTGAACTTCTAAAAAAGAATACAAGGGGTTCTGATGTTGTGGTCAGGTATGGTGGTGACGCCTTTGCCATAATACTTGCAAATACATCCTTTGAGGCAGCCAGATCACTGGGAAATAGATTCAGTGCTATTATAAAAAATCATCCTTTCCTCTATGCAGAAACACTTCCCAAGGGGAGGATTACTGTAAGTGTTGGTCTTGCACTTCTTGAGGCTCAGACAGCTGAGGAATTGCTCTGGTGCGCTGAGAAGGCACTTAAAGAGGCGATTAGACTGGGTGGTGATAGGGTAGAGGTCTATCACTCCTCTGCATTAATGGTATGAAGTCAGTCAGGTCATGGATAATGAAAAAATCCTTTCCCTTGATGAGATAGATACGACCTTTGGTATCTTTTCTATCCTCTTTGAGGAAGACATCCTTTATGGAATATCTACTGCCCTCTCAGGTGAATTAATAGAAAAGAGGTTCCCCTTTTATTTTAAAAAAAGCGGGTATGACTGCGAGACTGAGCTCAGGGTAAAAAGGAAGAAGTTACCAGAATTTATGCATTCTCAGTTTATAGAATATTTTTCAGGTAAAAGGACCTCCTTTCTATTAAGGACAGTCCTTGATCTTGAAGAGGCAATCTTATATTTTTCCGAATTTGAACTTTCTGTCTGGCATATACTGAAAGGGATACCCTTTGGAGAAACAAGGACATATGGCTGGCTTGCAAAGGAGATCGGGATACCCTCTGCTCAAAGAGCTGTAGGCCAGGCACTCAAGAAAAATCCCTTACCGATTGTGATACCCTGTCACAGGATTGTGGGGAGTGGAGGAGCCCTATGCGGTTATAGCCTTGGAATAGAGTTAAAGAGAAGACTTATTATGCATGAATATTATGGTAGAGAGAAAAGAAGCAATGAGCAGATGCCCTGAGGGAATCCAGGGGTTATGAAATGGGTGCGTATGGCACTGGCCCCTGCACCACTAATTAATAATCTTTAGGCTGATATCCACTGCCCTTGCTGAATGGGTGAGCATTCCTGCTGATATGAAATTAACACCTGTCTCGGCAATGGCACGGACATTTTTAATATCTACATTTCCAGAGGCCTCTATGAGTATGGAGGGGTTTTTCTCCCTGATAATCTTTACTGCCTTTTTCATCTCCTTTATATTCATATTATCAAGCATTATAATATCTGCCCCTGCCTCTATTGCTTCCTTCACCTCGTCAATATCCTTTACCTCCACCTCAATCTTTAAAAGGTGATGGAAGGCCCTGTTATTTTTTAAGGTATCTATTGCCTTTTTGATACCTCCAGATACCTTTATGTGATTATCTTTAATAAGGATACCATCATAAAGGCCAAATCTGTGATTGTAGCCCCCACCTATCCTTACAGCATATTTTTCAAGATATCTCATGCCGGGTGTCGTCTTCCTTGTATCAAGGATCCTGCAATCAGTACCGTTTATTTCCATGACAAAGTTCTTTGTGAGGGTTGCGATACCTGAGAGCCTTTGTAAGATATTAAGACCTGTCCTTTCACAGGCAAGTATTGAATGGGTCTTCCCTCTAATCTCTGCAAGGATGTCTCCATTTTTTATATCAGTGCCATCTTCTTTTAAAACATTGAAGGTAATTTGAGGATCATAGATCTCAAAGAGTTCTTTAACAAAGGGTATCCCTGCGAGTATAAAATCTTCCTTTGCCTTGATAATTGCAGCTGAGATGCTTTCAGAAGGGATAATAAGTTCAGTCGTTATGTCACGATGTGATATGTCTTCTAAAAGTACCTTCTTTAAGAATCCCTTTATCTCAGGGGGGATGCTCATTACAATCAGCCCCAAAAATCTTCAGGATTTTTTGGAGACCCCTGCATTTCTTTAAGTCTTTCTATGCTTTCTGTTAGCTTCTGCTTCTTTATGACTAAACTTTCGTATTCATTTCTTTCTTTTTCTACTACATGAAGAGGTGCCTTCTTGAGGAAGTCTTCATTCATGAGCTTTTTATTAATAAATTCCATTTCCTTGAGAATTGAACCCAGTTCTTTTTTCAATCTGTTTATCTCCTGGCTTACATCAACAATTCCTTCAAGTGGTACATATACTTCAAGGCCGTTTCTTACAGCAATAGCTGAACCCTTGGGCCTTATTATATCTTCTCCTATATTTACTTTGCTGACCCTTGACAGTTTCTTTATATGCAGCTCATGTTTCCTTAATATATCTGTGGTCTCCCTTGAGGATGTCCTTACGAGAAGATCAAGCTCTTTTGATGGCTGGATATTGAGCTCACCTCTTATTGTTCTTATGCTCATAATGGTATTAAGAAGACAGGATATCTTCTGCTCCGCCTCTTCATCCTTCTCCATCTTCCCTGGATAAGGTGCTATCATGATGCTCACTTCTCTGTGCGGTATATGCTGCCATATCTCCTCAGTTACAAAGGGCATAAAGGGATGAAGAAGTCTCAGGGTTTTTTCAAGGACATAAAGAAGCACTTCTCTGGTAGCCTTTTTTTCAGACTCGTCATGGGTTTGATAGAGATAAATCTTGGAGAATTCTATGTACCAGTCACAGAATTCATGCCATATGAATTGATATATTGAGCTTGCGGCATCATTAAACCTGTACTGGTGAAGGGCATTATTAAGCTCCTCAGCTGTAAGTGCCAGTCTGTGCAGTATCCACCGGGAAGGAAGATTTAGGGACTTTCTCTTTTTATTTATATAGTCATCCTCAGGCAGTTCTTTAAGCTCTTCTGTATTCAGGAGGATGAATCTGGAGGCATTCCAGAGCTTGTTAACAAATGCCCTGTATCCCTCGAGCCTTTCCTCTGAAAATCTTATATCCCTGCCCTGGGCAGCAAAGGCTGCAAGGGTAAATCTGAAGGCATCTGTGCCGTATTTATCCATCATCACAAGCGGGTCAATAACATTACCCTTTGATTTGGACATCTTCTGTCCCTTCTCATCCCTCACTATTGCATGGATATAGACATCCCTGAATGGCACATCGTTCATGAATTTAAGCCCCATCATTATCATCCTTGCTACCCAGAAGAAGAGTATGTCAAAGGCTGTTACAAGGACACTGGTGGGATAAAAGGTCTTGAGGTCCTCTGTATGCTCAGGCCATCCAAGGGTAGAGAATGGCCATAAAGCAGAAGAAAACCATGTGTCAAGCACATCTGTGTCCTGTAAAACTTCAGAACCACATTCAGGGCAATTTTTGATATCAGTTGATGATACAATGGGTTTGATGTCCCTATCCATCTCAAGGGAATCTATAAGGGATATTATATCGGTATGAGAGAGACCCCAGTCTTTGAGTTCAGCATAGGTGGACTTTTCCTTTACAATACCCTTCCTGGATAGAGGTTTTGATAACTTAATGATTATCTTTTCACCCTGTTTCCTTCCTTTTTTATCTTTACATTCAGGACAGTACCAAACAGGTATCCTGTGTCCCCACCATATCTGCCTTGAGATGCACCAGTCCTTTATGTTTTCCATCCAAGAATAATAACTGTTAAGCCATGTATCAGGTATTATCCTTATCCTGCCAGTTCTCACAGCTTCTATGGCAGGTCTTGCAAGGGGTTCAATCCTTACATACCATTGAAGGGTGGGGAGGGGTTCAATGGCGGTCTTACATCTGTAGCAGTGACCTATTGAATGGATATAGCGTTCTTCTTTTTCAAGCAGGCCCTCTGCCTTGAGATCATTTATTACCTGCTTTCTTGCCACATATCTATCAAGTCCTTCATATTTTTTACCAGCCTCAGGTGTGAGCTTGGCATCCCTGTCAATAACTATTATGGAAGGCAAATTATGTCTTTTTGCAATCTCCTCATCTGTAAAGTCATGTGCAGGGGTGACCTTCACAGCACCTGTACCAAATTCCATTTCAACAGCACTATCACCAATAATCTTTATTTTTCTGCCTGTAAGCGGAAGAATCAGCTCTTTTCCAATAAGAGACGAATATCTTTTATCCTCTGGATTTATGGCAACCGCCGTATCACCAAGCATGGTCTCGGGTCTTGTGGTTGCAACAGTGATGTATCCGTTGCCATCAGGGAATGGATATCTTATATAATAAAGTCTTCCTTCAACCTCCTCATACTCCACCTCAAGGTCTGAAAGGGCTGTATGACACCTGGGACACCAGTTGATAAGCCTGTAATCCCTGTATATGAGTCCCTCATTGAAGAGCCTTACAAATACCTCTCTGACTGCCCTTGAGAGGCCTTCATCCATGGTGAACCTTTGCCTTGACCAGTCACAGGATGCACCAAGCCTTTTTAGCTGATTGATTATCTGGCCTCCTGATAGCTCTTTCCATTGCCATATCCTTTTTATAAAGGCCTCTCTGCCAATTACCTGTCTTGTAAGATTTTCTTTTTGAAGAATCCTTTCAACCACATTCTGAGTTGCGATTCCAGCATGGTCTGTGCCGGGGAGCCAGAGTGTTTTGAAGCCAAGCATCCTCTTCCATCTTATAAGAATATCCTGAAGTGTGGCATTAAGGGCATGACCCATATGAAGGGAGCCTGTAATATTTGGAGGCGGGATAACAATACAATAGGATTCACCTCCCTCCTCAAAGGGCCTGAAGAGGTTGTGACTTATCCAGAAATTATAAAGCCTTTCTTCACAATTTTTTGGTTCAAAGGATTTGATATCTTTCATACCAGGGGAGATTTTTCAGGATAAGGAGACCTTTATTCTTTCTATCTCTTTTGTAATCAGCATCTCAGCAAGGTCAGGCAGGGTCTCCCATAGCACCTTCTCTATCTCCTTTGAGATCCCTGAAAGAGAACCTTTAAGGAGTTCCTTTGTAAGATCCTCTACAAGGACCGGGAGCCTTTCAGCAAGCATCTTTTCAACAGAGTCTTTTACAGCCGCCCTGATTACTGAATTAATATCAGAACTTGCTAATACCTCCCTCACTGTAGCAGCAACAGCCCTTTCAAGGGATTCCTTAGAAATTTCAGATATGGGTGGAGCTGCTGGTGGAGCTTTTTCCTCCATGACAGGTTTTTCCTCAAATTGTGTGATTTCCTCTTTTTGTTCTTCAAGAGGAGCTACTATCTCCTGGGTTTTTTCTATGACCGACTCCTGCGCAGATTCTTCAATCTCCCATATCTCTTCTTCAACCATTACAGCCTCTTCAGTGGGTTCTGAAATAGCAGATTCAGAAGGTAACACCTCTACTGGTTCTTCTATAATTTCTTCCTGTCTTTTTTCCTGACTTAGAAATGAATTTATCTTATTGAGCAATTCCTGTGCCTCAAAGGGTTTTGTAAGGGTTCCATCTGACTTTACATTTTTTGCCAGTTCTGTATCAATTGGCTCAAAGGCACCTGCAAGCAGTATCACAGGTATGTGTTTTGTCCTTGCGTTGTTCTTAATCCTTTCACATAACTGATAGCCATTCAGAAGGGGCATCTCTGCATCAGCAAGTACTATGTCAGGAGTATAGGAGAGCATGGTTGTGATAGCCTCCTGGCCATTATTCACTGTTTTTACCTCAAAACCCTGCTCAGTAAGGATCAGTTCAACTACCTTCTGAATCGTTATACTGTCGTCAGCAAGTAATACCTTTGTTGCCATATATTCTCCTTTTGAAGGGCGAAGCTCCTTAATTTTTATTAATTTTAGGCTAAAGCAAGGAAAAAGTCAACAGATGGCTCTCACCCCTAATCTGCCGACAGATACGGGGTATGCCGAAGAGACTTTATTGCGACACCTTAATGTAAACTTTTTAATCAACATTACCAAACATAAATTACTTCACCAGTTGGGTGATAAACCCTTAGTTACAAAATTAAATAAATTTTGTCGCCTTATAAAGGCCTTGAGACATACCAGATAATCAGAAAATGTTTCTAATAGCAAATTTGGGACAGAAAAAATTATTGAATTCATCATAATGACTATGATAGCATAAAACATGGCGCCTTTAGAAGCCCTATTTTTCTGGCTCACTCTTATTGTATATGCCCTTGCATCAGGGGGATATATATTTTCATTT
>JBDOIG010000036.1:0-18132 GCA_041082235.1 Thermodesulfovibrionales bacterium | reverse complement strand
ATAAGTTCATTTATATCGTCAATCATAGAAATTGATTATAAAAATACTGAGAGGTTTGAGTCAAGGAAAGGGTTCAAATCATAAAGTGCCGACAGATACGGGGTATGCTGAAGAGACTTTATTGCGACACCTTAATGTAAACTTTTTTAATCAATATTACCAAACATAAAAGGGGCTTCGCCCCTTTAAAACCCCAAAAATAGAATTAAAATTATCTAATAGGGAGTTTGAGGGACAAAGTCCCTCAATTACTTCACCAGTTGGGTGATAAACCTTTAGTTACAGAGCTTTGAGGAGCAACGCCCCTCAAAGCTCAATTTAAACTTTAAAAATTTATTTCTGGGGTTTCAAAGGGGCGAAAACCCCCTGTGAGCTCTGCCCCTTTGAGCTTTATAAAGGCCGTGAGGCTTACCCCGATAATCAGAAAATGTTTCTAATAGCAAATTTGGGATCCAGCGTGGTAAATTGTAAGAAACAGTTTTTTTGTGCTAAAATTTTGATTCTGAGGTTTAAAAATGGACACTATAAGCATACTCTTTGCAGGCATAGGTGGTCAGGGTGTAATTCTGGCGAGCAGGCTTGTGGCAAGATGTGCCATGCTCTCAGGATTTATGGTGAAATCAAGCGAGATCCATGGAATGGCACAAAGGGGCGGCAGTGTGCTGAGCCATCTCAGATTTGGTGAAAAGGTTTATTCACCTCTAATACCTGTTGGAAAGGCAGATGTGCTTGTATGTATGGAAGAGCTTGAAGGTTTGAGGAATATTCATTTTCTAAAACCCGATGGCAAGGTTATCTTGAACAGAAAGAGGATTATCCCCTCAGGAGTTACAGAAGAAACCTATCCGCAGGATATTTTTGAAAGGATATCGGGCACCGGGCTTAAGGTCTATTCATTAGATTCACCTAATATTGCCAGAGAAATCGGAAACCCGAAGGTGGAAAATATAATAATACTTGGCTTTCTCTCAAACTCATTGCCTTTCCCGGAATATATATGGGAAGAATGTATCAGGGAGATGGTTCCGTCTAAGGCAATAGAGACAAACATAAAGGCTTTTAAGAAAGGAAGAGAGTTATATGTTCTGGAATAAAGAAATAGAAACCATAAATAAAAAAAGGCTTAAAACCCTTCAAATAGAAAGACTCCGAAAGACAATCAGAAAGGCCTTCAATGTTCCTTTTTACAGAGAGAGATTTAAGTCCCTTGGCATAAGGCCAGAGCATATCAATGGACCTGAAGATCTAAAAAAGCTGCCCTTCACAACAAGAGAGCATCTCAGAGAGAATTATCCCTATGGTATGCTCGCAATCCCAAGGGAAAAGGTCATACGACTCCATACATCAAGCGGCACAACAGGAAAGCCAAAGGCAATCTTCTATTCCAGAAGAGATATAGATATCAGCACAGAACTGATCGCCAGATGTTTTACAATGACAGAGACAACAAAATATGATATCTTTCAGAATATGATGACATACGGGCTGTTCACGGGTGCACTCATTATGCACTACGGAGCTGAAAAGGTTGGCGCCCTTGTAATACCTATAAGCGCAGGGAACACAGAAAGACAGATTGCCTATATGAAGGACTTCCAGACTACCGTGGTTCATCTTACACCAAGTTATGCCCTCTACATGGCAGATGTGCTCACAAGGCTTGGCATAGAACCAAAAAGGGAGCTTTATCTGAAAAGGGCCTATGTGGGTGCAGAACCCTACAGTGAAGAAACAAGAGAAAAGATAGAGGAATTCTTCTCAATAGATGTTTATAATTCCTACGGGCTTTCTGAAATGGGTGGACCGGGTGTCGCCTTTGAATGCAAGGAAAAAAATGGCATGCACATATGGGAAGACTGTTTTCTCATAGAGATAATAGACCCTGATACTGGCGAGGTTTTACCTGAAGGTTCAGAGGGAGAGCTTATTATCACAACCCTTGCAAGAGAGGCAATGCCACTTATCAGATACAGGACAATGGACATTACAAGTATAATCACAGAAAAATGCCCCTGCGGACGGACCCACAGAAGGATCAGAAGGATTAAAGGCAGGGCTGATGATATGTTCATCGTTAGAGGCGTTAATATATTCCCGCAGCAGATTGAAAGGGTGCTCATGGGTGTAAAAGGTGTTGGTAAGAATTATCAGATTATCCTTGATCAGTATGATATGATGACGGTAAGGGTTGAGATAGACAGAGAGGTATTTACAGGAAGGATTGAAGACCTTGTGTATCTTCAGAAGGAGCTGACAGAAAAGATCAGGGATGAGGTGTTCGTGAAGCCAAATGTGGAGCTACTTGAACCTGGTACCCTGCCTGCCACAGAGGGGAAGGCTAAAAGGGTTATTGACAGAAGAACTCTTTAGAAAATATATTATGGGTTAAATATGTCTTACTTAAAACAGTTGTCCATATTTGCTGAAAACAAGCCAGGGAGGCTTGAAAGGGTTACAAATGTACTTGCTGAGGTAGGTATAAATATACTTGCTATATCTATATCCTCAAGCCCCGGGGGTTTTGGTGTCATTAAGTTCATAGTTAATGAACCTGAAAGGGCCTTTCATTTACTCAAAGAAAAAGGCTTTACTGTATCACTGAATCCTGTGCTTGCGATTGCTCTTGAGGACAGGCCTGGCGGACTTCATAATGTGGCAATAATATTCAGCAAACACAATATAAATATAGAGAATGCCCATGTCTTAATACCTGACTCAAGAGAAAGGGCATATCTCATAGTGGAGGTTGAAGATATCGATAGGGCCTTCAATATCCTTAAGAAGGAAAACATAAAATTTTATGAATAAAGGAGCATAGATATGATATGGGATAAGAAATCAGAATGCATGACAGAAAAGGAAAGACAGCGGCTTCAGCTTGAGAGGCTAAAGAAGATTGTAAAGTACGCCTATGAAAAGGTGCCGTTTTACAGGAAGAGATTTGACAAAGCAAAGATTAAACCAGAGGATATAAAGACCCTCAAGGATATATCAAGGCTTCCTTTCACACAGAAGGATGACCTTAGAGAGGCCTATCCATTTGAACTCTTTGCTGCACCACTGCAGGAGATAGTTGAAATACATACCTCATCAGGTACAACAGGGAAACCTGTTGTTGCCGGTTATACAAGAAATGATATTGAGGTCTGGAGTGAGGTCATGGCAAGGGCCCTTGCCATGGCAGGCACCACGAAGGATGACATTGTACAGAATTGTTATGGTTATGGTCTATTCACAGGTGGACTGGGTGTCCACTATGGTGCCCACAGAATCGGAGCAACAGTTGTTCCAATATCAGCAGGACAGACAAAGAGGCAGATTCAGTGTATGGTTGATTTTGGCACCACCATCATAACCTGTACACCTTCTTACTCTCTTTACCTTGCTGAGGCAATTGAGGAAGAAAAAATAGATAAAAAGAAGATAAAATTGAAGGCTGGTTGCTTTGGTGCCGAGATGTGGACAGAAAGGATGAGAGAGGAGATAGAAAAGAGGCTTGGTCTCCAAGCCCTGAATATTTATGGATTGACAGAGATAATCGGTCCCGGTGTGGCACAGGAATGTATGGAAAAGACAGGCCTTCATATAGCTGAAGACCATTTTTATCCAGAAATAATCTCACCTGAAACACTTGAACCACTTCCTGACGGACAGAAGGGTGAACTCGTCCTCACCACTCTTACAAGAGAAGGAATGCCAATGATAAGATTCAGGACAAAGGATATCACCTCCCTTAAAAGAGGGGAATGCAAATGCGGAAGGACACTGGTAAAGATGGAGAGGGTTCAGGGAAGGACAGACGACATGCTGAAGATCAGAGGGGTGATAGTCTTCCCATCAGCCATAGAAAGGACATTGCTTGAGATTAAGGGGATAGAACCACACTATCAGATAATAGTCACAAGACCTCATCACCTTGATGAGCTTGAGGTGCAGGTAGAGGTATCAAAGGAGATATTCTCTGATGAAGTAAAGCATCTTGAAGAATTCAGGAAAAAGGTTGAAAATAAGATAGAGGATGCAATTGGTTTGAGGGTTAAGGTAACTCTCATGGAGCCACGTACTCTTCCAAGAAGTGAAGGAAAGGCTAAAAGGGTCATAGATAAGAGACAACTATAAGGAGGGACAGATGAAGGTTAAACAGGTTTCTGTATTCCTTGAAAATAGAAAAGGTAGATTGCTTGAGGCGCTTGAGGCATTAAAAAAGGCTGATATAAACATAACAGCCCTTTCTATTGCTGATACATCAGATTTTGGCGTACTCAGGATGATCACAACAGACCCTGACAAGACAAGAAAGATACTTGAGAAAAGCAATTTTGTGGTAAAGGAAAATGAGGTAATAGCAGTGGCTGTTGAGGACAGGCCAGGAGGTCTTGCAGATGTCCTTAAGGTATTAAATGATGCAGACCTGAATGTGGAATATATTTATGCCTTTGTAAGGAGATCAGGTGAAAAGGCTGTTGTGGTATTGAGGACAGAGGATATAAATAAAGGTATAAATGCACTCAAGAAGGCTGGAGTACATCTGCTCAGGGCTGAGGATGTTAGCAGACTTTAATTATATTTTTTAGCAGCGAGCACGCAGGGAGAGCGAGAAATTATTACATGAACACCCTTTGAGTTAAGTTTATTTTTTATTACCTCTGCTGAATTTTCTACATCATAGGGCCTTACAACCGTAACTGATTCAACACCACAGGCCTTGCATATTTCTTCAATCATTACTTTACCACCCTTTTGTCCTGTAGCGGTTATGCCAATGGCTGGTGTTGGCTGATGGCCTGTCATGGCTATTACTGAATTATCCATTATAATAACCAGTATATTTGCCTTATTATATACAGCACTAATCAGGGCAGGTATCCCGGCATGCAGGAATGTGGAATCTCCTATAACAGCCACTGCACGCTCAATACCCATCTGGGACATACCAGCTGCCTTGCTAATGCTTGCGCCCATGCAGAGACATGTGTCGATTGCAGAAAGAGGAGATGCTGCTCCCAGGGTATAGCATCCTATATCACCTGCTACAAAAGATGGACCTGCCTTTTTTAAGGCATAATACAATTCCCTGTGAGGGCACCCCTGACACATTGCAGGTGGTCTCCCGGGAAGCCCCCTTACAGGCTCAATGGGAGGATTGCCCCAGATACATTTTCCCATAGCATCTGGACCGAGTTCACCCTCTGAGCTCAATTCACCAGTTATTTTCCCTTTTACTTTTGTTGAATATTTTCTGACTATCTCTTCAACAATAGTGTCACCCTCTTCAAGAACCCAGACCTCATCAAGGCCAGATACAAAATTTTTGATTATTTCCTCATGAAAGGGATATGCAGTTATCTTCAGAATTGCAAATTCATTGCCATATTCCAGTGCATAGTTATAGGTTATACCACAGGTGATAATGCCCTTTTTCTGTCCGTTTTTATAAACCTTATTAAGTCCATTTTCACTGATCCAATCCTTAAGCCTTTCATATTTCTGATTGAGATTCCTGTGACATCTTATAACATTACTTGGCACGGCTATCATTGTTGAGGGATCTTTATAAATAGAAATACTATTTGATGGTCTTACATCTCCGTACTCCACAGGAGAAAGGGAATGAGATAATCTTGTTACAGACCTGAGCATAACAGGAAGCTGAAACATCTCAGAGAGTTCAAAAGCAAGGATGGTCAAATCCTTGGCTTCCTGTGCATCTGAGGGCTCCAGACAGGGTATCTTTGCAAATCTTGAATAGAATCTTGAATCCTGCTCATTCTGGGAAGAATGGGCACCCGGGTCATCAGCAACCGCTATCACAAGACCGCCCCTGACGCCAAGATAGGCAATTGTCATCAGGGCATCAGAAGCAACATTAAGTCCAACATGTTTCATTGTACAGATAGCCCTTGCGCCTGCATATGAGGCACCTATTGCGGTCTCAAGGGCTATCTTTTCATTTACAGCCCATTCCACATGCCCAGAGGGAAGATGTTTTGAAAGGTATTCTATTATATCGGTTGATGGTGTTCCAGGATAACCACTGGCAAGAGATACACCTGCCTCAATTGCACCCCTTGCTATTGCCTCGTTACCGAGGAGCAGTTCCTTCAAATGTTCCGCAGCTATTGATCCCTTCTTGAGCCCTGTCATAACAGCCTTGCTTAAAGCTCCCTTCCCACAACAGATGCAATTGCCTTAAGTTCCTTCATCAGGTTTGAGAAGACATCAGGCCTCAGGGACTGTTCTCCATCCGAAAGGGCCTCAGGAGGATTATGATGAACCTCAATTAAAAGTCCATCTGCACCTGCTGCTACCGCAGCCTTTGCCATTGCTGGAACTATATCCCACTTTCCAACACCATGACTGGGATCAACAACAACTGGAAGATGTGTCATCTGTTTGAGCACCGGTACAGCGCTGAGGTCAAGGGTATTTCTTGTTGCTGTCTCAAAGGTCCGTATCCCCCTTTCACAGAGTATAACATTGGGATTACCCTGCGAAAGAATGTATTCTGCACTCATAAGCCACTCTTTTATTGTTGCAGAAAGTCCCCTTTTAAGAAGTACGGGTTTATTTACCCTGCCAACCTCAAGGAGTAATCTGAAGTTCTGCATATTTCTTGCACCTATCTGTATGACATCCACATATTTAATAAAAAGGTCTATATCCCTTGGGTCCATCAATTCTGTTACAACAGGAAGTCCTGTTATTTCTGATGCCTCCTTGAGATATTTTAGCCCCTCTTCACCGAGACCCTGGAATGAATATGGTGATGTCCTCGGCTTATAGGCACCACCTCTTAAGAAGGTAGCACCTGCATCCTTCACCCTCCTTGCTATATCAATTATCATCTCCCTTCCCTCAACAGAGCAAGGGCCTGCCATGACATGTATTGTCTTTCCGCCGATAACATAGCCCTTTATGTTAATCTGCGTGGCTGTCTTTTTGAAATCCTTGCTTGCTATCTTGAAGGGTTTTAAAATCCTCATTATATTCTCAACACCCGGCATAACCTTAAATCTCTCTTCCTCATCTTCAGTAACCTTAGAGGTATCACCTATAACTCCTATTATTGTCCTTTCTGCTCCCTTTGATATGGTTGTCTTAAAGCCAAATTGTTCCAGTCTCTTCAGTATATTCTGTACCTGCTCCTCTGTTGCCTCAGGGCTTAAAACTATTATGTCCATGCTGTCCTCCTTTTATTTATAATACCTCCAAGTGCCTTTATAAATTTAAGATTCTCCTTTCTTGTCCCTATTGTAACCCTTATCTCATTCTTTCCAACAGGTCTTATTATCACTCCTTTTTTAAGCATCTCATTAAAGAGCGGCTGGACTTCAAAGGGAAATCTCATATAAATAAAATTTGCCTCTGTTGGAACAAAATCTATATTGAGTCTCTCTAATTCCCTGTAAAGAAATTGCTTCTCTGTCTTATTCAAGGCTACTGACTTCCTTACATGTTCTTTATCTTTAAGTGCAGCAGCTGCGGCTACCTGAGCAAGGGAATTTACATTAAAGGGTTCCCTGACCCTGTTCATCTCTTTTATTAATCCTCTTTCCCCGATCCCGTAACCTATCCTCAACCCAGCCAGTCCATATATCTTTGAAAATGTCCTGAGGATGAGAATCGGATAACCTTTTCTGAAATATTCCATTGTATCAGGATATCCCCTGTCTGTCACATATTCATAATAGGCCTCATCAACTATTACAAGCACACCTTGAGGTAATCTCTTCATAAATGCATCAAATTCATCCTTTTTATTTATTGTACCCGTTGGATTATTGGGATTTGCGATAAAGACAATCCTGGTTCTATCATTTATTGCCTCTGCCATTTTCATCAGGTCATGCCTTGCATCAGGAGTAAGCGGGATCTCAACCGGTGTAGCACCTGCTATCTTTGTTGCCATAGCATATACAACAAAGGAAGGTCTTGCCATAACAGCATTGTCACCTGGCATGAGGAATGTCTTTGATGCAATATCCAGCAATTCATTTGAGCCATTTCCAATTATAAGCTCCTCGAGACTCACACCGAGTTTCTTTGAAAGCCTCTTTTTAAGATAATAGCAACTTCCATCAGGATACCTGTTCAGTCCACTTGTTGCCTTTTTTATGGCCTCCACAGCCTTCCTTGATGGTCCGAGGGGATTTTCATTTGAGGCAAGCTTCACGATATCCTTTATGCCAAGCTCCCTCTGAAGTTCCTCTATGGGCTTCCCGGGCACATAAGGGCTTATCTCCTTTATGAAGTCTGATACCCTGATATTCATCACCACAGAACTATCACCTCTTTTATATTTCTTCAATCATGCCTTGGATAGGAACCGAGGATCTTAAAATCAAGACAGATATCCTTAACCCTTTCAAGTGCCTTTTTTACCCTGCTGTCTTCCACATGACCCTCAAGGTCAATGAAGAATATATACTGCCATGCCTTTGTCTTTGAAGGCCTTGATTCTATCTTTGTGAGATTAATCTTCTGCTCCTTGAAAGGACTCAGGAGGTCATGGAGTGCTCCAGGCCGGTCCTTTAAAGAAAGCATCAGAGATGTCTTATCCTTTCCAGTCCTCGGGACCATTGTCTTTGATATAACAAGAAACCTTGTGTAGTTGTCCTTAAAATCCTCTATATGTCTTTCCACAAACTCAAGGTCATAGTACTGGGCAGCAAGGTCCCCAGCTATTGCTGCCCCCTCCGGATCCCTGGAAGCAAGCTCTGCAGCCCTTGCTGTGCTTGTTGCCTCTATAATCTCTATACCGGGCATGTTCTTTTCAAGCCATCTCCTGCACTGGGCGGTTGCCTGGGGATGGGAATATATCCTCTTTATCTTTCCTCTGTCTCCAGAGAGAGAAAGGAGATTATGATTTATCTCAAGCATTATCTCCCCTGAGATGAAAAGGTCAAAGTCCATAAACATATCAAGGGTATAGCTCACCACACCCTCTGTAGAGTTTTCTATGGGCACCACCCCATAATGTGCCCTGTCCCTTGAAACTGCCTCAAAGACCGCCTTTATACTCTCCTCTGGAAGGTATATGGCAGAACTTCCAAAATGCTTTATGGCAGCAAGGTGCGTGAAGGTGGCAAGTGGACCGAGACAGGCTATCTTCAAAGGTTCCTCAAGAGAACGGCTAACAGAGAATATCTCCCTGTAAATAAGTTTCAGACTGCTGCTTGGAAATGGTCCTTTGTTCTTTGATAAAAGCCTTTCAATAATAGCCCTTTCCCTCTCAGGTGCATATGCCTGGAGGAGGGATTTTTTCTTTATCTTTCCTATCCTTATTGCAAGATTTGCCCTTTTTGTGAGGAGCTCCAGTATCTTATCATCAATCTTATCAATCTCTTGCCTTATCTTTTTTATCTCATCCATAGATTAAAAACTTTAACAGATTTTCCTTGTTTTTTCAAGGAGTAAACTGGTAAAATTATAAAAACCAATAGATAATTTAAATTCAATGCCAGAAAATCAGAAAACAAATACAGCTCGGGTCTTCAAAAAATCTTTAAGGTGTCCCTCAGTTTCATCTCCTCAAAGGCACGGGAGTTCGGAAATGCAGAAAAGCGAAAGGCCAGAAGGCTTTAGAACTTTAGCAGCACTCAGCCTCCTTCTCACCCTGCTTCTTTTTTTTTCACTCACCTCAGTTAAGGTAAATGCCCAGCAGGAAAACGAGCAGACCCCCCACCAGAAACTTATACAGGAACTTACAGGATTTTTTAAGGACATAAATGCAGAGGTAATCCCAATTAATGGAGGCAAGTTACGAATCGGAGCAGGCTTAAGACAGGGGATGAAACCACATATGAGATTTGATATTGTTACCACCAAGAAGATAAAACATCCAGTAACAGAGGAGGAGATATGGACAGGAGATATAAAGACAGGCAGGGCGGAGATAGTTAAGGTTGAAGAGGACTTCTCGGAGGGCAGACTGATTGAAGGAACAGCTGAGCCAGGCTCAAGAATCCTCCTTTCCAGCTCACCATTAAAGGTTTATGTCCAGGAAGAAAAGGGAGTTGATTATTTTATTGTTGATGATTATATAAGGGAACTGAAGAAGACCACGAGGTTTGAGATTGTAAATGATAAACCCCTCTCAGATATAATGATCATCCTTTCAATGAAGGATGAAACACCTGAAAGGAGCTCATCAACTGTTACTTCTGACACCAGCTATATAGCAAAACTCCTACAGAAGGCCCTGTGGTCTGAGACAGAAGAACCCTTTTTTGAGTCAGAGGTAGCACTCCGGAGGGACTATATTGAAAGACTGAAAAAGGACAGGGCCCTCTATGAAGAGGAACTTAAGAGCTCTGACCTTTTATTAAGCTTCAAACTCCCTGGCAGTGTCAGGTTTATCAACATAGCAGATGTTGATGGAGATGGCAAAGAGGAGCTAATCCTTGCAAAGGACAATTACATAGAGATTTACAGCCTCGGTGTTACACTTAAGGGCCTTCATGAAATAAAAATTAAAGGAGAACCCCTTGGATTATACAGTGCCGATATTAATGGGGATAGAAAGGCAGAGATAATGGTATCAGTCCTTCAGGATGATAGGGCAACCTCTCAGATATATGAATTGAGGGATGGAGAATTCAGCTCTATCTATAAAGAAACAGGACTTATTAGATATGTAAGCGGGAAGATCCTTATTCAGGGCTATTCACCTTATGATGGACCGAGAGGTGAAATAAAGGAACTTAAACTGTCATCCGTGAGTCCTTCAGCAGAGAAGGACCAACCTGAGGCCTTGAGTCTCAAACACGGTTATGATATCTTCGGTTTTGTCTTTGTCTGCAAAGAATCAGCTTCACCACTTAATCCATCCCCTGGTGAGTGTATGACCCTTGCATATGATGACAGGGGTTATCTCTATCTTCACGATAAAGATGGAAAACTTCTCTGGAGAAGTGAAAAAGACACAGGAGGTTTTTTTTCAACCTTTAAAAAGGCAAGCACATCACCACTTCTCAGGGAGGAGGAATGGCCTCTCAAGGACAGGATGATTGTGGAGGGTGAAAAGATATACCTGATAAGGCGAACACCTGTTTCAGGGATTGCAAGGGGAATTGGCTGGAGTTCTTCTGCAATAGTTAGTATCAGATGGGACGGGGAAAACATGATTGAAGAGACGATCAAGGAGGTTGGCGGTACTGTAATTGACTTTTATCTTACAAAGGACAGGCTTTATGTTCTTCAAAAGCCATTTATGGGGATAAGCCTTGGTAGTCTTTTAAAAGGTGAAAACCCAAAACAGACAAGGCTTTATATATTCAAGAGGCAGTAAGGAGTGGAGTAAAAATGGCAGGACTTCCTCAGCATATTGCAATAATAATGGATGGAAATGGCAGGTGGGCAGAGCTGCGCGGGATCCCCAGAACAGAGGGCCACAGAAGGGGATCTGAGAGGGCAAAGCAGATAATAGAAGCAGCCCGCGAGCTCGGAATAAAGAATCTCACACTTTATGCCTTTTCTGTTGAAAACTGGCAGAGACCACTTGATGAGGTCTTTACCCTGATGGAATTATTAAAAAACTATCTCAATGCCGAAAGGGATAATATGAGGAGGCAGGGTATAAGGTTTATGACTATTGGAAACAGGGATATGCTTCCAGGAGATATCCTTGCATTAATAAAAGAAACTGAAGATGCCACAAAGGATGGCTTGGCAATGAATCTCATACTCTGCCTCAGTTATGGTGGAAGGGATGAGATCATAAGGGCAGTAAGGAAACTATTAAAGGAAAAGATTGCCCCTGATTCATTAGATGAGGACAATTTTAAGAACTACCTTGATACAGGAGGCATACCTGACCCTGATCTCATGATAAGGACATCAGGTGAAAGGAGGCTCAGCAATTTCCTGATATATCAATCAGCCTACACAGAGCTCTACTTTACAGATACACTCTGGCCAGATTTTACAAAGGAGGAATTCCTTGAGGCAATTCAGGACTATCAGAAAAGGCAAAGGAGATTCGGACGGGTCCTTACCATGAGAGGTGTTAAATCATAAAGAACACAGATTTATTGGTGAAGAGGAAATTCATCCATAACCTATTCACCACTTAAAATTATTAGTGGAAGGAGTGGATAACCCTATGAAACGACTTATCACTGCAGTAATATTAATCCCCTTATTATATCTTTATGTTACAAGACTCCCTGAGGGCTATTTCTTTGGCCTGCTCTCTGTTGTTGCCCTAATTGGTCTTTATGAATTCTACGGGATGTTCAGGCTTAAAAGGGACATCACGATCCTGTCTGTATGTGCCGGTCTCCTTGTCCTTTACATTCTTTATAAAGATATTTCTCAGGCCTCAAATTTAACCATAGAGGCGATTACCTTCTCCTTTCTCATAGTCGCAGCCTACAGGATGCTCAGCATAAAAGACCCATCAAACAGTCTCAGAGATACGGGTATCGCAATCGCAGGCATTGTATATGTGATCGTGCTCATATCCTTTCAGCTCAGACTCAGGCACATAGGACCTGAATGGATAATCTTTCTCTATGGGACAATCTGGCTTTCTGATAGCTCTGCCTATTACATAGGGACATACCTTGGCAGAAGAAAGCTCTATCCACAGCTCAGCCCGAATAAAACAGTGGAAGGTGCCATGGGCTCTGTAGCAGGAGGCGTTGCTGGCTCCTATATACTGGGGATGACCTTTCTCAAACCCCCTCACCTTTTCCTTCCTCTAAGCCTCAACCCCATCATATCAGGCAAGGACCTCTTCATTCTTGGTATTATAATAGGAGCAGGCTGTGTAATAGGTGACCTTATTGAATCAATGTATAAGAGGGATGCAGGCGTAAAAGACTCAAGCTCTCTGATACCAGGCCACGGTGGTATCCTTGACAAGATAGATTCAAGTCTTGTGGTTGCACCTCTTGTTTACTTGTATATCAGGTAGTTTTTGGTAAAAAGTTCAACAGCTATATTGTGATAGAAAGGGAAAAGCAGGCGCAGAAATACGCCTCTATCTTCTTAAAGATGAAAAACATCGTAATCCTTGGTTCAACAGGCTCTATCGGGAAAAGCACCCTTGAGGTGATAGAAAAAAACCCGGACAGGTTCAGGATACTGGGCCTTGCAGCAAGGAGTAATCTCTCTCTGCTTCTGGAACAGATAAATCGTTACCTTCCCGAGATGGTAGTGGTCTATGAGGAAGATGCTGCAGAGATATTGAAAAAGAAGGTGAATGTAAAGGTCCTCTCAGGTATCAATGGCCTCATAGAAATAGCCATCAATGAAAAGACAGATTTTGTCCTCTCTGCCATTGTTGGAGCTTCAGGACTCCTTCCCACACTGGCAGCAATAAAGAAAGGTAAGACCATCGGCCTTGCAAACAAAGAAACCCTTGTTATTGCTGGCAGGATAGTCATAGAAGAGGCAAAAAGGAATGCTGTAAAGATTATACCTGTGGATAGTGAACATTCTGCTGTATTTCAGTGCCTTGAGAAAAGAAATCCTTTTGAAATAAAGAGGATAATCCTTACCGCATCAGGAGGGCCTTTCAGGGGAAGGTCAAAGAAGGAATTGCGCCATGTGAAGGTTGAGGAGGCCCTGAGGCATCCAAACTGGAGTATGGGAGCAAAGATCACAGTGGATTCAGCAACCTTGATGAATAAGGGGCTTGAGGTAATAGAGGCAAGATGGCTTTTTGACCTGCCACCAGAGAGGATTGATGTGGTTATACATCCAGAAAGCATCATTCATTCAATGGTGGAGTTTTCTGATGGCACCATTATAGCCCAGCTATCAAGACCTGACATGAGGGCACCCATTGCCTATGCCTTATCCTATCCTGAAAGACTTTCTGATATAGTTGAGCCTCTGAATTTTGAGGCCCTGAGAAAACTCACCTTTGAAAAACCAGATAGAGAGGCCTTCCCCTGCCTTGACCTTGCCTATAGTGCTATAAAGGAAGGAGGCACCATGCCTGCAGTCCTCAATGCTGCAAATGAGATTGCTGTGGATGCCTTCCTTAAAGAGAGGATAGGGTTCACTGATATCCCTTCTATCATAGAGAGGGTTATTGAGAGGCATCAAAAGATGCCCTGCGATACCATAGAAGAGGTTCTTGAGGCAGATGCCTGGGCAAGGCAGGAGGCTGAAAGACTGATAAGGAGAATAGCATGACAGTATTTTATGCCATTTTATTGCTTGGTATAGTGATTTTTTTCCATGAGCTTGGCCATTTCATTGCTGCAAGACTCTCTGGAGTAAGGGTTCTTAGATTCTCCCTCGGCTTTGGGCCAGCAATGGTCGGAGTAAAAAGAGGTAGCACAGAATATCTCATAAGTGCGGTACCCCTTGGTGGATATGTAAAGATGTACGGAGAAGAGCCAGGCGAGGAGATACCTCCTGAAGAAAGGAGATTCTCCTACTCCCATAAATCAGTCTCTACAAGGGCCTTTATAGTCTTTTTTGGTCCCTTTTTTAACATCCTGCTTGCAGCATTAATATTCGCAGGTGTGTATATGAAGGGCATACCTACTCTTACTTCTGAGATTGGAGAGGTCATGCCAGGCTCAGTTGCAGAACAATCAGGTATAACCAGGGGAGACAAAATAATAAAAATAGAGGGGTTACCTGTAAGCACCTGGGATGAGGTGGTTCCAACGATACAGAAAAACCCTGGCAGAACCATCAAGCTTGAGATCTCAAGAGACAATAGTACATTTGAGTTAACCGTTATACCCAGACCTGAAAAGACCAGAAATATCTTTGGAGAAGAGATTGAGATAGGGCTTATCGGTATAAAACCATCAGATAAGACTATTATCAAAAGATTAAATCCCTTTCAGGCAATCGGACAGGGCTTTATCAAAACAGGTGAGGTTGTTTACCTTACAGGCCTTTCAATAGTAAAGTTACTTCAGAGGGTCATCCCCCTTGAAACACTCGGTGGCCCCATAATGATCTTTGACATTGCAAGGCGCTCAGCAGAGGCAGGTCCACTAAATTTCTTTGCCTTCATGGCATTAATAAGTGTAAATCTTGGAGTTCTCAATCTCCTTCCCATACCGATACTTGATGGTGGTCATCTGCTCCTTTTCTTAATAGAAAAACTGAGGGGAAGACCTCTGAGTGAGAGGGCCATATCCATAGCCCAGAGGATTGGCCTTGCCTTTATAATAATGCTTGCTGTATTAGCCTTTTATAATGATATCATGAGATTAATAAAAGGGGCTTCGCCCTTTTTAAACCCAAAATAAGAAATTAAAAATAATTAATAGGGGTTTGAGGAACAGAGTCTTTCAAAGGTAGGATTTTATTAATGGCAAAGAATAAACCATTTTCCTTAAAGATACAGGAATCTTCTGGAGGAGTGATCTTTAAAAAGGAAGATAGTCAGATAAGAATTGCCCTTATAATGCCAAAAGGCAAAAAGGTCTTCACCCTTCCAAAGGGTCTTGTGGAAAAAAATGAAGATCCTGAGATTACCGCGGTAAGGGAAGTTACAGAGGAGACAGGGCTTGAAGGAAAGATAATAAAAAAAATAGGTGATGTCTCCTACTGGTTTTATATAAAAGAGGAAAATGCAAGATGTAAAAAGACAGTTCATTTTTATCTCATGCAATACATGAGGGGAAAACCTGAGGACCATGACTGGGAAGTTGAAAAGGTTATGTGGCTTCCCATTGATGAGGCTATTAAAAAAGCAACTTACCGAACTGACAGAGAAATACTGAAAAAGGCAAAGGATTTAATAACCAGTGAAGATCTATAGGGGTCTTTCTCAGGAATTAAAGGATATTATTGATCAGGCAAAGACTGCTGGTAAAAGGATAGTCTTTACCAATGGCTGCTTTGATATTATCCACAAGGGTCATGTGAGATATCTCAGTAAGGCGAAGAAATTAGGGGATATTCTGGTTGTGGGGCTTAATTCAGACCAGTCAGTAAAGAGGATAAAACCTGGAAGGCCCATAAACAATGAAGATGACCGTGCAGAGGTCCTGAGCAGCCTTGAGATGGTGGACTATGTGGTTATATTTGATGAGGACACACCCTATGAGCTCATAAAATTCCTGAGGCCCCATATCCTTGTGAAAGGTGGAGACTGGAAGGTTGAGGACATAGTCGGCTCTGATCTTGTGGAAAGGACCATAAGCCTTCCCTATGTGGAGGGTGTGTCAACAACAGGGATAATTAAAAGGATAAAGGAATTAAAAGAAAGATAACTATCCCATTCTGATAAGGCCTTCAAAAAAGACTTTTATCTTTTCCACATCACTCAAATTCCTTTTCAATATTCCATAAGTTATTGTGTCATCAATTCTGTCATAGCTGTGGACAAGTATGTTCCTCAATCCGACCATCTTTTCTATTAGTGGGAGATATTCTGCAGGGAATAATTTATTTTCATGAAGTATGATAAAGACTTCTCTATTATTTGATGGTTCTTGAAGCCCTTTATAAGCGATGATAATCTTTCCTATATCAATAAAGGCTTCTATAATCTTTTGGAGGTTTCTTTCAACAATATCCTTGTTCCTCCATGAATCCTGATAATGAATAAAGGTAGGGGTTTCGTCTTCTATTTCCCTCAATCTTTTAAGAGAGACCTCAATTGTCTCAAGCTTCCTTATAATTGATTCCATATCTCTTCTGCCTCAATCTCCTTATAAAGGGTATAAAATCAAAATACTCTGCCTTGACAATGGCTTCATATTCAAGCCTCTGATCATGAGCTCCATCATAGACACATATGCCTTCTGTGACAATCCTGTAAAGAAGTTCTATTGGTACATATGGAGCCCTCATATCAAGTACACTTATATCATGGGTAAATCCCATCAGCCTGAGGAGTTTTCCAGAGACAGCCTCAATCTCTGCAATTAACCTCAACCTCTCCTCGGGAGCTATCCTGTGGTCAGAAAGCATAGCTATATCAATATCACTCTCTTCTCTGAGCCTACCTTTAAGGATTGAACCATAGAGATAGAGTGCAATTACACCTGAAGGTATATCTTTCAAACCTGTCCTGAGCTGAGGAATCTCCTCTTCAGTTATTCCAGCAAATCTTTTCATATGTTATATTAATACATGCTGATAATTCCTGCAATAGATTTAAAAGATGGTAAGTGCGTCAGACTCCTTCAGGGAAGGGCTGATGCTCTGACTGAATACTCTGACAACCCTGTTGAGGTTGCAAGAAGATGGGAGTCTCTTGGTGCAAGGCTCATTCATATTGTTGATCTTGATGGAGCATTCACAGGGAACCAGAAGAACCTTGAAAGTATCAAGGAGATAAGAAAGGCTGTCACTGTAGATATAGAGGTTGGTGGTGGCATAAGGGATATGGAGAGGATAGAACTCCTTCTTGGACTGGGAATAAACAGGGTGATACTCGGAACAGTTGCTGCTGAGAGGCCTGAGCTTGTCAGAGAGGCATGCAAAAGATTTCCCCAGAGGATAATTGCAGGTATAGATGCAAGGGATGGAAGGGTTGCCATTAAGGGATGGGTTGAGACAACAGATATTAAGGCAACAGAGCTTGCCCTGAGGATGGAGGATTATGGTGTGTGGGGAATAATCTATACAGACATCTCAAGGGACGGCATGCTTTCAGGCCCGAATATTGATGCAATGAGGGAGATGGTCAATGCTGTCCATATCCCTGTTATTGCCTCTGGAGGCGTATCCTCCATTGATGATATAAAGAGGCTTAAAGAGATAAAGGGCCTCTATGGTGTTATCACAGGAAAGGCACTCTATTCAGGAGCCATTGACCTGAGGGAGGCGATTAATATCGTAATGCGTGATGGGTAATGCGTAATGGGTGATGAGTGATGGGTAAAGGAATTATAAAGACTCATAAAGATTTAGATGTATGGAATAAAGCAATGGAGTTAGTCGAAAAACTGTATCGTATAACTTCAAATTTTCCAAAAGACGAGCTATTTGGATTAACATCCCAGATCAGGCGGTCTGCAATCTCTATACCTTGTAACATAGCAGAAGGAGCAGCACGAAAATCAAAAAAGGAGTTTATAAAGTTTCTCTATGTTGCAATGGGTTCACTTGCCGAGTTAGAAACACAGTTATTACTTGCCAAAAAATTGAATTTTATCAATGACGACATGTCTTTGAGTGATATAGAGTCAATTAGGAAAA
>JBDOIG010000008.1:0-37306 GCA_041082235.1 Thermodesulfovibrionales bacterium | reverse complement strand
CCCTGTGGTGGAGCGTGTACTTTCCTGAACTAAAGCCTGCTTTTTCCATCCCGAAGGTGGATTTGGTCTCATTGACTTCAAAAGGATTTATTGTTATCCTAAATTAATGTTTGAGACCTTAAATCACTTATTGCTATATCCCCAATCTAAAAGGAGGAAGTTATGGCCCTCTATGAAGTTGACAAACTAAGAAACGTAGCCATTATTGCCCACGGAGGTGCTGGGAAGACATCCCTTACAGAGGCAATCCTTTTTAATGCAGGTGCCATTGACAGACTTGGCTCAGTTGAAAGCGGAAACACCACCACAGACTATGAGCCTGAAGAGATAGCCAGAAAGATATCACTGAGCTCAAGCCTTGCCTATTGCGAATATAATGGTCACAAGTTGAATATCATAGATACACCTGGTTTTATCAATTTTCTTGAAGATACAAGAGGATGTCTCAGGGTCTCAGATGGTGCTGTACTTATCGTAAGTGCCCTTTCAGGTGTAAAGGCAGAGACTGAAAAGATATGGAAATATGCCTGTGAGTTTGAGATTCCGAGGATTGTCTTTATAAATAAAATGGACAAAGAGAATGCAAACTTTTACAGGGCTACAGGAGAACTTGAAAAGTCCTTTGATACAGAGGCGATACCACTGAACCTACCCATTGGAGAAGGGCCTGCCTTTAAGGGCCTTGTTGACCTTATAAAGCTCAAGGCCTATGTATACGAAAACTCAAGACCTGTTGACTCACCCCTTCCATCAATACCTGAGATAGAGGTTTACAGGAAAAAGCTCGTTGAGAAGATTGCTGAGTCAAATGATATATTACTTGAAAAGTATCTTGAAAAAGGAGACCTCTCTGAAGAAGAGCTTCTTAATGGAATCAGAGAAGGGTCTTTAACAAGAAGATTTATACCTGTCATATGTGGTTCTGCAGTAAAGAATATTGGTGTCAGGGAACTCATGGATACAGTTCTTCTCTGTCTGCCCTCACCCCTGGATATGGCAAGAATAGTACCGATAAAAGGAAAAAATCTAAAGGACGGAAAAGAGATTTCAAAAAAACCCTCACCAGGGGAACCTCTTTCTGCCTATGTCTTTAAGACCATATCAGATCCCTACGCAGGGAAGCTTACCTTTTTCAGGGTTTATTCAGGTACATTAAAGGCAGATTCCACAGTCCTTAACACTGTAACAAATACAAAGGAAAGGGTTGGACAGGTTTTTTATGTTATTGGCAAAAAACAGATTCCTGCAGGTGTGATAGGTGCTGGTGACATGGGTGTTACAGCAAAACTTAAGGATACATCCACAGGAGATACCTTATCAGATGAGTCCTTGCCCATTGTATTTGAAAAGGTGAAGTTTGCTGATCCTATCCTTTCATATGCAATTGCACCAAAGTCAAAAGGTGATGAAGAAAAGGTAAGTGCAGGGCTTCAGAGGATACTTGAGGAAGATCCCACATTAAGATTCCACAGGGATGATGAAACAAAGGAGATGATAATATCAGGAATGGGACAGGTTCATATAGAGATCGCCCTTGAGAAGCTCAAGAGAAAATATGGTGTGGAGGTCACACTTAAAACTCCTAAAATACCTTACAGGGAAACTATAAAAACCTCTGCAAAGGCACAGGGAAAATATAAAAAACAGTCAGGAGGTAGAGGCCAGTATGGTGATTGCTGGCTTGAGCTTGAACCCCTTACAAGAAACGGTGGTTATGAATTTGTTGATAAGATTGTCGGTGGAGTAATTCCAAGACAATATATCCCTGCTGTTGAAAAAGGTGTTATAGAGGCAATGCATGAAGGTGTGCTTGCTGGTTATCCAATGGTTGATATAAAGGTTACCCTTTATGACGGTTCCTATCATTCAGTTGATTCCTCAGAACTTGCCTTCAAGATTGCTGGAAGCCTTGCCTTTAAAAAGGCAGCTCAGGAGGCAAGGCCTGTTCTCCTTGAACCCATAATGAAGGTGGAGGTTATAGTGCCTGATGACACCCTTGGTGCAGTCATAGGTGACCTCAATGCAAGAAGGGGAAAGGTTCAGGGAGTGGAGCCACAGGCAGGAGGAAACCAGAAGATACTTGCCCTGGTACCAATGGCTGAGATGCTCACCTATGCAAACCAGCTTCAGAGTATAACCTCTGCGAGAGGACTCTATTCAATGGAATTCTCTCATTATGATGAGGTTCCAACACATATTGCCCAGAAGATAATCCAGGAAAGACAGGCTGCTAAAAAAGCTGAAAATGAATAAAAGGGCTGTTTTAATATTATTAATTGTGCTCTTAATATCAGGAGCAACCTCCCACGGACAGGAAGCAACATCATCTGTGCCACCACCAGCTCCTCTCTTTCAACCTCCTGTTATAGAAAACCCCCTCCCGGTAGATACCAGATCTGAGAACTTTGAAGTTAAGTTTGAAGACAATAAAGTATATCTCAAGGCTGATGGAGCAAATCTCAGAGAAGTACTTACCAGACTGGCACAGGAGGCAGGCTTTGAGCTCTCCATGAGTTCATCATCAACCAAAATATCAACTCTGATAGAAGGACTTTCTCCTGAGGATACCATCCACCGGATAATGAACATAATCCAGGAAAGGAATTACAACATCTATTATGATGAAAGAGGAGGTATCAAAAAGCTTGAGGTCCTTTCTTCAGCAGAACAACCACCTCAGGGACTGCCAAGACAGATTCCCCAGAGACCTGTTACACCAAGGCCAAGGATACCATCAGTACCACGAGCTCCTCAAACAGGTCCTGCGCCTGATGAGATTCCACAGCCAGCACAGATAATCCCTCAGGATGATGAAGACTTACAATAAATATTTTTTTAAATAAAAATGATTGCCTATCTTGATTGTTTCTCTGGTATAAGTGGCGATATGTTTCTTGGTGCCCTAATTGATGCTGGTGTTCCTCCAGAAGAGCTTGTGAAGGGACTTCCCTTTTCTGTTGAAATAAAGGTTAAAAAAATACAAAGGTCTGGTATTAAAGCTACAGCTATTGAATTATCCTTTGACAATAAAAAAATTCATTCTTTAAAGGATTTCAGGACTCTGATTCTTCAGTCAGAGGATTCAGAAGATATAAGGCTCAAGGCATTAAAGATAATAGAAAACCTTTTTGAGGCAGAGGCAAGGATTCACGGGATCAAGCCAGAGGATGTCCATCTTCATGAACTGGGCTCCCTTGATACCATCATAGATATCCTCGGGAGTCTCAGAGGACTTAAAATACTTGGTATTAAAAAACTCTACGCATCTCAAGTGAATACGGGGAGGGGTTTTATCAAATCAGCCCATGGAATACTTCCTGTGCCTGCTCCAGCAACACTTGAGCTTCTTAAAGGTTTTACCCTTATATCTTCAGGGCCTGAGGCTGAACTTATAACTCCTACAGGTGCCAGCCTCCTCAAAGGCCTTGCCATCCCATCACAAATGCCCTCAATAAAACTCAGCAAAATTGGTTATGGTGCCGGGTCAAGAGATCTTGGAGACTGGCCCAATGTATTGAGGCTTATTATAGGAGAGCCTGAAGACTCAAACACTGAATCGTTCTTTATCATAGAGACGAATATAGATGACATGAATCCCCAGTTCTATGAATATCTGATTGATTTACTCCTTGAAAAGGGTGCCCTTGATGTATATATTGAAAATATAATAATGAAGAAATCAAGACCAGCTCAAAAATTATCTGTACTATGTAAAGAGGAATACTTAAAACCCCTATCCCAGATAATTTTTAAGGAGACCACAACACTGGGTATGAGATATTACAGGGTGGGAAGGTTGAATCTTCCCAGAAGGATAGAAAATTTCTCCTCAAGCCTTGGCAATGTGAGGATAAAGATTGCTGAATGGGATGATACAAAGAGGATAATGCCTGAATATGAGGACATAAAGAATATTGCAAAGGAAAAAGGATTATCTATACAGGAGGTCATGGAAAGGGTCAAGAGGGAGATACCTAATACATAACCTGCTCCTCAACTTTTATGTGTTCCTGTCTGAGACCCCCTATAACCACGGTTATCAAGGCACCTTTCTTTACAAGACCTTTATTATTAGAAATAATGATATAAGAAGGAGGTATATTTCTGTTACCACCTGTAAGTCTGGGAGGTTTTTCAATAAAAAAAAGTTCTCCTGTGGACTCATCAATTACATATGTTTCTTTCGGATTCAAGGGCCTTGCTTTCAGGTCACCATATATCATGTACCTTATCTCTATGAGCCTGCCATTGGCAACAAGCATTGCCCTTGTTATCTCCAGCCTCGGTTCCTGAATTGGCGTCTCAGGGAACTTCACAGACGGGGCTGTGCAGGAAAGTATAAAGATAGAAAACAATATAAAGAAAATCATCCCCTCCCGGCGATAAAACCTCTGAGGGATTCTTACTAAAAAAAGCAGGCCTGCCGAAAGGGCTTTACAGCAAAGTCTTAGTTTAGAGTATCTCAGCTGTTTTTTCTCATGCCCCGTTGCCATGTTACCCATCTGACTCCTATTGCCCTGTCAGATACAGCCTCTGTATTGACCTGGCAAGACCGGTTTTCGTATTAATATCAATAAGTACAGCAGAAAAAACAGTCCTTCCTTTAGCCACCTCAAATTTCTTCGGCATCTGATATAGAAACCTTTCTATAATCTGAGGCACCTCTATACCTATGATGGACTCAAGGGGTCCTGTCATACCCACATCCGTGATGTAGGCAGTGCCCTTTGGAAGTAATCTTTCGTCTGCTGTCTGTACATGTGTGTGCGTCCCGATAACAGCACTCACCTTACCATCAAGATAATATCCCAGTGCCATCTTCTCTGAGGTTGCCTCTGCATGAAAATCAACTATTATTATCTTTGTCTCCTTTGAGATCCTCTCGATCTCAGAAAGTCCTGTCCTGAAAGGGCAATCAACAGGTGTCATAAAGACCCTTCCTGCAAGATTAATAATCCCTATCTTCAAACCATTGAAAGCATAAATGATACTTCCCTGACCGGGCACCCCAGGGGGATAATTGAAGGGCCTCAATATATGGGGCTCCTTTGCAATATAGGGGATATCCTCCTTTTTATCCCAGACATGATTGCCGGTGGTTATAAGATTTATTTTCAATTGAAAGAGCTCCTTTGCAACCTTTTCCGTGATACCAAAACCACCCGCTGCGTTCTCACCGTTGGCAATAATAAAATTAATCTTCAACTTGTCAATTAAACCTGGCAGGAGGGCCTTCACAACAGACCTGCCAGGTTTACCGACTATGTCCCCTATAAAAAGGACTCTCAGATTATCTTGCATAATCTACATACCTCGTCTCCCTTATCACTGTCACCTTTATCTGGCCCGGATAAGACATCTGGGATTCTATTTTTTTGGAAAGGTCTCTGGCAATCATGGCACACTCCTCATCAGAGAGTTCTTCAGGTTTAACAATAATCCTTATCTCTCTTCCAGCCTGCATAGCATAACAGGCCTGAACTCCCTTGAATGACATTGCCATCTCTTCAAGCTGTTTTAATCTTTTAAGGTAATTCTCTATGCTCTCCCTTCTCACCCCAGGTCTTGCTGCTGAAAGGGCATCTGCTGCTGCTACAAGTGCTGCCTCAACCGTCTCTGGCTCTCCATCTCCATGATGGACAAGTATGGCATTAATAATCGCCTGATTCTCTCCATATTTCCTTGCAAGGTTTGCACCTATTTCCTGATGCGGGCCATCCACCTCATGGTCAACAGCCTTACCTATGTCATGAAGAAGTCCTGCCCTTTTTGCAAATTTTGGATCCACTCCCAGTTCATAGGCCATCATTGATGCAAGATGGGCAACCTCAAGGGAATGCTGAAGGACATTCTGGCCATAGGATGTCCTGTATTTAAGCCTTCCTATAATCTTTATAAGGTCGGGATGTATTCCACTGAGACCGAGTTCGAACACAGCCCTTTCGCCTTCTTCTTTTATAACAGCCTCAACCTCTCTTTTAACCTTTTCAACAACCTCCTCTATCCTTGCAGGATGAATCCTGCCATCTGTTATTAATCTCTCAAGAGAAAGCCTTGCTATCTCTCTCCTTACCGGGTCAAAACAGGAAAGTGTAACAAGCTCAGGGGTATCATCTATAATTAAATCCACACCTGTGGCAGCCTCAAGGGCACGGATATTTCTTCCTTCCCTTCCTATAATCCTGCCCTTCATCTCATCACTTGGAAGACTCACAGCAGTTACTGTCTCATCAGCAATATAATCGCTTGCATATCTCTGAACAGCAAAGCTTATTATCTCCTTTGCCTTTTTCTCGGCATTTTCCCTTGCCTCATCCTCTATCCTCTTCGCAAGTCTTGCTGCCTCAAGCCTCATCTCCTCCTCTATCCTTCTTATAAATTCCTTTTTAGCCTCTTCCTCGCTCATCCCTGATATTCTTTCCAGTAAGGCCATCTGCTCCTTAAGAAGGGATTCATATCTTTTTTCCTTTTCACTAAGCTCCCTTTCCTTGTTCTGGAATTCCCTCTCCCGCCTGCTCAGCTCCTGCTCCTTTTTTTCAATCTGCTCAAACTTTCTCTCAAGGGACTCTTCCTTCTGCCTCAGTCTTTTTTCAAGATGGTTTAATTCATATCTTTTCTCCTTTAGCTCCTTTTCTGCATCAACCTTTGCTTGATAGGTAATATTTTTTGCCTCAAGTCTTGCCTCTTTCTTAATAGCCTCAGCCTCTTTCCTTGCATCCTCAATAAGTTTTTCTCTTTCTACCTGAAGGGCAGCCTGCTGCCTTTTCAGAGATCTTTTCAAAAAAACATAAAGTGTCAGACTTACAGAAATAGCAACAGTCAAGCCAGCGAGTACAGCGATCAGTATCTCAGCTGTCATCTCTTAACCTCCTTTTTTCAAGCCTCTTTTTAATAATCCTCTCGTACCCCTCATCAGAAGGCCTGTAAAAGGTCTTCCTTAAAGGCATATAGGCCTGTTTTATATAATGGCCCTCATAATCATGAGGATATTTATAGCCTGTACCAGCACCAAGCCTTGATGCACCTTGATAATGGCTATCCCTGAGATGTAGTGGAACAGGCTGAAGGGGTTTCTCCCTCACCTCATCCAGTGCGCTTTCAATGGCAAGATAGGCTGCATTACTCTTTGAAGCCTGTGCAACATATAGGGCTGCCTGGGACAGTATTATCCTTGCCTCAGGCATACCTATCCTTTCAGTAGCCTCAAGGGCAGCCTGTGCTATAACAAGTGCCATGGGGTCAGCATTCCCCACATCCTCTGAGGCACATATCACTATCCTCCTAGCAATAAATAAAGGGTCCTCACCTGCTTCAATCATCTTCGCAAGCCAGTAAACAGTGGCATCTGTATCCGAGCCTCTCATACTTTTTATAAAGGCAGAGATAGTATTATAGTGTTCCTGCTCATCATAATATACAGCCTTGTTCTGAATGGCCTCCTTCACCTTCTCTATGGTTATTAATTTTCTGCCTCCCTGCTCATCAGATATAAAAAAAGATAGCTCAAGGATATTTAGCGCCTTTCTGGCATCTCCTTCAGAAAAAGAAGCTATATATCTCAGGACATCATCACTGCAAAGAATATTTTCCATGCCAAGTCCTCTCTTATCAGTCAATGCCCTTCTAAGAATCAGGATTATCTCATCTTCTTTAAGTGGATAAAATTGAAATATCATTGACCTTGAAGAGAGGGCCGGAACAAGGGCAAAAAAGGGATTGTAAGTGGAAGCACCTATGAGGATAATCTCACCAGATTCTACTGCGGGCAGGAGTGCATCCTGCTGGAGCTTATTAAACCTGTGTATCTCATCAATAAAGAGTATGGTCTTTCCACCCTTTGCCTTCTCAATGGCATCCCTTATATCCTTTATCCCGGCAGTAACTGCATTTATTGAAAGAAAGAGGGCCCTGGTTCTCTTTGCGATAATCCTTGCAAGACAGGTCTTTCCTGTTCCAGGGGGGCCATAAAATATTACAGAGACAAGCCTGTCTTCTTCTATAAGCCTTCTTAAGGGCCTTCCAGGTGCAAGTAGATGGGTTTGTCCAATAAAATCTTCTATATCCTCAGGTTGCATCCTCCAGGCAAGAGGTTGCTGTCCTGACGCAAATAAACTCATAATTATCCTCTTACTGAATTAATCTTTCTCTCCCCGAAGGAGAGACAGGCTGGCTAAAACGGAGGGATATTTCAGTTTTTGATAAATAACATATCTTCAGAAAAATCTATATCAAAGGTCCTGAGACCACTGTATATCTTTAATAAACCCTCTCGTCCAGCCTTTTTTATCCCACCCTGCGGTGTAGATGAAAAATTAGATCCCCTACTTAAATAGGTGGGTGCCTCTAAGGAGACTTCAGGCTTCCTCCTCACGGAGGCATGCACACCGTACTCCTTGCTCTGGCTCCCTAAAAAATCTAATTGCCGGATCAACTTTATCATCTCAATCACCTGCAGGGCAGGTAAATATATTTTAACCTACTCCGCCCTTTTTCTCAACATAAAAATGGTCGGGGCGACCCGATTTGAACGGGCGACCACTCGCACCCCAAGCGAGTGCGCTACCAGGCTGCGCCACGCCCCGAACTCAAAATAATTTTATCTGCAACTTCATTTTAAAAGCTCAAGTAGCTTCTGAAGCCTTGATTTTATCTTATTCAGCCGCTCTTTAGATTGATTCTCCTTAGCTGCCTCACCAATATTATTTTTTATAATGCCGAATTTCTTCCTTACCCCTTCAATTGTATATTTTTCTTCATATAATAGCTTTTTAATGTTAACGATGAGCTCTATCTCCCTCTTTGTGTAAACCCTGTGACCAGAGCTTGATTTCCTTGGCCTCAAAAAAGGAAACTCTGTTTCCCAGTATCTGAGGACATAGGGCTCAAGGCCTGTAATTTTACTGACCTCACCAATCCTGTAAAAAAGCTTTTCCGAGACAGGCGGTTTATTACCTTGTTTTGGTACTACATTCATGATTATTATTCAGGTCCTGGCATCTGCTCTATCTCGTCTTTAAGTTGTGAGCTTATCTTAAAGCTTATCACCCTTCTCGGCTTAATCTCAAGAGTAATACCTGTCTTAGGATTTCTACCAACCCTTGAGCCCTTTTGCCTGACATTAAATGTTCCAAAACCCGAAATCTTTATGGATTCACCCTGACTGAATATCTCCTTCATGGTATCAAAAACAAGCTCCACAAAATCATAGGCCTCCTTTCTTGTAAGACCTACCTTTTCACAGAGTGCATTCACAATTTCTGCCTTCGTCATATAACCTCCACTATAAATACCTCAAAGGTTTGAAACAGTTTGATATTTAATTATATTTTGCTGGGTCAGGAAAGTCAACACCCGTTAGATGGGGGTGTCAGTTGAAAACAAAATAGACCTATCAATAAGTTAACTATTACTTCAACGCAAATAAAAGGAATAATCCCTCTTTAAAAAAGATCTAACGCCTACCTGTCAAAAGGGTTTTATCACCTCTCTAAATCCAGTATCTCCTTTATCATCTCTACCTGGTCTTTTCTTACCATCAGCCTTACAGGCTCAAGCATGGGCTCCATTAAATAGGAATGTTCCCCTTTAAGGTAATAATTGATGCCTTCATTCTCAAGGATGGATTTTATTATACTGATTTTTACAGGATCAAAAATAGAAAGAATCTCCACAAATTCTGTATTGAGCCTGCAACTGATTTGCATAATATATAGTATCATATAAACAATGCTTAAAAGACTTATCATTGATAAAATTATGAGAGAGGGTCCTATCACCTTTGAGACCTTCATGGAGCTATGCCTCTATCACCCGGTATATGGATATTACATGCAGGATATTACAAGTATTGGTAGAAAAGGAGACTTTTATACAGCACCCCATCTTCACAGGGCCTTTGGAGCTGCTATAATGAAGCAGATAGAAGAGTGCTGGAGGCTTATGGAAGGGCCAGATGATTTCATAATACTGGAGATGGGTGCCGGAATGGGTTATCTTGCAAAGGACATGCTTGATTATGCAGAAAAAAAGGAAATTTATTCAAAATTGAAATATTACATTATTGAATTAAATAAATCCCTCATCAAAAACCAATCAGAGATACTTAATGAGCATTTAGATAAAACAAGATGGTTTAAGTCACTCCCGGAGGTCCCTCCCTTCAGGGGATGTATTGTGTCAAACGAACTCCTTGACTCATTCCCTGTGCATATAATTGAATCAACTGGCAAAGATATTAAAGAAGTTTATGTAAGTACTGATGGAAGGGAACTCTTTGAAATAAAAGGTAAGCTGAGTCCCGGAATACTGGAGTATCTCAAGGAATTTTCTATTAATCTCCCTGAAGGTTTCAGGACAGAGGTGAATCTCAGTATAAAAGACTGGATAAGAGAAATATTTAACATACTGCTTGAGGGTTTTGTAATAACAATTGATTACGGCTATCCCTCATGGCAGTATTACAGTGAAGATTATCCAGAAGGGACACTCCAGTGTTATCACAGACATCAGAAATCAGACAATCCCTATATCCATATTGGTAAGCAGGACATTACAAGCCATGTGAATTTCAGTTCCCTTAAGAAATGGGGAGAGGAGCTGGGCCTTAAAAACATAGGTTATACAGGACAGGGAAGCTTTATTGTATCAATAGGTATTGAGGAGATAATCAGCGAAGTCATAAAACCAGAAGATTATCCCTTTGAAATTGCAAAGCTAAAATCTCTGATACTTCCTGAGGGTATGGGAGAATCCCATAAGGTGATGATCCAATATAAGGGGAAAGGAGTTCCTCAATTGAAAGGCTTCAGGCTCAGAAATGAACTCTCGAAGCTCTGAAATCACCAAGCCATTTCAGGCTTTTTAAGAAATGTTCAGGGGCATGGGCCTCTATTGTATAAATGCAGGGCCTATCACCAATGGTCTCAAAGAGCTCTACCATGTTGAATGTTCCTTCATCAACAGGGTAATGCTGGTCAGAGGTTCTGTCATTGTTATGAAGATGAAGCTCCTTTATATAGGGTAGGGTTTGAGAAAGCCACTCTTTAAGAGATACCTTTGAGAAGAGATTAAAATGTCCTGTATCAAAGCAGAGCCCAAAATTTGGGTCATCTATTTGTTCCATGAGAAGCCTGAGATTTCCGGGTTCATCCTCAAAGATATTCTCTATTAAAACAGGGACCCTTCCCTCTGCCTTGGTAAGTATCTGCTTCCATGTCTTTATGCTTTCTTCAAGCCATGGGTCAATCTTCAGACCGTATTTCCATTTTTCATATCCTGAATGAAATACTATGGCCTTAGCACCAAGGCATGCTCCAATATCCACCACCATTGAAAATCTCTCAACGGTCACCTTTCTTACAAGGGAATCCACTGCACCTGGAGAAAGGTCCATAAAAGGTGCGTGGATGGTGAGCTCGGGATTATAAGTAAGTCTTTCTTTTAATGTAATGATTTCCTTCTGCTCTACATTATCAAGGACATAGGAGCTGATATAGATCTCTAAATTTATTTTATATTTATTGAGCAGATCTCTGTGGGTATTTATCTTTTCATAGGGGATATGGGCATGAGGCCCCATGGATGACCTCATGCCTATTCTTTAATTGAAGAAGATTTTTTTTCTTCAGACCTGCCTGAAGAGCCATTACCACCATTACCTGAACCTTTTCTTGCATAGTCAGTAAGGTACCAGCCCGAGCCTTTAAGGACAAATGAGGAGTTTGAAATAAGTCTTTTCATTGTCCCTCCGCAGACAGGACATTCTGTTATGGGTTCATCACTGAACCTCTGAAGATATTCTCTCCTCTCATTACAGGCTGTGCATTCATATTCATAAATCGGCATTCTTTAAATCACCTCCAATTTATATAATATCTTATATATTTAATTTATTTCAAACAAAATCCACTTTTTCAAATCTGCTCCAGGCCTTCCTTTGCCCTTTTATGAGCTGGCGCCATACTTAATGCCCTCTCAAAGGTCTTTTTTGCCCTTAACTTCATGTCAAGCCTGAGATAGAGATAACCAAGCTCTGTAACATAATCCGGATTATCAGGCAAGAGCTCTATTGCCTTAAGTAAAGCGCGCTCAGCCTCTTTATATTTACCAGCTTCTCTAAGGGCAAGACCATAATAAAAATGATACCTGGGTTTATTAGCATCAAGATATACAGCCTGGCCAAAGGCTGTCACTGCCTCAGCGTAAGCCTTTCTCTGGTAATGCTCAATGCCCTCCTGATATTTTTGAAGTGCTGTATCGGTCTGTTCTGAAGTTTTTGAAAGACCCGAATCATACTCCTGTCTCTTTAATTTATCACTGAGGACTGTATAGGCAAGGTTTATCCTTGTAAATATCTTTGATAATTTATTTTTAAAATCATCATGACCGATTTTAAAATACCTGTCGGGATGAAATCTTTTGACAAGCCTGTAATATACTCTCTTAATTTCATCACTGGATACATCACCTTTAAGGCCAAGTATCTCATAATGGTTCATGTTTTCACATCTCTGATAAAGGTCCTCAACCTCTCTGAGGAATTCCTCATCAAGCTCACCATTTCTGAGAACCTCATCCATTGATACTGTCTCCTCCTTTTCGGTCTCCGCAGATTCTTTTGATTCTATTATCCTTGTACATAGAAGGGCATAAAGGGTCTTTAATGTCTCAAACTGGTTTAATCCTGATTTTTTAATTATATCATTAATCGTGTTTTTACCATCAACGAGCAGTAATATTTTTTTGTCTTTTTCGTCAAGAGATATGTCCTGAAAAAGATGATAGGGATCAGCTGCCGGGACAGTCACTGAATTAAGATCATGAAGCTCAGACCTTATGAATTGAAAACTCTCAATACCTTTTATCCCTCTATATATAAGATTTGCAAGACTCAGCTTCAAGGTTATTATCTCATCTGTTGGGAGAGGTCCTTCCCTGAATTGAAAGGTTCCTGTGAGGAGTTTAAAGGCATTCTTTATAATGTCCTCAATCTGCTGTCTCACCAGTCTGGGGAGGTCTTCAACCTTCAGATAACCTGCCTCCACAAGCACAACTCCCTGTCTCTTACCTGTTTTTTTCATGAGCTCTACAGAGTGATTATAGGCATCTACGGTTATAATACCCTGTTTCAGTAAAAACTCCCCCAGTCTTTCATCTTCTATATTAGAACGGGCAAAGATAGGATCTCCTGATTTTATATATATGGTTTTTTTAATCTCATTAGACTGTATATCAATTACCCCTGTCTTCTGAGCCCTCTTGATACCTATAAGTAAATCCCAGAGTCTGTACACACCCAGGTCTCCTGCTATAGGACCATCAATAGCTATTCCTGTATTATCACCGGAGACCCAGACCACATGGCCTCTAAGATGATGTCTGTCTATAATTATCTCTACAGGTTCATGTAGAGAAAGTATCGGTCTTATCTTTATCCTTATACCAAAGGGAGAATAATCAATGAGCCTGAGCTGATAGGTCTCTCTACCCCTTATCAAAGTGACAGGGGTTTCTTTTTTATATCTCCTAAATCTCCTCTTTTCATCAATTAGTTTCATGCCTGAATTGGTCTTAAAGGGCATCTTTTTATAAACTCTTTACCGTATTAATCAGGGTATCCCGGTCTTCTACATTATAGACCTTTACCTCAGGGCATATCCTTTTTATCAAACCTGATAATACTTTACCGGGGCCTATCTCCACAAAGGTATGAATACCCATTCTATGCATATTCCTCACAGAATCTTCCCAGAGCACCCCTGAATGGAGCTGTCTTAAGAGGGCCTCCTTTATTGAAGGGGCATCAGCCCTTGCAATACCATCCACGTTACTCACAACAGGTATCATTGCATCATTAAAATTGAACTGTGTAAAGAATTCACCAAGTCTCTCTGATGCCCTGAGCATCAGTCTTGAATGTGATGGAACACTTACAGAAAGCGTTACTGCTCGCTTCGCACCCTTTTGCTTCAGCTCCTCCACTGCCTCAAGTACTGCATCCCTTTCACCGGAAATAACAATCTGACCCGGGCAATTATAATTTGCAGGTGCCACATATCCTGAACTCACATTCCTGCATATATCCTCAACCACCTCTTTATCAAGACCCAGTATGGCTGCCATCAGGCCTTTACCTTCTGGAACAGAATCCTCCATGAAAAAACCCCTTTTTTCAACTATCCTCAAACAATCTCTGAAGCTGAGCACCCCTGCTGTAACACAGGCGGTATATTCTCCCAGGCTATGACCTGCTACCATTGAAGGTCTTTTACCATTAAGTTCCATTAATTTCAGCGCAGCAATACTTACAGTAAGAATAGCTGGCTGGGTCTTTGATGTCCTGTCAAGAATTTCTTTAGGGCCTTCAAAACAGAGTTTCATCATATCATAACCAAGGACATCCGAGGCCTCCTTAAAGACATCCCTTGTCTCAGGAAAGTTTTCATAAAGGTCCTTTCCCATGCCCACATACTGGGAACCCTGACCCGGGAAAACAAAGGCAATCATAGCCCCTTTAACTCCTTTATCTTTTTTATCAGAAGAGGTACTATTTCGTAAACATCTCCCACAATCCCGTAGTTAGCAACATTAAATATCGGTGCCTCTGGATTCTTGTTTATTGCAACTATTATATCAGATGACTGCATACCCACAAGATGTTGAACAGCACCTGATATACCACAGGCAATATAAAGCTTCGGACACACAGTCTTTCCTGTCTGACCTATCTGATGACTGTAGGATATCCATCCCGCATCAACAGCAGCCCTTGATGCACCAACCACTCCACCAAGTAAAGAGGCAAGCTCTTCAAGCATCCTGAATCCTTTTGCATCACCAAGACCACGACCACCAGCCACTATAACCTCAGCCTCCTGAAGGTTCACACTCAGCTCAGACACCTCTTTCACTGTATTGACTACTCTTGTCCTTGAAGAAAGATTGTCTGGTTTCACATAAATTATCTCTCCCTTTCTTGAAGGATCTGGCTCAAGCCTCTTCATAACCCTCGGTCTTACTGTAGCCATCTGGGGTCTTCTATTGGGAGTTATTATGGTTGCCATGATATTCCCACCAAAGGCAGGTCTTGTCTGAAGGAGGTTTCTTGTCTCTGGTTCAATATCAAAGGCTGTACAATCTGCGGTTAGTCCTGCCCTCAGCATTGCAGCAACTCTTGGAAAGAAAGACCTTCCAACAGGTGTAGCACCTGCAAGTACTATCTCAGGTTTGTGAGTATTTATCAATGATGCAAGAAGCCTTGCATAGGGCTCATCATTAAATTTTTCAAGTAATGGGTCCTGAGCAAGATAAACCCTGTCTGCACCATATTTAATCAGCTCCCGGGCACCTTCCTCTGAACTACCAAAAAGAACAGCAGATAGTCCAACACCGAGGGTATCAGCAAGTCTTCTTCCAGCACCGAGAAGCTCAAAGGCAATAGAGGCTACCTTACCATTCCTCTGCTCTGCAAAGACCCAGACACCATGATAGGCTGAAGGCTCAGGTGCAGCAATACCCTCACCCTCTTCAATTACCTCAATAATTGCACCTTCAGGACATACACTGAGGCATGCCCTGCAGAGCTGACAGTATTCTGTAATAAAGGCCTTGCCCTCCCTCATCACTATAGCAGTGTAGGGACAGGAACTCACACAGGTTTCACAACCTGAACATATCTCACTTCTTACAACTATCCTCATTTCTTAGATTCCTCCTGTTTAACTTTATCCAGAAGCTTGTATCTTGAATCCTGTATCGTGTTCATTGTCGCATTATAAAGGCCTTGAGGCATACCTTGCTATTCCTTTATATTGCTACCGGCAATTTCAGACAATATGACAATTGATAACCACAACCTTTTAGTGGCACTAATGCCTACAGGAACTGACATTTCAGACCCTTTAATTCCTCTATAAGTTTCTGCACCTGTTCCTCTGGAAAACCATCAAGCATCTTCTTTTCCTTCTTCAATTCAGGAGCAAATATCCTTTTAACCTGTGTTGGTGAACCCTTAAGACCAATGAGTGACTCCTCTGCATCTATGTCCTTTGCGGTCAGTTTCCTGATCTCTGCCTTTTTTGCAGCCATCTTGCCTCTTAAGGAAGGAAGCCTTGGTTCATTTAACTCCTTCACAACAGTAATAAGAACAGGCAAAGATGATTCCACAATATCATATCCCTCTTCCATTAATCTCTCAACTGTTATGGATTTTTCTGTGATAGAATCTATTTTCCTTACATAAGCCACATGGGGGATATCTAAAAACTCTGCCATCTCAGGCCCCACCTGGGCTGTATCACCATCAATTGCCTGCTTTCCACATATAATAATGTCTGCACCTATCTTTTTTATTGCCCGTGAAAGTGTATAGGCTGTTGCCCATGTATCAGCACCAGCAAAGGCCCTGTCTGTAAGAAGCACTGCCTCATCTGCACCCATAGAAATGGCATCCCTTAATGCCAGCTCTGCCTGCGGTGGTCCCATGGTTATAACAGAGACCTTGCCTCCAAGTTTTTCCTTTATCTGAAGACCCGCCTCTATTGCATGAAGGTCATAGGGATTTATTATACTCGGCACTCCATCCCTTATCAGGGTGCCTGTCTCGGGATTTATCCGTACCTCGGCAGAATCAGGCACCTGTTTGATACAGACAACAATATTCATCTCCAACCTCCAGATCTTAAATTAATAATAAATTACATTTTACCATAATTGTCTAATTGAATGAACCTCTAATGAGAAGACCTTAGATTGCCATTAGAAATAGCAGGATATGCCGAAAAGCCTTTATACCGACACTTTAATGTAGATTTTTAATCAATATTACCGAACATAATTTCCTTCACCATCTGGGGATAAATTTATTGTTACAGAGCTTTGAGGGGCTTCGCCCCTCAAGCTCCCCTTTATATTAATTTAAACTTTAAAAATTTATTTCTGGGGTTTCAAAGGGGCGAAAAGCCCCTTTGAGCTCTGCCCCTTTGAGCTTTATAAAGGCTTTGAGGCATACTTTGCTATTCCTTTATATCCCTTGTTGGCAAAATTCGGGGAAGAACAAAAGCAAGGATTGGTGTGAAAGTAACGGTACTGAAAAGGCTTCTTTACTTTACAGTTTGGCTTCAAGCTATAACATCTCTACCCTGTCTCTTCCTTTTTCCTTGGCAAGTCTGAGGGCCTTCTCTGCAAGATGAAGTAATTCCTCTGGTGATTGACCTCTGAATTCAGAAACTCCTATGCTCACCGTAAACTTACCCTTGGGCTGTATCTCCTCATGGATAAATGGATATTCTCTGATGATATTAAGAAATCTCCTTGATATCTGAAGGGCGGGTTCAGGAAGTGTGTTTGTAAAGATTATTACAAAGGCATCCTCTCCATACCTGCATACCACATCAGAGCCCCTAAGATTCTTTTTTAAAATATCAGCAATCTTTTTAAGTACAATATTTCCATAATATATACCCCTTTTGCTCACATAATGACTGAAATGGTCTATATCTATAAGGGATAGGACAAGGGGTATCTTATATCTCTTTGACCTCAAACACTCCTGGGCAAGTCTCAATTGAAAATATCTGAAATTGAATAAGCCGGTGATCTCGTCAAGAAGACCTGCTCTCTTGGGATGAAGAAGCTCCAGCTCCCTTAGGTGGCTCAGGAGTTCCTTTGAGCTCAGGGCATCTTTGCTGAGAAGCCTCTCAATCAGGCCTGTAATTTTTATCCTCTCATCCATAGGAATGTCCCTGTCTGCAAGACCAAAAATAAGGGCATCTTTTGTGGCAGCAGTATCTCTCAAAGATTTTATAAAAGAGGCGACCCTCTCACCCATAGTAAGGTCAACAATTACCACATGAGGTCTTATCATAAGGGCAGCCGCCAAGGCCTCTTCAGTATCTCTGTAGTGATGGAATATAAAGCCCTCTGATTCGGTCATTTCTTTGAGATTTGTTCTGCATCTATCATCCTCTGTAACAACAAAGATATTTACTGGCAATCTCTTTCTCTTATGGAGATAGGAAAGTTCACCAAGTTTTTTGAGGAATAAGGCCTTATCAGCAGGTTTCACAATGTAATCAGTTGCACCAAGGGCGAAGGCAAGTTCCCTTTCTTCAAGGATAGAATGTATAATCACAGGTATATCCGATGTCTCGGGATCACCCTTTAATGACTGAAGCACCTCCCATCCATCCTTTCCCGGAAGCATAATGTCAAGAATTACTGCAAAGGGTTGAAGCTCTCTTGCAAGCCTTATTGCCTCAATACCATCTCTTGCATACTCTACCCTGTAGCCACCTTCTTTAAGATAAATGCCAATAAGCTCTGCTGTTGAAGGCTCATCCTCTGCTATAATCACAAGAGGAGATTCCTTCTGAAACTCTGGTAAGGGTAACTTCTTTTTTAATGTCTCTGTGAGCTCAGGGGCTGCTGATGGTAAATAGACATGGAAACGAGTTCCTCTCTTAGGAAGGCTTTCAAGGTCTATATATCCACCATGAAGTTCAACAAGTTTCTTTGTCATTGGAAGACCAAGACCTGTACCCTCTGTAGCACGGGAAGCATCAAGTTGCTCAAACTCCTCAAATATCCTTTCCCTGTGTTCCTCTGGTATTCCGATACCTGTATCCCATACAGTAAGTTTGAGAAACTTCCTCCCGGACGGTATCCATGGAAATGGACTGATAACATATTCAGCCTCTATCCCAACATCCCCGCCCTCCGGTGTAAACTTAACAGCATTACTGAGAAGATTATAAAGTATCTGTTTCATTTTCACCTTATCTGCAACAAAGTCCCTCACATCAGGTGAGATCCTTACATTTATGCTGATAGATCTTTTGTCTGCCTGTGGTTTCATCACAAAGACAATCTCATTTATAAGGTCAGGTATTGAAATGGTCTCTGATGCAAGGGTAATCTTTCCTGCCTCTATCTTTGCAAGGTCAAGTATATTATTTACAAGGTGAAGGAGGTGTTTTCCGGCCTGCATTATATGCTTTATATACTTCTCCTGTGTCTCATTTATATCACCATAGGTCCTGTCAAGAAACAGTTCTGAATAACCCAGTATGGATGTAAGGGGAGTCCTCAGCTCATGACTCATATTAGATATAAACCTTGCCTTTGCCTGATTGGCACGCTTTAGCTCTTCATTTATCTTTTCAAGTTCCTTTGTCCTTTCCATCACCTTTTCTTCAAGCTGTTCATTGAGCTCCTCAAGCTCACTGTTTTTTCTTGCAAGCTCTTCCCTTAATCTCTTCTCCTCTGTAATATCCTTGCTTATACCAACAGTCCCGATTATATTGCCCTCCCTATCCCTGAGCCTTGATATGGTGAGGCTTATATCAACAGGCCTTCCATCCTTTCTTAAGACCTGTGTTTCATAATTAAAGAGTGCATCCCTTTCATTTAGTATATCAATAATCCTTTTTCTCTCCTCTGGATTGACATAAAGCTCTGATGCATCCTTCCCCTTGATTTCCTCCTCTGTGTATCCAAGTATTCGTTCACCACCCTTTGAAAATTTCACTATCCTTCCTTTATTATCAGTTGTTGCTATCATGTCCTGAGAATCTTCAAGCACAGCCTGAAGATAGGCAAGGGACTCATCAAGCTCATGTATGAGCCTGAATTTCTCTATGGCATGGGCTGCGAAGGCAGAAAAAAGTTGAATCAGTTTCTTGTGTCTGTCAGTAAACCTTCTCGGCTTAAAATCATCAAGATAAAGTATCCCAACAACTCCACCATCTAAAAGTAAAGGACTGGCAAGGAGTGCCCTTATTCCTTCTTTCTTGATATTAGTGTCTTCAAATAAAGGGTCTTTAAGGATATCTTCCCATTCAACAGGTTCCCTCTGACTCAATATATACCTGCTCAGTCCTTCCGGTCTTGGTCTCCATCTATTCTGTTTAAAGAACTCTTCACTTAGTCCCCTGTGAGCTGCCATGACCATCTCTTCACCCTCAATAAGACTGATGCTTCCAGCAGGTGTCTCTGTAAGTGCCATGGCAGAAATGAGGATACTCTGAAGGACCTCTTCAAGACTCTTTGACCTTGCTATCAGGAGTGCATTCTGATAGAGGATGGAAAGGTCTCTTCTTGCCTCCTGCTGACGCCGTACAAGCTCCCAGAGAAACCATGCGCTTGTACCTTCTATTATCTCAACAGGATAGGGAAAGCTCTGTCTTATATAATCAGAGACCTCGGGATTACCTGTAGCATTGATAATTATGTGGGGATTCTTAGCTGATAATTCTTCTATTGAATTTGCTATATATATACCATGATTCTTTGCGAGGGAAAGACCAGGTGCATGGGGATCAGTATCTGTAACGCCAATAACCCTGACATCACCATTAGCAATAAATACCTCTAGAAGACCTGAACCACCCTTCCCGGCACCAACAATCCCTATGTTGATCATCCTTATTTCCCCATCTTTATCCTCACTGGTACCCCAAAAAATCTGATGATTTCGGGGGAACCCTCTTTTCTAATCCGCAGGGGTGCAATTCCTGAATTGCACCCCTCATTTCAGGCAATTATCTTTAGAAGTTATCCGCAGCTACTGCAACCAGAACCACAGGAAGGTGCCTTACCACCTGAAAGGACAAATCCCTGCCTCTGACCATCATCAATAAAATCAAGGGTCATCTCACTGAGATTCATGAAGGTCTCTTTGTCCATAAATATTCTAAGACCATTCTTTTCTATTACCTCATCTGTCTCGGAAGCCTTTTCATCAATGTCCATACCGTAGGATGGTCCGCAGCATCCACTATCTATCTTGAATATTCTTAAACCCCATCCAGCTTTTCCCTCTGCTGTGAGAACCTCCTTTACTTTTTCTGCTGCAATATCTGATACTGTAAACATCTGTCCTCCTTCACTGGCACCCCAAAAATCTGAAGATTTTTAAGGGCCCGCTTTTAATTTAAGCAACATCAAGGTCGCATTAATAAAATACCTAATTAATGCTTGAAAAAGCAACCTTCGGAAGGGAATATTTTTAATTTTGCAGGATTTTATTTATAATTATCTATGGACAAGGCGATCCAGAAAAAGCTATTTTTTATACTCTTTCTAATATTCAGCGTGGTAATTTACGGAACCGCAGGATACATGCTCATTGAGAAGATGAATCTCCTTGATGCCCTTTACATGACAGTCATCACACTTGCCACCGTTGGATATAAAGAGGTAAAGGAACTTACAATAAATGGAAAGATCTTTACAATTATTCTCATATTCAGTGGATTCGGTGTATTTACCTATGCCCTGACAACAGGAGCAAAGGTAATAATAGAAGGAGAGATAAAGGAGGCCTTTAAGAAGAGAAATATGAAAAAGAAGATTGATTCTCTTAAGGATCATTATATCATTTGCGGCTATGGCAGGATGGGAAGGATTATCGCAAAAGAACTCAGGTCAAATAATATTCCTTTCGTTATTATTGAGAGGAATAAAGAAAATCTTCCCGAAGATGAGGAATCTCTATATATTGAAGGAGATGCCACAAAGGATGAGATTCTAAAGGAGGCTGGCATAGAGAGGGCAAAGGGCCTGATAACGGTCCTCTCCTCTGATACAGAAAACCTTTATGTAGTATTGAGTGCAAAGGGACTGAATCCTGACCTTTTTATAGTTGCAAGGGCTGCTGAGGAAGGAGCTGAAATAAAATTAAAGAGGGCAGGTGCAGACAGGGTGGTCTCACCCTATCATATTGGAGGCTTAAGAATTGCCCATACAGTGCTGAGACCTACAGTGGTTGATTTTCTTGAGTTTGCCACAAGGTCGGAATACCTTGAGATACAGATAGAGGAAATACCCGTCCAGAAAGGCTCAAGCCTTATTGGTAAGACAATAGGCGAAAGTGGTATAGGAAGGGATATAGGAGCAATTATTATAGGAATAAAGAGAACAGATGGCTCCATGAAGTTCAATCCCACATCTCAGACCATTATTGAAACAGATGATACCCTCATAGTGCTGGGAGAGGCTCCAAAACTCTCACTCCTTGAAAAGATGGCTGCAGGCATATCTTCAAAATAGGGCTACTTTGTCATTTACCATTAGAAAGAAAATTGACAGCCTGCTGGAAAGTCTTGACAAAGCATACAAAAGTTTTTGATAATTAATCATGAAGAAAAATATTCTTATAGTTCTATTCTTAATATCAACCTTGCTGTTTTCCTCCTGCGGGCATGTTGTTCCAGAGGAGCTGAGAAATCAGGTTGACAGGTCTGTAACACCTGAAACACTCTTTAAAGACCCTGAGGCTCATAAAGGTAAGACAGTTATGCTTGGTGGTCTTATACTTGCCACTGCAAATGCAAAGGATGCCACATATATAGAGGTCCTTGAGAGGCCCCTTGATGGAAGGGGAAGACCAGAGGATACAGACCTCTCAAGAGGAAGGTTCATGATTAAATATGAAGGTTATCTTGACCCTGTTGTATATACAAAAGGAAAACTCATTACAGCAGTTGGAGAACTCTCAGGTGTCCTGCCTGGAAAGATTGGAGAGATGGAATATAAATATCCCCTCATTACCTCAAAAAACCTCTATCTCTTTGAAAAGAGCAGGGATATACCTGTAAGATTCGGCATCGGGATATTCAAGAGCTTTTGAAGTCATTACCTTTAACCTGTATAAACCGCCTTTACAATTCCATAATTGACAAACGATTCAATACCTGATGCTTTCTAATTTGCAAAAATAAATTGTTCATATATGATTAAGTCTTTAAAATTAATTGCTTGATTAGATATGCTGTTCTGATTCCCTCCATAGCCAATTTTTTATCATACAATAATTTGTAAAATTCTCAATTAAAAACGTATTAATACATTAATCCAAATGCCTATTTTAATCGTGGGCTTATTTTATTGAAATTGCAAAGATTTAATGATGCCATTGAAGATTTTAAAAAAGCATGCAACATTGGAAGAAAAGAAGCCCAGTTATTAATAATTGCCCGCTTGTCCCATCTGCCTCATTAAGGTTATAATTTTTTATGATTAGAGTTCAAAAGGCTCACCTTATAGTTCTGTTCTCTATTTCTATTATCCTCTCCAGTTTAACCTACTCAAGAAACCTTATCTGGAAGGATGAGATAATATTGTGGGAGGATGTGGTGGCAAAAAGTCCAAATAAAGTAAGAAGCCATAGTATTCTCGGTCATGCTTATAGAAAGCACGGATATATAATTGATTCAATCAAAGCATATCAACAGGCATTAAAACTAAATCAAAGTGATTTTTCAATTAATGGTGAAGTATATTATCATCTCGCTATTATCCATAAAAATAAAGGGGAACATGATAAGGCACAGATATATATAGACCTTGCTATTGATAACCTTCAAACTGCTGTAATATCCACACAAGATGCAACCTGTTATCATATACTCGGCTTGCTTTTTTTAGAGAAGGGTTTATTAGATAAAGCATTAGAAAACTTTCAAATGGCATTGGAGCTGGAGCCACAGTTGATAGAGGCTTACAATAATATCGGTGTTATATACGCCAGGAAAGGATTAAATCAGGAAGCAATAAAAAACTATCAAATGGCAATAAATTTAGAACCTAATTTTGTAGAAGCACATTTTAATCTTGGGATGGTATATTTAGGAATTGGAGCTATAGATAATGCCAAAAAGGAGTTTGAAACAGTACTTAGTTTAAATCCAGAACATAATGAAGCTAAAACTTTCTTAAATTATATCAGTGTAAAATATTATTAAAAGGCAACTATAAAGAATTAATCTCCTTAGCACAGAAAAAGGTTTTATGAGAAAGCATAGCGAAAATAACCCTTATAAGCTTATGAGCAGTGGCCATGGTGACATAGATTCACTGAGCATTTTAAAAAGGCAGGGGATGCCTCCCGACCAATCCACCACGGTGAGTAGGGTTTTGTGACCCAATCAATTTATAATGGCTATGGGAATGGAGGAAACAGACCCCAACTGGTAAAACCAATTTATATTAAGCTCATAGAGCTGTCTATAACAAAAATCTTAACAAGGAGGAAGGATTTTCCCTCCTCCTTTCTTCTTTCAGATATTTCTTAATTTACGAACTTAAGACACACACTTAGGGACAAACAAGCGAGTCATATTTAGCATCATAAGTATTAAAACATTTTAGAACGCCGTGGTTTCCTTTTAAAATAGGCCCTATTAATTGGGTAAGTGCTATATTTACATAATATGGAATTTCGCTTCCACCAAAAAATTCTAAGCTTCTTTTATCTCCTTTAATAAGGGAATTTTTAATATTTACGATTCCATTAGCCAATAAAATACCCCAGTAATCAGAATCTATAACACTATTATAAATATAGACTGCACCACGAAGACCTGTTAAATTCAATCCGTGAGTATTGAGATTTTTTATGTGCACATCATCTAATAATACCTCAGACGGTGAATATCCTGAATAATCAGGAGAGTCTATAATTTGAATAGCATAGCCTACAGGAGGTAACATTGAAGCACGTGCCATAGAAATGTTAATTTTTTTAAGTATAACCTTTGAATTATGAATACTAATGCCAGCCTCTACCATGCTGGTTCCGTCATCAATTGAGAAGATGGTTATATTTTCCAATATAGCAGTGATATACTTTCCTACGCTACTTGAAATCGTTATAACCCTCGCAATATTAGATACTTTCAATGTTACATTTTTTAGAGAACATTTTTCTTTCATGTATATTGGGCCACCTTCAAAGGTAATAAAACGAATTTCATTCCCGTCTGATATATCCAGACTTCCTCTCACTTTTATTACCGTAATATTTTCACCGCTACCTTCTATATGAAGATAACGCGGGATACTAAAACTATAACTATAATAACCCACCTCATATACCCCTGGCATTATCTTCAATAAACATGGATTAGTTTCAGATGGTATTCCACACCAGGTGTTAATATCATTCATCGCTGTTACAGGGTCTGTATAATCACCACCGCTCCGAGCAACTACTGCTACCTTTGCATATTTTCTTTGAAATTCTGCGGCATGAAGACCATCAAGGGTATCTGCATCAAGCCCAGCAGATGATATCTTTGAGCCAGATATAGGACCTGTTATCTTTGCATCTGTAACTGCCCCATCTGCTATGTGCTATAATTTTTTATGCATAAGATTTCAAAGGCTTATCTGATATCCTTATTCTTAATTGTAATAATCCTCTCTATCCTTACCTATTCAAGAAACCTTATCTGGAAGGATGAGGTAACACTTTGGGAGGATGTGGTGAGGAAGAGTCCGAATAAACCGCGACCGCATTTTAACCTTGCTTGGGCATATAAAAATAAGGGATGGTTGGACCAGCAAATAAGAGAATTACAAATTGCCTTAAGTTTAGAACCTAATTATGCAGAAGCACATAATCTTCTGGGAATTGCATATGCAGAAATGGACATGATTAATGATGCCATGACTGAGTTTTTAATTGCCATCAAATTAAATACAAATTTTACAGATGCATATTATAACCTTGGAATTATCTATGAGAAAAAAGGGCTACTAAATAAAGCTATAAATGAATACAAACTTGCCATAAGTTTAAAAGAGTACTTTCCTGAAGCTCATAATAATCTCGGTCTTATTTATTATAATTTAAAATTATATAATCATGCCCTTATGCATCTAAAGACAGCTATACAGCATAAATACGAATTTCCTGAAGCTCATAATAATCTCGGAATGGTTTATGATGAAATAGGAGACCATGATATAGCCATTCAAGAGTATAAAATAGCATTAAGTCTTAAGCAGAGTTATGCAGAGGCATATCATAATATGGGTGTTGCATATGAAAAGAAGGGATTGTATACTCAGGCTGTATGGGCATACCAGCAAGCTCTAAATATTAATCCAGCATTACTAAAAACTAAGGACAATCTTAATAGAATTATCAATAAACTTTCTAAATAGGCTTATCAAAATACTGATAATTTAGACACCTTTATATATAAAAGGGTGGCTAATGCCACCCTTTAGAATTGAAAAACACATCACTGGCAGGTGCTATTTAGCGGTGTATAAATTCCATTATACACTCCAACACAGTGATAATTACCTTCAGTGCTAACAGGTCCTATAAGTTTGCTTGCTCCTATATATAGTGTAGATATTGCCCCGGGTTCATTATAAATACTGTAAGTGCCTCCTCTAATGATAGAGTGATCAATTGTGACTAATGAGCCATAATTATACATTCCAATTTGTTGTGTACCATTCAAGCCTATAGAAGTTAACTTGTCTATTGTAGGTGAAGAGTTCATATTATAAACACCACAATTTAAATATGCTGCTTTATTAGCTATAGCCACTACATTTCTCATTTCCCCATAAAAATTATAGTTATCAATCCCATAACTAAATACACCACCTGAGGCTGTAACTGTCACATTTCTTAGTGTTGGAGAAGAATTACTATTTCTTATACCAAAATTATAGAAACCACCTGTAACAGTAATTATAATGTTATTCATCAACGGATTAGAGTTGTCAATATTAAAAATACCTATTGGTTGACCGCCACTAGAACCCTGTACAATTATTTTTACATTATTCATTGTTGGAGATGATCGTGGCCAGTTATAAACTCCCACTGGGTTAACAGCTGATGCTATAACTGTAATATTTTTCATTGAAGGCGAGGCGCTAACGTTATAAAAGGCATAGCCCATTGAGTCGCTACCATATCTTTCTATTGTTATAAACCTTATCTCTGAATTATTTGCTCCATTTACTACTCCTGTAACTATTCCTGAGTTTAAGCTATGACCCTTTATCTTCGTTACATTCTCTCCCGAACCCTCAATGTCAACATATTCCTGCATATTCAGGGAATTCGTTCCTATATCATATACCCCTGGCATTATCTTCAATAAACATGGATTGGTTTCAGATGGCATGCCACACCATGTGTTAATATCATTCATCGCTGCTACAGGGTCTGTATAATCACCACCACTTTTTGCCACAACCGCTACCCCAGCGTATTTCTTCTGATACACAGAATCATGGTTATGGTTAATATCTGCCTTTCCTGCTAAGGTTTCATTTAAACCCGTTATATCAGACTGACTGTGGGTATGCACCATAGGAGCAAATTCTGAGGCATGAAGACCATCAAGGGTATCTGCATCAAGCCCAGCAGAGGATATCTTTGAGCCAGATATAGGACCTGTTATCTTTGCATCTGTAACTGCACCATCTGCTATCTTTGAGTTCGTTACTGCTCCATCCTGTATATGCCCTGTCTTTATCCCGCTTCCTGTATTTGTGTCCTGCCCGCTTGTCCCATCTGCCTCTTTTATGTGCTGTGAAAGAATGGAGTCATTGCCTGCACCAAATGTTAGTCCTGATAAGTAAAAAAGTGATATTAATGTTAATAGAATAATCTTCTTCATCTCACACCTCCATAGTTTTTATTCCACACTGCATGTGTGGATTTAGCTTTGAGAACAAGGAAATTTGAATTTTTAAATTGCAGGGTCTTTGTTCCGACGGTTAAGAAGAAAGGTTTCTAACAGGGTGTGTTTATAATGAATGAATGAATGATTGATTGATTAGATATGCTGTTCTGATTCCCTCCATAGGCAATTTTTTATCAAAAAATAACTCTGCTGTCAAGTTTTTCAAAGGTTTTGCAATTAAGAAACCGAATATTTCAAAATATAGTCAGCTGGTCAGAACCCTTTAAGGTCTCCTTAATCCCCTTATCCACCATGGTAAAAGTATGAGCCTCACAAGGATACCGATTATTATAAGGCTCAGTCCTGCTCCAATGCTATAAACAGCATCGTCCTTCACAATCTCAAGGAGAACCCAGTAGGTATGGCCTGTGACAGTAAGGCTGTAGCCATCAAATCTCAGGGGAGACCTTGAATCACCCTCTGCTATGAGTGTCCCTGCTTCCTCAGGATTTCTGATCCTGAAGACCTTTAATTCATAAAGCCTATCATTAAGGTCATACTCCTTTGCCGTGATATCACCCCTTTTGATCTCCCTTGATGGAAGGAGTTTCATGGTAATCCTATAAGGAAGTCCTTCAAGAACTACATAATCTGTATTCCCTGCTGGCAGTATCTGGAGAGCAAGGTCACCTTTTATGACAGTTTTGCCTGATGAATCTCTTACCTCAATAGAGGGTGCAATATTAAAATTAAGGATATGAAAGAATGTGCCATCAATCCTCTTAGGTGGAAAGACCCCGATCCTGTAGGTATTCTTAAAATCCGTAAGCAATAAAACAGGTTCCCTTGTAAATATAGGTGAAGGTGATTCCTGCTCTATGTCAAGAAACCTTTCCTTTATAGATGGCTTTACCTCCATCACACCATATCTCTTTTGAGACCAGGGGATCTGGAATATATCCTCCTTTCCTGTGAGTATCCTTGTATCCATCCTCATTGAGGCACTCAGGAAGAACCCTGTTAAAAAGACAATTATACCTGCTGGCAGGATAAACCAGAGGAGTATAAAAAAAGGAGCCTTCTTTATCCTCTGCCTGAACTTATAAATTATCTCTATACCGAGTAATATAATAAAGACCACAAAAAGCACCTGCCAGAGTGGATTTTTTCCAAGGCCTGTGACGAATCCAGCAAAGGCCTCCTTTGACCATGTGCTCCATGTTAGATAATAGATAAGCCATGCCCATAGCATGAGCCTTCTTAATCTAATAACCCTGTCAATCTTTAAAAGCTTCATTCCCTGCTGATCCCTGAATGGACGAGTCTCCATTTCTTCAGTATCTCCTGAACCTCTATCTTTATCTCTTTCTCTGTCAGGATAAAATTAACAGGTATTGGATTACAGCCACCTGGCTCACCAACTGTATTGAAGGGAATTGGTGTATTGCAATAAATGCATATAAGATGCTCCCTTGCCTGGCCATATCCTTCTGGAGGACAGATCTCACAGGCATCAAGACATACAGAGAATCTGCCATCAGGCCTCCTGAAGACAAAAAATCTGTAGGTCTTTTTATCTTTCCTGAGAATAAACTTATGGATATTTCCATCACCGAGCTCACGGCCAGGCTCTTTTAATTTCATTATTGCAAATCCATCCTCCTCTACCACAGGGACTGGCTGGGGTATATAAAGCCCCGGGCCTGATTCTGCCTTAAAGAACCAGAACAGGGAAACAAGGAGAGCAAATAAAAAGACTGGAACAGCCCTCTTCCTGTTTGAGAGCATAAGCTCATGGATATATCTTCTCCTTTCTGCTCCTTTAAGGCCTTCAGGTACCTGTTCTGGTCTTTTCAATAGCCTTGAGGCAATTACAAGAGGTGGGATTACAAGAATCAGGAGTGTTGCTATCATTGTAAAGGATTCTCCAAAGACTAGGCCAATAAAGTTCCATACAGTGGTCTTGAGCAATGGATGGTCAGGGACCATGAAAAAGACAAAGAGCTGGTGAACAAGGTCATGAAAGAATTTCATCAATCCCCTCTGGACTGATGGTATGAGGGAAAGCTCAGCATATCCTCCTGTGCCTCCAAGGAGGAGTTTTATTGCTGAGAGGCTTAATAGAAGGCCTGTAAGGGATAAATAATGGGAGAGCCTATAGATTATCTTTTTTTTAAGAAAGAATAATGAAAAACCAGAGAAAAATCCTGTTATCCCTGCTATATAAGCTCCGGTGAAGTTCTGTCTCATTGCTGATAGGTCTTTTAGGAAAAAGGAAAGACTCATAACATCAGGGGCATAAAGGAGCATTATAAGGAGTGTATAGAATAAATTAAAATCCCTCTTTAAAGACCAGCCAGATGAAAAAACAGCAGTTATTAGTAATAGGCCAAATATATATGCAGAGGCCCTTCTTATCTGTTCTTTGTAAAAGGCATCAAATTCAATAAAGGTACCTGCAATAAAGAGTAGCACAAACCATGATATTAAAAGAAACAGATGAAGGAAACCTGATTTTTTCTGCCTTGAGCCAAAACAGGAATTAATAACAAGCCATGAAGCACTTATGGCAATGGTGCTCTTAATTGCTCCTGTAAATGCCTCAGGGATGAACAGGCTCATCCTTTATTATCCTTCCATCCTCCATGGTAAGAAGCCTTTTACCCCAGCCTGCCACATAGGGATCATGGGTGACAAGGACAATGGTAAAGCCCTCATTTCTGTGAAGCTCTCTGAGGAGCTCAAGGATTATCCTTGTATTTTCCCTGTCAAGATTTCCTGTTGGTTCATCAGCAAGGAGTATCTTTGGAGAATTTATCAATGCCCTTGCAATGCATACCCTCTGCTGTTCCCCACCTGAGAGCTCAGAGGGCCTGTGATGAAGCCTGTGCCCAAGACCCACCTTTTTTAATGCCTCAGCAGCCTCTTCCTCATCAACAATGCTGTGGAAATACTGGGCAAGCATTACATTCTCAAGGGCTGTTAGATAGGGTATAAGATAGGATTGCTGGAAGATAAAACCAATATTTTCCCTCCTGAATACAGCAAGCTCATCCTCTTTCATCGTGGTTATTTCTTTTCCATCATAGCTCACAGAGCCTTCAGTGGGATAATCAAGGCCTCCAAGGATATTTAATAAAGTAGATTTTCCAGAGCCAGATGGACCCATTATAGAGACCCATTCATTATCCTGAATATCCATGTCAACTCCCCTCAGGGCAATCGCAGAAGGATAGACCTTTTTAAGACCCCTTACCTTTATCATATCTCTCCCCTTAATATAATTGATGGCCTGTAAGCTGTAATCTTCATAATCGGTGCAATTGCTGAGGTAATGGAAAGTAAAAGGCCTGTAGAGAAGGCAAGAGGAATGGAGAAAATAGGAACCTCTACTGCCCTGTGAAAGGCACTCAGGGCTATTAACTCAGCAGAGGCAGTCCCGATGAGAAGACCTCCAAGAGAACCAAGTAGTCCTGTAATAATTGCCTCAATTATAAAGAATGTCTGTATCTGTCTGTTCGTAGCTCCCAGTGTCTTCATAAGGGCTATGTCTGTAAGCCTTTCAAATATGGTAGCAGCCATAATTCCTCCCACTGTTATAATGGAGGCAATAACCACAACAATGGCAACAATAAAGAGGAGAAACTCTATCTTTCTCAATAATGATTCCTCTGAACGGGCTATCTGTCTTACAGTCTTCAGTTCAAGTTCAGGGAATTCTTTTTTGAGCTTTTCTGCTGTAAGCTCAAAAAACTCTGATTTGACCCTGAGCATTATTATGCTCACCCTGTTTTCAAGGCCAAGCAATCTCTGCAGTTCCTTTAGCTCCATAATAATGGCATTATCCTCAGGTCCAACCTTTTCAAATATACCTGAAATCTTAAATCTCTGCTCTGATGTCCCGCATGGAATTGATAGGACTATTTCCTGTCCAGTTTTAAGTTCTCCTGCCTTTGCAAGCCTGCTGCCAGCAAGGACATAACCCTCCTTGGCCTCTCCAGTGAGTCTGAGTCTTTTCATATCTTCAAGGGGCATTCCGATAACATTAATATTCACTTCTTTAAAACAGGCCCTTCCATAGAGCTCTGGCAGGACCTGCTCTATTTCTTTCATATCAATAAGCCTGTGAACAATATCTTCATTAATATACTCAGAGGAGGTGATGAGGGCATTTGCACCATAGGCCTTTAGCTCACCTGAGAGTCTTTGTCTCATACCTTTACTTAAAATAATCATGGATATAAGTAATCCAACAGAAAGAGAGACTGCAAAGACCATGAGAAAGACCCTCTGCAGCCTCTCCTTTATTGCCTTTCCTGTAAAGAAAAAAAGCGAGCTATATCTCATTCCATAACTTTGAGGGACTCTGTCCCTCAAACTCCCTGATAGATTTCTTTAAAATCATAATTCAAATTCCTTATTTTTAAAGGGGCTACTCCCCTTTAAGTACAATTGCAGGTTTTAAAGAGAGTGCCCTTCTCAGGGGAAGAAAGGCACCAGCCATGTTCATTAAGATTCCACTTATGAATGCTATTGGCAGGAGAAGGACCCTGTTCTCAAGCCCTGTTCCAAAGACCTCTTTACCAATAATATTTGATAGAAACAGTGAAAGGAAAAACCCTCCAAGAGATGCTAAAATACTGACCACCAGTACTCCTGAAAGAAGAAGCATGCTTATCTTCAGCCTCCCTCCACCCATGGCCTTCATAAGACCTATTTCTCTTGACCTCTTTAAAAAAGAGGTCATCAGTGTTGCAGATAGACCCATTGCACTGGCAAGAAGGGTTATCAGGCTCAGAAGATATACTGCAAGTTTTAATTTTCTCAGAATATTACCTTCTGCCTCTGCGACCCTCCATACAGGCCTTGCAGAGGAGCCCTTAATAACCTCCTCTATCTGCTTTGCAATGGATGTGACATATCCTGTGCAGTACCATTTTTCATATTCTGCTGGTGTCATCTTTGAAGGGTCTTTATAAGCAAAATCATCCATTGGTGTTGTGAGGGCACTTATCCATATGTAAGAAACCCTTCCCGCAAGTCCCTTTAACCTCTGCATCTCTTCAAGGTTCGTGACAATAAACTCATCCTCCCTTGAACCTGTGCTCAGGATTCCAGTAATGGTAAATGCCTCCTTTCCAATAATTATACTGTCACCTGTTTTTAAACCCAGTCTTCCTGCAAGGGCTGAACCAATAAGGCATTCTTTTTTAAGAGGAAGTCTTCCATCCACATACCACCATGATGCCACAGTGAATATACCTGCCTTCTGAGAACCAGCCTCTCCAGGAACAGGAAGCTCTTTATCAAACCATGTACCAAGGCCATTCAATTTATGAACCTTACCATTAATATTTACATCAAGAGGTGCCTCAAGAAAGGGTGCAATACCTATAATATTATGCCTCCAGAATATGGTCTTTATCCTGGGAATATCTGATTCCATTAGGTAATGAGGCTGTCCTGCCAGGCTAATGAGACCTTTTATCTCAGGCTCCACAATTATATTTGCTCCAAAGGACCTCAATTCTCTCTTTACCCTGTCTTCAATCTCAAGTGAAAGGGAAAGCATGGTGGCAATAACAGCAGTGCCAGCCACAGTTGAAAAGAATATTACAGAGACAGCCTTTTTTTCCTTCTTAAGGAAGTTTATTATAACCCTGAAGAACATATATTGATTTTAACACAAAGGACAACAGCTAAAATTATGACATGATATAATATTGTCAGAATTATTTTAACAGGAGGTGCTTTATGAAAAGATCAATCCTGATACTTCTGGTTACATTATTCCTTGGTGCCTGTGTATCATCAAAGGAATACAGGGCAAGACTTGCTGAGATTGACAGCCTCAAAGGAAACATGTCACAGCTTGAAGAGACCATTAAGCAGAAAGAGGCTGAAAAGGCAGCACTTGAAGCAGAGCTTTTAAAGCTCAAGAAAGAGCATGAAGACCTGAAAAAGGAAAGGGACAGCCTTGAGGCTGATAATGCAAATCTTAAATACCTTCTTGAGGCAAAGAAGGATGAGCTATCAAAGGCGATTACAGACCTGAGGCAGAAGGTCTCTGAAAAGGAGCAGAGGATAAAGGAGCTTGAAGCTGAGATAGAAAAATTATCTCAGGAAAAGCAGAAGGCACTTGAGGAAAAGGAAAAGGCAATAGCAGAGCTTAAGGGCACATACAATAAACTCGTAAATGAACTCCAGGAGGAGATAAAGAAAGGAGAGATAGAGGTCACCCAGCTCAAGGATAAGCTCACCCTCTCAATGGTTGAAAAAATCCTCTTTGACTCAGGAAGTGCAGAGATTAAAAAAGAGGGCAAGAAGGTCCTTGACAGGGTGGTTGAGATATTGAAAAACGTAAAAGACAGACAGATCAATATTGAAGGCCATACAGACAATGTCCCCATCAGTCCAAGGCTTGCTCAAAAATTTCCAACAAACTGGGAGCTCTCAACTGCAAGGGCAACAAATGTGGTGAGATACCTTCAGGAAAAGGGCATTGACCCTGCACTTCTCAGTGCCACAGGTTATGCTGAATACAGACCTGTTGCCTCTAATGACACAGAGGAAGGAAGGGCAAAGAACAGGAGGATAGAGATTGTCCTTGTTCCTCTGGAATTGAAAAAGACAGAATGAGGGTAGAGTTAAGAGAAAAAAGGATAGAAGAACTTTACAGCCTTCTCAAGGAATGCAGGCTCTGTCCGAGGAATTGCAGGGTAAACAGACTTGAGGGTAAAAAGGGATTTTGCAGAACTGGTTCCAAGCCTATTGTTTCAAGCTGGGGGCCTCATTTTGGAGAGGAGAGGCCCCTTGTTGGAAGGCATGGCTCTGGCACCATATTCTTTACCCATTGTAACCTTGGATGCCTCTACTGCCAGAACTGGACAATAAGCCACCTTGGAGAAAAAGATGGGTCCCCCAAAAATCGTCAGATTTTTTGGGGTATAAGTGGAGAGGAGACCACTGTTGAAAGGCTTGCAGACATAATGCTCATGCTCCAGGCTGAAGGTTGCCACAATATCAATCTCGTTACCCCTACGCACCAGACACCGATGATAGTTGAGGCAATATACATAGCAAGGGACAGGGGTCTTGAGATACCAATTGTGTATAACTGTGGAGGTTATGAATCTCTGGAGACCCTGAGGCTTCTTGAAGGAATTATAGAGATATACATGCCTGATATAAAATACATGTCCGGAGAGTTTGCAAAGAAATACTCCCTTGCACCTGATTATCCAGAGATTGTAAGGGCTGCAATAAAGGAGATGCACAGGCAGGTTGGTGACCTGATAATAGATAAAAGGGGAATAGCAGTGAAAGGCCTTCTTGTAAGGCACCTCGTTCTACCTAATAATATCGCTGGGACAGAGGAGGTTGTAAGATTCATTGCTGAAGAGGTATCAAAGGATACCTATATCAACATAATGGACCAGTACAGGCCCTGCTACAGGGCCTTTGAATTTCCAGAGTTATCAAGGAGGATCACGCCTGAGGAATATGATTCTGCTATAAAGGCTGCCATTAAGGCAGGCCTTAAAAGGATTGATGGAGTGACAGTTTGAAGATAAGATTTCTTGGAGCCACTAAGGAAGTCACAGGTTCCTGCTTTTTACTTGAGATAAATGATTTAAAGCTTATCATTGAATGCGGTCTTCATCAGGGAGAAGAAAAAGGGTCCCCAAAAAATCCGGTGATTTTTTGGGGTGGCAGTGGAAATCATGAAGAAAACACAAAACCCTTTCATTTTGACCCTTCCAAGATAGATTATCTCTTGCTCACCCATGCACACCTTGACCACTCAGGACTTATACCGAAGCTTGTAAAGGATGGATTCAGGGGAAGGATCATAACCACTCCTGCCACAAGGGACCTGGTAGAGCTCCTTCTTTTTGATGCAGCCCATATCCAGGAGGCAGATGCAGAATGGGCAACAAGAAAGGCATTGAGGAGTGGAAGGCCTCCTGTAAGCCCTCTTTATACAGTTGATGATGTAAGACAGGTCCTGCCGCTCTTTGATACAAAACCCTATGACAGGATATTCCATCTTGGCAAAGGCATTAAATACAGATTCCTTGATGCTGGCCACATACTTGGCTCAGCAACACTTGAGCTCTGGTATCAGGATGGACCTCAAGAAAAGAAGATAATATTTTCAGGAGATATAGGTAAAAAGGGAAGTCCCATTATAAAGGACCCTGAGATAACCAGGGAGGCAGACTATATAGTGATGGAAGCAACCTACGGTAACAGACTCCACAAGCCTCTCACTGAAAGTATAAATGAGCTTGTTGATGCTATAAAGACCACATTCAAAAGGGGAGGAAATGTCTATATACCCTCTTATGCAGTTGGAAGAACCCAGGACCTTTTATATATCCTTAACAACCTTGTCAGGGAAGGAAGGCTCTACAGGATTCATGTCTATCTTGACAGCCCCCTTGCAGAGGAGGCAACAAAGGTATATCTTGCCCATCCAGAATGCTTTGATGAAGAGGCAATGAAGCTCTTTACTCAAAAGAGGATAGGTGATTCAATGGTCCTTCACTTTGTAAGGCGCACAGAGGATTCAATGGCATTGAATAAGATAAGCTCGGGCATCATAGTTATTGCAGGAAGCGGTATGTGCGAAGGTGGAAGGATAAGACATCACCTCAAGCATAACCTCTGGAGACCTGAATGCAGTGTGATATTTGTGGGATTTCAGGCAAAAGGGACACTTGGAAGAAGGATTGTGGAAGGAGCTCAAGCAGTGAATATCCTTGGAGAGGAGATTGCTGTGAGGGCTTCTATATATACGATAAATGGCTTTTCAGCCCATGCAGACAGGGACGGGCTCCTTGAATGGCTTGGTAATTTTGCTGACTCACCAGAGATATTCCTTGTGCATGGTGAAGAAGATGTCCTTAACTCTTTCAGGGATTTAATTGAAGAAAAATATGGCCTTAAAGTAAACATTCCTGAAAAGGGAGAAGAGTTTGAGATATAGTGTTTTTCTTTCGGAAGAGTAAAAGTTAATCAAGGGCCTGAACTCTCCCTTATGTATTCAACCATTAAATCCATTATTTCTTGGGGACTACCATAGATTCCAGTTGAACCAGTCTTTATAAAATCTTTAGTTATCCGGTCATACCCGAACCCTACCTGAAATTTCATTAATTCACCCCAAGGTGTTGTTTCAAAGGTTATTTTAAATCCGTTTCCTTCACCATTAAGAAGTATAGGAAGCTCAACAGGAATTTCTATAAAGCTTGTCCTGCTAATGACTTTCCCTTTTTGAATCTCCTCAATCATGCTATAACCACCGCTCTGCCTCAGGATTAAGACCGGCATTTTATCCAAAGTGATTCCATCAGGTTCAATCAATATATTTTCATTATAATTATTGTGATCAATCATACTATACTTTGTTACTATTTGTCTTTCAGACAATATTCTCCCAATTAACTCGCCCCCGACGTGTAAGGCAGAAGAATTAAAAAGTGCACAGGGGCGGCCTGTGGAATCTAGTGACCAAACCCTTGAAGTATCAGATAATTGAGGATTGCTTATTTTCTTTAAAGTCCCTTCATATTCTAAAGAAGCATCAAGCCAGACCTCCAATAGTGGATCAGAACTACTATAGGGCAATGATTCACCGCTACATGTGTTCCAATGCATGTATACTATCGCATATGCTTGAAGATCATAATAACACCATCCTGTCCTATCAAAGGTTTTATAGTAATCATTCCCGCAACCGTTTCTATATATCTCACCATATTTCCTACAATTCCCGGGATCCACTGTTGTCATGCTGGGTTCTCCAATTAATTCTTCAAATATATGGGAATGACCTGCTCCCCATTTTTTGGAACAACAAAAAT
>JBDOIG010000033.1:0-8442 GCA_041082235.1 Thermodesulfovibrionales bacterium | reverse complement strand
ATGTACAGTCAGAAGGTAATGGACCATTTTATGAATCCAAGAAATGTTGGAGAGATGCCTGATGCAGATGGCATTGGCACCGAGGGAAATCCTGTTTGCGGAGATGTGATGAAGCTTTATATAAAGGTAAAGGATGACAGGATTGTTGATGCAAAGTTTCAGACCTTTGGATGCGGTGCAGCAATTGCTGTAAGCAGCATGATCACAGAGATGGTGAAGGGAAAGACACTTGATGAGGCATTAAAGATCTCAAAGGAGACCGTTGCAGATGCCCTTGGCGGGCTCCCACCACAGAAGATGCATTGCTCCAACCTCGGTGCAGATGCCCTCAAAAAGGCAATAGAAGACTATCTCTCAAAGAAAAAGAGCTGAGCATGGCTTATAAAGACCTGAGGGAGTTCATAAAGGTTCTTGAAGAAAAAGGACTTCTTAAAAGGATTCCTGTAGAGGTTGATCCTGTCCTTGAGATAGCAGAGATCAATGACAGGGTTGTAAAGCAGGGAGGACCTGCCCTCCTCTTTGAAAGACCGAAAGGCTCAAGCTTTCCCTGTGTTGTGAATCTATTTGGTTCTTTTGAAAGGATGAGGCTTGCCCTTGAGGTGGATGACCTTAACGAGATAGGTCAGAGGATGCTTGAGTTCCTTGAGCCTGAGATTCCAACAAATATAATAGAGAAACTCAAGATGCTGCCAAAGCTCAAGAGGCTTTCTGATTTTCTTCCAGGATATGTAAAGTCAGGGCCTTGCAAAGAGGTAATAATAAAGGACAATCCCTCCCTTGATATGTTTCCCATACTCAAGACATGGCCCCTTGATGGTGGAAGGTTCATAACATTACCCATGGTCTTTACAAAAGATCCTGAAACAGGTATAAGGAATTGCGGTATGTACAGGATGCAGGTCTATGATGAAAGGACAACAGGCATGCACTGGCATATGCACAAGGATGGTGCAAGGCATTACAGAAAGGCAGAGGCAATGGGTAAGAGGCTCGAGGTCGCTGTTGCCATTGGCTCTGACCCTGCGACAATATATTCTGCAACAGCACCCCTTCCAGAGGGTATTGATGAGATGCTTCTTGCTGGATTTTTGAGGCAGGAGCCAGTGGAGCTTGTGAAATGTGAGACTGTTGACCTTGAGGTTCCAGCAAATGCAGAGATTGTCCTTGAGGGATACTGTGAACCATTTGAAAGGAGGATAGAAGGCCCATTTGGTGATCATACAGGATATTATTCCTTACAGGATGAATTCCCTGTTTTTCATATAACCTGTATAACCCACCGTAGAGATGCCATATATCCAGCCACCATAGTTGGAAAACCTCCTATGGAGGATTGCTTTATTGCCAAGGCAACAGAGAGGATATTCCTTCCGCTTATTAAAAAACAGGTTCCAGAGATAGTGGACATGAACCTTCCCATTGAAGGTGTGTTTCACAACATTGCCATAGTCTCAATTGACAAGCGTTATCCAGGTCATGCAAGAAAGGTGATGTATGCCCTGTGGGGAATGGGACAGCTCAGCTTTACAAAGATAATCATTGTAATGGATAAAGATGTGAATATCCAGGACCTTTCAGAGGTTCTCTGGAGGATAGGAAACAATGTGGATCCAAAGAGGGATGTGGTTATCCTTGAGGGTCCCCTTGATGTCCTTGAACACGCCTCGCCTCTACCAGCCTATGGAGGGAAACTCGGCATAGATGCTACAAAGAAATGGCCTTCTGAGGGATTCACAAGGCCATGGCCACCTGATATAAAGATGTCAGAGGAAATAGTAAGACTCGTAACTGAAAGATGGAAGGAATATGGGTTTTAATGAACCAAAAAGGTTTTTTAATCCAGCCCTATTCTGGGATGCCGAGGAGATAGATCCTGTAAGGCACAAAAGGTACATAATAGAAAGAGTCCTTGACTTTGGAGATGAAAGGGATTTAAAGGAACTCAGAAGACTTTACAGTGATGAAGAGATCATATTAACAATAAAAACCTCAAGGAATATAAAAAAGAAGACAGCAAATTTCTGGGCTATTTATTTTGATATCCCTGCTGAGGAGATAAGATGTTTGAAGAGGTCATTACAGGAGAGGCAATAAAGGTAATAGAAGATATCAGAGACCTTCTTCATGATTTTTATCTCGGTGAAGGTACAGGGCTTGCCCTTCAGCTCGGTCATAGAATGTCCTTTGACCTTGATTTTTTTGCGGAAAAAAGCTTCAATACCGAAAACCTCCTTGTCAAACTTAGACCTGATAAGATTCATTCTATAGAAAAAGAGACTATTCATTGTGAGATTAACAGAATAAGGCTTTCTTTTCTTTATTATGACCTTCCACTTGTATTTGAGCCATCTGAGTGGCGTAATATTAAAGTTGCCCACTGGCTTGATATCGCTGCAGAAAAACTTAAAACAGTAAGTCAGAGGGGTTCAAAGAAAGATTTTTATGATATCTTCTTTGCCATAAAAAACTCCTCAATTGAGCAAGTTTGCAGTGCCTTTACAAAAAGATTCAAAGACACTGGCATCAATAGATACCATGTCCTTAAGAGCCTTGTCTATTTTGTAGATGCAGAAGAAGAACCCGAACCACAGCTTTTAAGGAGGGAGGTCAACTGGTCGGAGATTAAGGACTTTTTTAAAAAAAATATAAAAGAAATTGAAAGATTCATCCTTTGAAAAACCTTTCAATCTCCTTTTCTGATACCTCTATTTGCGCTCCCCATGTCTTAAGCACCTTAGCTGAGAGATAGCTTCCAATAAATCCACATTTAGAAGGCTCAAGACCTTTAATCAATCCATAAAGCACACCTGCTGAAAAGGCATCTCCTGCTCCTGTGGTGTCAATAACCTCTGTTGCAAGGCTTTCCTGATAGTAGTGTTCACCTTTGACACTTAAAAGGCTTCCTTCTTTACCAAGGGTTACAGTGATAAATTCAGGTCCGAGACTGTGAAGTTTTTTTATAGCTCTATTAATATCTTCTGAAGGGATTAACAGACTGAGCTCATCTTTATTAAGAAATAAGATACAGGTCCTTTTTAAGAGTGGTTCAAGGCTTCTCAGCCCATACTTTGCATATATCATCCCGGGTGAGAAACTGAGTTTTATATCCTCGGGAAGTTTTAATAACCAATCTGCCTGCCTGTGAAAGGCCTCCTCTCCCGCAAGGCTTGTTACATGAACCCATTGAAAATCATAAAACTCAAAGGGGCTCTGCCCCTTTGAAACCCTAAATGAATTAAAATTATTTAAAAGGGAGTTTGAGGGGCGTAGCCCCTCAAAGGGATACTTAATATCTTTAAGATAAAGATTTACTCCTGGCAATACATAAATAGAACGCCTTCCCAGTCTATCAACAAAGATAAAGGCCCTGCCTGTTGGTCCTTGCAGTCTCTGAACATGCAACTTAACTCTCTTTGACTGTAGAGACCTTTCAATAAGCTCTCCGTCCTCGTCATTGCCTGTTACACCAAAAAATGAAGAGGGGATGCCAAGCTGCGAGAGTATCGCTATTGTGTTTGCTGCACTTCCACCAGGAGATTTATAAAAATCCCTTATAAATGTCTCACCATCGGAGAGGAATTCCTCCACCCTGAACAGATAATCCATATTGAGTGCACCAAGACCGAGTATGCTATCCAAGCTCTCCTGCCCTTCCACGGATTTTTTTTCTCATTAATTTATGGATTGATATAAGGCTATTCATATCCTCTATCTCACATATAAGAGAATATTCTGCATGGTAAGGAGAAGAAATATCTTTTAAACCCTCTTGCCCGTTCTTGTAAAAATTCTCAATCACAGGAATAACTGCCTCAAGGGTGTCTGAGGCCACTGCAACTGTTCCATAGGGAAGGGAGTATTCATTTCCATTAAAGACAATGGCAAGTCCTCCAGCCTTATTTATATAATCAAGCATCCTGAAATCAGTGATACTGTCACCAATACAAACAGTCTCTGAGGACCGAGCCCCAAAACTTTCCATGAATCTCCTTAATGCCTCTACCTTTCTTCTTCCTCCCACAACCTTTATCTTTTTTATATCTCTATAAATTTCAAGTGAAGGCAGTTTTTCAAGATAAAAACTGTCAAGCTCTCTTTTAAGCCCCTGATCATCAGTTAGGGGAATCTCAAGCACCTTTTTTTTCTCTGAAAGTATCAATTCCCTTTCCTGAGGCATGAGTCTCAAACCTTCGGCCTTAAAAGGAGTACAGGCAATGAACTCTTCTGATATGCCAAGCCTTGAGCCTATATGCTGGGCATGGGTCTCATAACTTGTTGAGATGATCACTATTTGAAAGCCCTTTTGCTTTAAGGTCTCTATGGTCTCTTTTGCACCAGGGGTAAGTCCTGCGCTCTGAGAGATTTTTAATATATCTTCCTTAGTGATTCCCTCTGCCATCAAGAACGGGATAATAAGATAAAGGGTATCGCCTGGCTCATAATCAGGTCTTTCCTCCAGGGTAAGGATATCATCATATCTTGAAAGCCTTTCAAAAAGCTCATAACCCCTCTCCGTGAGTCCCATCACCTCATAAGCATTATCCTGGGGTGAGAGAGGGCCTTCAAGGTCAAAGGCTATGAGCCTAAGCTTTGAGGGGCTACGCCCCTCAAGCTCCCCTGTTAAATTAATTTTCTCCTTTTTGGGGGTTTCAAAGAGGCTTTGCCCCTTTGAGGGACGAAGTCCCTCAAACTCCCTTTTATAATTTTTTATTTTATTTTTTTCTGGGGTTTTAAAGGGGCAAAGCCCCTTTAAGATATCTGTTGACCTCTTCACTTAAATCTATTCCTCCTTTTTCAATATGAAATCCCTTTTCAGAGAGCATCTTTAATGTCATGATGATAAGGGGTATCTCCCTCAAAAATTCCTCCTCTCTTATTTTTTTAAAAAGGGGATATTCTTCTCTGTATCTCCGCTGGAGCTCGCCAAAGGACATGATTGAGAGGTCCTCTTCAAGCCTCTGCCAGAGGGGCTCGTATTCAGGAGTCTTTATGCTGAACTTACAGTATGTCACAGCAGGGCCCTCATCAAGTTCAGGAGTTACAAGATGTATCTGGGCACCTGCATAGTAAGCCCCTGTTCTTATTAATTCCCACATGACCTCCTGCCAGGAGCCTTTAGGACCTCCAGGGATTGCCGGGTGAAGATTAAGCATCCTGTAATGCTCTATTAATGCCCTTCCAGCAATCAGCATGTACCCGGCAAGAAAGGAGAATTCTACATTATAGTCTTTAATAAGCTTCCAGACCTCTTTATGATACTCTTCCCTCCATAGTTCCCTGTTACTGGTCCTGAGTTCTGGCATGAATTCCTTTGAAGAAAAGGTTATGGTCTTTAATCCCTGAAGCTCTGCATAATCAAGAAATCTGTCTGTAAAGGAAGATTCTCCCCTTTTCCTGTTGCAGAATACAAAGGCTATATCTATCTTGAGGCCTCTTTTCCTTTCCCTGAGGACTTCCTCAAGAAGCCTCCTTGCCTCCTCATCCCTTCCTGTAGAAAACCATCCAATGAGCATGTAAAATAATACCAGAATTATGGAAAAGATAAAAGGGATTCTTATATCAGGTTTATAAGATTAAGAACTGAGTGCCTCTCTTACTCTAAGGCTGAGCTGTTGCGCTGTAAGGGGTTTTTCAAGAAACTTTATTCCTTCCTTCACTATACCCTTTTCAGTTATTATGTTTTCTGCATAGCCTGACATGAAAAGTATTTTAATACCAGGATAGAGTCTCCTTACCTCCTCTGCCAATCTATCACCTCTCATATTGGGCATTATCAAGTCTGTAATTATAAGGTCAACTTTTCCTTTTCTCTCCTTTAATATCTCCAGTGCCTTTATTCCATCCTCTGCCTCATAGAGGGTATAGCCGAGCTCTTTTAAAACATTTTTTATAAAACTTTTCACCTCTTTATTGTCCTCAACTATAAGTATCTCTTCCTTTCCAGAACGTATTGACTCTGGATGAAAAGAAGAAACTGTTTTCTTAACAGCCTGCTCCTCTGTTTTTGGAAGATATATCTTAAATATTGAACCACTACCGGGTTCACTATACACCCAGATGTTTCCTCCACTTTGTTTAACTATTCCATAGACAGTGGCAAGGCCAAGGCCTGTACCCTTGCCCAGCTCCTTTGTGGTGAAAAAGGGTTCAAATATATGTGCCTTTACATCCTCTGTCATCCCTGTGCCTGTATCCTCCACTGAAAGCATTACATATTCTCCAGGTGTCACAGATATATGGGTTCTGGCATATTCATCATCAAGAAATGTGTTTGAGGTACGAATAGTAAGAATGCCACCATCTGGCATGGCATCCCTTGCATTTGAGACAAGGTTCATAATCACCTGTTCAATCTGGCCTGGGTCTGCCTTTACATTCCAGAGAGATGGGTAAAGGTCAAGTTTAAGTTCTATATCTTCTCCTATGATTCTTTTTATAAGTTTTGAGACATCTAAAATAATCTCATTAAGATTTATCACCTCTGGTCTCATGACCTGCCTTCTGCTGAAGGCAAGTAGCTGCCGTGTAAGGCCTGCTGCCTTTTCTGCTGATTCAATCACGGTATCTATATGCTGTCTTAATTCTGGATTATCCTTTAATTTCATGGAGACGAGCTGAGAAAAACCTATTATTGCTGTAAGATAATTATTAAAATCATGGGCAATACCACCAGTGAATCTTCCGATAACCTCCATCTTCTGTGCCTGTAAGAGCTGTTTTTCAAGTTCCCTGTGTTCTGTTACATCTCTTGCAACAATAATATATGCCACTTCATTATCCCACCTGCCAATAGGACTGCACTGTATATTCCAGAGCCTGACTTTCCCATCAGAGCATCTGATCCGGGAGTCTCTGGCCTCAGATATTGCCTTATGAGCACGTATGAGTTCTTTGAGATCAAGCTTATCCTCAATAATATAACTATTAAGTCTTTCAACGGTATTAACATCCTCAGTCTCATATCCTGTAAGTTCCCTGAATCTTCTATTAAGGAATAAAATTTTTCCTGAGGCAGAGGCAATGATTGCTGGATTTGGGGCGTTCTCAAGCACAGAGCGGAACCTTTCCTCATTTGCCTTTGTTATTTTATAGAGCTGCCGCTGCCTCAGATATCTGCTGATGACTGCAGATAAAAGTATGAGGGATATAAGACCGAACAGGCTATAAAAAATAAACCTCCTGTAGTCACTGATACTGTGGATTTGAGGCCATTTCTCAAGCATCCTGTCCATTATTCCACTACCTTTTATCTCCTTTAGAGTTTTTTCAAAGATATTCCTGAGTTCGGGTCTATTTTTATTCACTGCAATAGCAATGCTGTCATGGGTGAGGAGTTCTGGCAGTTTAAGAAATCCTTCTTTAATCTTTATTTTGCCAAGATATTTTTCATGCATTAACATTGTTGTATTTACATAATCATTGAGGACAATATCCACCTTGCCCTCAATAAGGGCATCAAGGCTTTCTTCAGTGGAATTGAAAGAGAATATCTGCAATCCTTTGAATCCTTTTGACAGCTCCCTTGCCTTCATCTCACCTGTTGCAAGTTTTTTGACCCCGACCTTCTTACCGGATAAATCATCTGTGAATTCTGCATCAGACCTGAATACATAAACAAGCCCTGTCTTTAGATAGGGTGATGTAAAATTAATAAATTTTTTTCTTTCATCAGTTACATATATGGCACCCATACCTATATCTGCGCGGCCTTCTTTTAAGGCATTCAAGACCTCCTGGAAGGAGACAATCTCTATAGAGCATTTGAGATTGTTTGTTCTGCAGATCATATCAAGCAGGTCTATATCAAAACCCGAGAGTTTATCTTTCTCATAAAAAACAAAAGGATTATATATAGAGGCAACAACTTTTACATCCTTTACATCTGCCAGAGACGGGATAGCAAGGAGCTGTATCACAAAAAATGTGCACATAAAAATGAAGCCTTTCTGGAAGGGTCTCGCCTTTACCATAGGACATTCTACCACAGAACGCCACAAATAAAGACTTATGAGTAAATCCTTCAAGATTTTACACTACCCAAAAATTCCTTTAATTGTTATTCCTAAAGTCAAGTCACACTTTATTACTACTGTAAAATGTCACATCCTTCTTTTTGAGATATCTCCTCCAGGGATGATTAGCTGGAGGTGTATACCTCTTTTTCTGTTTATCCTTTTTAGTTTCTTCAAAATAACCCCTTAAATTCAAAAATCCCTCTTCAGCTTTAAGTTCCCTTTCTTTTTTATTAATCCCTTTAATTTCCATATAGTTTATCTTCTTACCTTCCAATAATATCTCTGTTCTGCCATCCATTAACTCGCATACCTCTATCCATTTTCCTGCAAAGCTCTTTGTCCCATTCATTGGTAACAATTGATATGTCCTTCCAGAAAACCTCACTGTATTGTCTTTGTTTACCTTCCTTGGGTGTTTTATGGAAAA
>JBDOIG010000030.1:0-2004 GCA_041082235.1 Thermodesulfovibrionales bacterium | reverse complement strand
GGGTTTTTGAGCCAGAAACTTCTGTTCATACTCAACCTGTATTTTAACCAGCATGGAAGGCACATTTCTGCATATCCAAGTTTATAACCTGCAAATTTCATCGTGTTTCTGATAATGGCTAAAGGGATAAGGAAAGGGTTTTCCTTAAGTAAATATTTAAATTCTGAAAGCATGAATCTTAACCCCTCACCCTCAGCCTTTCCAAAGGTCTCAAGAATCCATCTTTCTCTTCCGTGAAAAACACCTGTATCAAAATATCTCTTAAACTCCTGCCATATGGAATAGTTATGGGAATGATAGACCATAGCATCAGCACAATACGCAATCTTCCAGCCTTTCATTAGCATCTTTGCTGCCACATACATATCCTCACTCATTATCACATTTGAGGGAAATCCACCTACTTCCTGCAGGGCAGTCCTCCTGTAAGCTGAAAATGAATTTGATATGAATGCGGTCTTAATACCGAGTCTTGCCCTGTCCTGAAAAGACCTGATATCAGAAGAGTCTGGATAATTAAACAATCTTGCATGCGCCTCAACAGGGCTGGCACCATTCCTTGGTAGTTGCCTCCCGCAAGCAGCACCCACTGTCTTGTCATTTAAGATTGTCTGGACGAGTCTCTCTATTGCACTATTACTGGCAGGCAGGGCATCCTGGGTAAGATATACTAAGACATCACCCTCTGCTATTGATAAGCCAAGATTTCTTGTAGCACCATGACTGAAATCCTCCTGCCTTATCTTTATCATTTTATCAATCTTAAATGGTGAAATCAGTTCATCAATTAAGCCCTTATCGTCTGAAGAATCAATTATTATAATCTCAGCCTCAACAGTCTGGCCTTTTAAAGTTTTAAGGAGTTCTTTAAAAGTATAGTCTGGATTACAGACTGGAATAATTACACTAATCATGATTTATCTCAAAAGCCATCCCGAGACCTTTCTAACAGTCACAATAATCAGTCTCCTGATAAACTTCAGGATAGAAAAGATAGAGACAATTATCCATACCGGATGGCTTATGATGCCATCGTCCCTTAATTTCTTGAAAACCTTAAGTTCATTTTTTTCCACGGCCCATAAATTCCTTGTTAACCCGCCTTCTCCATAAGGGGCCTTATGTAAATAAGCGAGTGAAGGTTCAAGGTAATATGTCAGATAATCCTTACCAACCATTTGAAGCCACAATGCATGGTCCTCTGTATGCCTTAAATTATTATCAAACCTGAAAGATAAATTTTTTTTCATCATCACTGTAGGTGTAAGGAAATAGTGTTTCACGAGCAGCTCAAACAGATTAATCCTTTTAACCTTTATCTCCCGGATATTAAAAATATCTTTATTCTTTTTGCTCTTTCTCCATTCCCAGCCATGGCCACACATCACCACCTCAGGATGTTCTTTCATCCATTTATATTGGAGCTCAATCTTCTGGGGATGCCATGAGTCATCTGCATCAAGAAAGGCTATATAGGGCTGGGTTGCTGCATCCCATCCAGCATTTCTTGCTGCAGATGGACCTCTATTGGAGGAAAAGGTGATAACATTTATGCGAAGGAGCTCCCCATATTCCTTTTTTACAGATTCAATCGCCTTTTTAGTCTTTTCATCACTTCCATCATCTATTATCAAGACCTCAGCAGGCAGGAGTGTCTGGCTGGCTACGGACTTGATAGCCCTCTCAATTGTATCAGCACAGTTGTAGCAGGGGATAACCACACTTACAGGCGCCCTATCCTTTATGCTTATCCCATTTGCCATATCTACCTTTAAAATAATCTTTTATTGCATCTATACCTGCAGAGATAAGGTCAAACCTGCCCTTTACGGCAAACTCTGTATAACGGACAACCCTTGAGGCAAAAAACCATAAATACCAGACCCATTTCCAGAAACCCTTAAGATATAATCTTTTCAAAATCAATCTATTCCTGCACGCATAATAATGTGTCAATGGAGTTATCCTGCCAAGGCTCATTCCAGCCTTATGATAAATCCTTGA
>JBDOIG010000007.1:0-2652 GCA_041082235.1 Thermodesulfovibrionales bacterium | reverse complement strand
AATAGAGGATATTAACCTCTCAGAGCTTATTGATTCACTTTTTACACTTATACAGGAAAAGGCAAAGGCAAAAGGGCTTTATATAAAAAAGGCCATACCCGATGGAATAGCTATTAGGGCTGACAGGGATAGACTCTTTCAGATACTCCTTAACCTAATTGACAATGCTATAAAATTTACTGACCTTGGTGGTGTGACCGTAGGTGCTGAGAAAGTGGACGGAAGGATGCTCTTATTCATTGAGGATACAGGCTGCGGCATAGAGAGGAAACACCTTCCAAGACTCGGTGAGAGGTTTTACAGGGTTGACAGGGCAAGGTCAAGGGAGCTTGGTGGAACGGGTCTCGGGCTTGCCATAGTGAAGCATCTTGTCAGAGCCCATGGATGGACAATGGAGATAGACAGCACACCTGGCACAGGGACAAAGGTAAAGATTTTTGTGCCTTTAAAACCAGCTTCGTAAAGAAAGATTTTAATAGAATCTTAACAATCTCTTAATCTTCAGGTAAGATTTTTGTGATATTCTTAAACTAAACAAAAATTCTTTTAAAGGCTTTGCTTCAAAGCTTAATGAAAAAATTTATTCACAAGGAGGTAAAGCATGTTTAAAAAAGTTTTTTCAGGTTTGGCCTGTCTGCTTATTGTATTTCTCACCTTTAAGGTCTTGGCTGCCGCAGAGCCTGTTATCAAGGTTGATGGTTCAAGTACAGTTTATCCAATTACAGAGGCAGCAGGTGAGGAGTTCCAGAAGGTAAAGAAGGGTAAGGTGAGGGTTACCATCGGGATATCAGGGACAGGCGGAGGTTTTAAAAAATTCTGTCGTGGTGAGACAGACATATCCAATGCCTCAAGGCCCATAATGAAGACGGAGATGGAGGTTTGTAAGAAGAATGGCATTGAATATATAGAGCTTCCTGTTGCCTATGATGGCCTTGCTGTGATGGTAAATCCTAAAAATACATGGGTGGATAAACTGACAGTTGATGAGCTTAGAAAAATCTGGGAACCTGCTTCACAGGGAAAGGTTACCAAATGGGCTCAGATAAGACAGGGGTGGCCTGATGCACCCCTTAAACTCTTCGGGCCTGGTGTTGACTCAGGGACATTTGATTATTTTACTGAGGCAATAGTTGGAAAGCCAAAGGCATCAAGGGGAGATTATACATCCAGTGAGGATGATAATGTCCTTGTACAGGGAATTGCCGGTGATAAATACAGTCTTGGATATTTTGGCCTTGCCTATTATGAGGAAAACAGGGATAAACTGAGGCTTGTTCCAATTGTAAATCCGAAGACAGGAAAACCCGTGCTTCCATCTACTGAGACTGTAATGGATGGTTCATATCAGCCACTTTCAAGGCCGATATTTATATATGTAAATCTTAAGTCCCTTGAGAGAGCAGAGGTAAAGGAGTTTGTAGAGTTCTACCTCAAGAATGCCCCACAGCTTGTAAGGGAGGTTAAATATATACCCCTTCCACCAAAGGCCTATGAGCTTGCCATGGAGAGACTTAAAAAGAAAAAGACAGGCTCCATGTTTGGTGGTGAGCCAGAGGTTGGTGTGAAGATAGAGGACCTCCTTAAGAGGGAGGAGAGGAAGTAACATTATATTTCCTCCTTATAATTTCGGGGATTGTCGGGTAGAGCTTGCTCTACCCGTTGCCTTTTTAAAAAAGGATTGTTTTAAAGGTCATTCATCATATACGATGTTAATATTGACAATATTATATTAAATGATGTATATATAACTAATGCGAGCAGCAAAAAAAAGACCAATACAAATATATTTAGACCCAGAGCAGGATAGGGCACTTAGGGCAATTTCTAAAAAAAGGGGGATTTCAAAGGCAGAGATTGTAAGATTGAGCCTTTCCCGTTTTATCAGAAGCCTTCCTGTAGAAGATGATCCTGCTTTAGAGATTATAGCTCTCGGCAAATCAGGGAAAACAGATTTATCAGAAAGGCACGATGATTATCTGAGCAAACATTCTGCTAAGAAAAAGGAAAGTGTTAACTGAAGATATATTTGTTGATACAAGTGCATGGATTGCTGTGGCCATTAGTGATGATGCCAATCACAAGCTGGCAATAAATATATATCCCTCTCTTTTGAAAAAATACAGAGCCCTTTACACATCAAATCTAATCATTGCTGAATGCTATATTTTAATATTAAAGACGTTAGGTCATATAAAAGCTATCAAATTTATTGAGAACATTAACGCCAGCCCGAGAATTATAAGGTTATACTCTTCTGAGGATATAGAAGAAGAGGCCGAGTCAATCCTTAAAAAATATTATGACCAGGATTTCAGTTATACAGATGCTGTTAGTTTTATAATGATGAAAAGGTACAGGATGAAAAAGGTCTTTGCCTTTGATAGACACTTTGATATAATGAGATTTATAAGAATCCCGTAGTTTTTAAAAATTTTTCCATAAAATGGCGATCCTATGCCTTGAGGTAAGCGCAGGTCAAACAGGCTGCTCGCAGGGCAACAGTACCTTGATTGTTACAATCTTTTAACATTTCTGTAACATATCCTTAAGCTATTCTGAAGTATAATTTTTTATGCTGGCTTCCAGAGAGAGGATAAGTCTATTCAGGGAAAAGGCTATAGAGGCATTTCTTTTTTTCTCTGCTACCTCTTC
>JBDOIG010000006.1:0-2320 GCA_041082235.1 Thermodesulfovibrionales bacterium | reverse complement strand
AATAGAGGATATTAACCTCTCAGAGCTTATTGATTCACTTTTTACACTTATACAGGAAAAGGCAAAGGCAAAAGGGCTTTATATAAAAAAGGCCATACCCGATGGAATAGCTATTAGGGCTGACAGGGATAGACTCTTTCAGATACTGCTTAATCTAATTGACAATGCTATAAAATTTACTGACCTTGGTGGTGTGACCGTAGGTGCTGAGAAGGAAGAGGAAAGGATAATCCTGTTCATTGATGATACAGGCTGCGGCATAGAGAGAAAACATCTTCCAAGGCTCGGTGAGAGGTTTTACAGGGTTGACAGGGCAAGGTCAAGAGAGCTTGGTGGAACAGGTCTCGGGCTTGCCATAGTGAAGCATCTTGTCAGGGCCCATGGATGGACTATGGAGATAGATAGTACACCGGGCATTGGGACAAAGGTAAAGATTTTTGCACCTTTAAAACAGGTCTCTTAAACAGAGGTTTTAATACAATCTTAACAATTCCTTAATCTTCAGGTAAAAATTTTATAGTATTATTAAACTAAATAAAAATCTTCAGGAGGTAGATTATGTTTAAAAAAGTTTTTTCAGGTTTGATAGGTCTGCTCATGATATTAATCACCTTTAAGATCTCAGCTGCTACTGGTTCTGTTATCAAGATTGATGGTTCAAGCACGGTTTATCCAATTACAGAGGCAGCAGGTGAGGAATTCCAGAAGGCAAAGAAAGGGAAGGTGAGGGTTACCATCGGAATATCAGGAACAGGCGGAGGTTTTAAAAAATTCTGCCGTGGCGAGACAGACATATCCAATGCCTCAAGGCCCATAATGAAGACAGAGATGGAGGTTTGTAAGAAGAATGGCATTGAATTTATAGAGCTTCCTGTTGCCTATGATGGTCTTGCTGTGATGGTAAGTCCAAAAAATACATGGGTGGATAAACTGACAGTTGATGAGCTTAGAAAAATCTGGGAACCTGCTTCACAGGGAAAGGTTACAAAATGGGCTCAGATAAGACAGGGGTGGCCTGATGCATCGCTTAAACTCTTCGGGCCTGGTGTTGACTCAGGGACATTTGATTATTTTACTGAGGCAATAGTTGGGAAGCCAAAGGCATCAAGGGGAGACTATACATCCAGTGAGGATGATAATGTCCTTGTGCAGGGAATTGCCGGTGATAAATACAGCCTCGGATATTTTGGCCTTGCCTATTATGAAGAAAACAGGGATAAACTGAAACTTGTTCCAATCGTTAATCCTAAGACAGGAAAACCCGTGCTTCCATCCACTGAGACCGTAATGGATGGTTCATACCAGCCACTTTCAAGACCGATATTTATATATGTAAATCTTAAGTCCCTTGAAAGAGCAGAGGTAAAGGAGTTTGTAGAGTTCTATCTCAAGAATGCTTCACAGCTTGTAAGAGAGGTTAAATATATTCCCCTTCCAGCAAAGGCTTATGAGCTTGCCATGGAGAGGCTTGCAAAAAAAAGGACAGGCTCAATGTTTGGTGGAGAGCCAGAGGTGGGTGTGAAGATAGAGGATTTGCTTAAGAGGGAGGAGAGGAAATAACATTATATTTTCTTGAGGCTAAGGTTGAAGGCTGAAGGGTTCAGCTCTTCAGCCTATGGCTTAAGTCTTATTAAAAATAGAGGTTGAGTGGTTTCGCCTTTTTTAAGGTAAAATACAATTAGGTGAGTCCAACGATATTTAGAGAGAAAGGGTACAGGTTCTATTTCCTTTCAAACTAGGAAGAAAGGATGCATGTTCATGTGACATGTGAGGATGGAGAGGCAAAATTTTGGATAGAACCCTTAGTATCACTTGCTACATCTTATGGATTAAATCCTGTAAAATTAAAGGAGATACAGAAAATTGTTGAGGCACACAAAAATGAAATCATCAAGGCATGGCAAAGGCACTTTGGTAAGTGTTGAAAATATTACACCCTCCGGAATATGGCTTTATGTTAAAGGCAAAGAGTATTTTCTGGATTATGAGAGATATCCTTACTTTAGGGAACAACCAGTAAGTTTGATTCATAATGTTCAATTACTTCATGGTTATCATCTCTACTGGCCAGATCTGGATATCGATTTTGAACTTGATAATCTTGAACATCCAGAAAATTATCCTTTGAAATACAAGCAGGAGAAGAAACAGGCTGCTCGAAAGGTAACGGTAACTTGATTGTTACAATCTTTTAACATTTCTGTAACATATCCTTAAGCTATTCTGAAGTATAATTTTTTATGCTGGCTTCCAGAGAGAGGATAAGTCTATTCAGGGAAAAGGCTATAGAGGCATTTCTTTTTTTCTCTGCTACCTCTTC
>JBDOIG010000313.1:0-1080 GCA_041082235.1 Thermodesulfovibrionales bacterium | reverse complement strand
AAAGAGGTGGTTTCCTGAGAGGTTTGCCGCTGTAGCAGATGCCTTTCTTGCTTATAGTGGTGGCAGTGTGGTGCTTCTTGGTGGAGATAAAGAAATAGAAATAGCAAAGGAGATCAGAAAGAATATTAATGGTGAGGACATAATGATTCTTACAGGTAAGACCAACCTCAGGGAATTGATAGCAATAATATCAGAGTGTGACATATTGCTCAGCAACGACTCTGGCCCGATGCACATAGGCTATGCAGCTGGCACAACCCTTGTGGCACTCTTTGGCTCAACCTCTCCAGAGCTTACAGGTCCAAGGGGATTCAGGGATATAGTTATAAAAAAAGATATAGATTGTAGTCCCTGTTTTAAGAGGACTTGTGAGAAGATGACCTGCATGGAGGCCATAGAGGTGGATGAGGTCTTTGAGGCTATAAAGGGCTTGATTCCCTCTCATAAGGCAGTTTTCTTTGATAGAGACGGAACTATCTGCAAAGACTCAGGTTATCTTAATGACCCATCAGGGCTTGAGGTATTTGAGGATATAAAGGAATTAAGGAGACTCAGGGATGGTGGTTTTAAATTAATAGGTGTGACAAATCAATCAGGAATCGCAAGAGGCATAGTAGAAGAGAAGAATGCAAAGGAGATAAATGCAGTTTTTATAGAAAGATATGGCTTTGATGATTTCTATTACTGTCCCCATGTTCCAGATGACCATTGCGAATGCAGAAAGCCAGAGCCAGGCATGCTCCTCAGGGCAAGGGCAGAGCATAATATTGACCTTAAAGGCTCATGGGTTGTTGGAGACAAGGACTCTGATATTATGCTTGCAAAGGCAGTTGGTGCAAGGACAATACTTGTAAAGACAGGCGAACTAAAAGGCCATCCAGAGGCAGACCATGTGGCAGAGAATCTTGCTGAGGCAGTGAGGATTATTTTGAATTCGTGAGCCGTGATGAGTGATCCGTAATGAGTGAGAGTGATAAGAAAATCACGTAACTCATCACGCATAACGACCCAAATTTGCTATTAGAAACATTTTCTGATTATCGGGGTATGCCTCAAGGCCTTTATAAAGCTCAAAGGGGC
>JBDOIG010000304.1:0-1622 GCA_041082235.1 Thermodesulfovibrionales bacterium | reverse complement strand
CTTTCCCATTGTATCAGTGGCAACAATCAGGAAATAGGCTGAAGGCTGGGGGCCAGGCGCTGAGGGTTCTTCTTCTGTAACTGCCTCTGGCTGAATCTCGCATGGATAACCTTTCACAATCTTTACCCTCCAGTAGTTGTCTTCCTTAATATTCTCTGTATAGAAGCCATTTTTATTTGCGAACCTCGTAAGGTTCTTCACTGATGCCTCATTGTCAACGAGTATCTCAAGGATACCCTCACTTATTTTGGAAAGGGCCTCCTCAGCCAGAATCACTGGTTTTGGACAGACCTCACCTCTTGCATCAATGAGCATGGGACTTTCCTTTGTTAGCCAGTTTATAAATAAGGATTACAGGCTGCCCATCCTTAGAGGGCAAGACCTTTGTGTTACCTTTAAAATGAGAATTTGGTGAAACGAACCTTTGCAAAGGACTGGTCATCGGATATGAAGCATTGCTTGTAATGGAAATCCAGCAGCTTTCAAGACAGGTAATACAACCGGTTTTTTCTTTCTCGGAGGCTATCCTGTTACCACCAAACTTTATCTTGAATCCCTTGCCTGAAGAATCTTCGAATATCTCGCTTAAGGGTAACTCCTTATCCTGTCCTTCTATTATTGCTGTCACTATAAGCTCATCTCCCTCAACATATTTGCCTACAGATTCTTTTGTAAGATTGTTTCCAGGTTTTGCACCTATCTGGATTAAGGCATCATAAAAATCAAGCTGATTGCAGTAGGCCTTTAAAATAGCCCGATCTCCAAATCTTCCATCTTTGAAAACCACTCCCCAGTGAACTGTGGGCTGATAAAGATGCATTACATTAATCTCCGTGTAGATAAGCACCCTTTTGTTGTTTTTGTCAATTATGAGAGGATTATTCTTTGTTGGCATTTCCTGAGCCGATATAATGGAGACAGAGAAACAAGAAATTAATAGCGTTAAAAGGCTAATCAAGATAATATTTGTTTTTTTCATACTTTAACCTCCTTCTATCCTTTTACAGGCAAAACATGGATTGCCTTTATAATAAGCTGGACAGTGTCACCTGGCTTTAAATCAAGGTCTTCCAGTGATTCTGTTGTGAGGACAGAAGCCATTTCAGCGGGAGCAGACACATCAAATTTTACAAGGGACATAACATCGCCTTTCTTTACTGATTTGACCGTTGCATCAATCTTGTTTCTTGCTCCATATTTCATGGCATACCTCCTGGAAATTATTTATGTTGCTTAGCAACATGAATATCCACTATGAGTTATTTTTTCATTCGTTGTCACATTACCACAGACTGAAAAAGTTCCAAAGTGTTTTTTAAATGAGCCCGCTACCTCGAAATACTCTTTAAACCTTGTTTTAGAGAGCATCAATGCTGTATTACCACAAACCCTTTCAGGTCTGTCTTTTTCAAAGACATGATTCAAATCCAGCACGAATTTAAAAGGTGATTCCTTTATCCCACCTCTGTATATTGCAATGTGTCCATAATCCTCACAGGTATCTTCAAGTCCTGCGATCTTCCAGAGGCGATATGTTATAGAATAAAAAGTAACATTGCCAATCAGCTTTTGTATCTCAGGGTTATTTATTTCAATGACCCTTTTTGAAACAACACGGGGAT
>JBDOIG010000264.1:0-3727 GCA_041082235.1 Thermodesulfovibrionales bacterium | reverse complement strand
AGAGCCATCACCGAAAGACCAGTTATAGGAGCAGTCGGAGCTTGAGCATGCAGCTGAGGAGGTTTTAACAGAGACTGTGAGACCGTTAAGGGAGTAAGTGAATTGAGCTGTTGGTTTTGGGATACCTGCGGTTGATGGGTCTGTAAGCATGGCTATTTCAGAAGAGGTGTATCCAAGAACTTCTGCCTGATTAATAATATTCGGGATGGGCTCACCATGACCAACCCTTGCACCGAGGTCTATGTTATTTGCACTTCCATCTGACCTTTTATAGTTCAGCACATATCTAACCCTCCTTTTTCCTGAGGTGCAGGTTTCATCTATGGTACCTGCATTATCCGTGCATGTCTGCGTAAGAGTTGCTGAGTTAAGATAGAGGGTGTAGTCCATGTCAAAGAATCCTATTGATTTTGGACTGTAATTCTTTGAATCTGGATTTGTGCTTGAATGACACTCTATACATCCATTAATTCCAAGCGGCCCGGTGTTTCTGCTGAATGTGCCATCAGTTCCATCAGGTTTTTTATAAGTATAGGTCTTAAGTGGGCCAGGGACGGGCTTTCCTGAAGCATCTCTGGTGATAGGCTGGACATTGTGACTTATGCTGAATACCACATTGTAGAGGTTCAATAGAGGATCAGTTATGGATGGCACCCCAGAGATTCCAAAACCCGCTGGATTGTTCAGTCTTGCCACAAAGCCTGCTATCTCCTGGGGGTCATTAACTATATGGGCGATTCTTGTGCCGCCATCGTGCGGTCTGTTAAGTGGCCAGTCATAGACACCATCTCCATTTACATCTCCAATAGATGCCCTGTAATTTACAGCAACTGCCCTTGCGAATCTCTGGAAGGTGGGTTTTAAAGGAGAGCCATCAACCCATACACTTGCTACCATTGTGCCGTGGGGCACAAGTTTTATACCATCTTCTCTTTTCTGCCAGGACTTTAAGGGCTTTAGACCTATTCCAGTTACTGGCATCTCTATTCCCTGAACCCTTGCAAATCCCCTGAAGGGACCTGCTGAGAAGTCTGCTACTGGCTGTTTTACCGGTCCATTTACTACAGGAATATGACATGTCTTACAGTGGATCTTTACAAAATGGATTGAAGGGAATCCCTCATGGGTGGGTGTGGGAGCTGAACCTGAATTCGGATGTGTCTTTGTAATATGACAGCTCTCACAGGTGACAGTATAATCAATCTGGTCCATCCCCTTTGTATCCTGAAAGGCATCACCCTTTGCAAACTGGTGGTCAATCTTTTTGATATTTACCTGAGGAGCAATTATATTTCCTGATGAATCTGTCTTTGGTCCATAAAGCTCTCCATCTTCATCTCCGAGGGTGTAATGACAGGTAGCACAGACAAATCCCTTATCCATGTGGGCATCAGGATTATTGGTGTCATTTATGGATTCACCCCTTTTACCACCCTCAACCCTTCCATTTACAATGTCCCAGGCACTGTCATTTTTCCCATCCTTACCGCCAACACCTGCTATCTCATCATCATCCGTGACAGTTCCTGCAGGTATCCTCTTCTGATAACTTGTGAACCCAAGGGGCTTATCTGAGGGGCCCCTCTGTGCAGAACCAGGAGGACCAAACCAGCTTCTATCTGGAAAGTGGCATTGAGCACAGTTTTCCTTTGGAGGTGTCCTGGTTATCCAGTTGGATGGTATGATAGTACTCTGCCATGACCAGTTGCTTAGATCAGGATTTACATTTGGAGAGCCAACAGTTATTCCGGTGAGCAGCCCTGTTCTTGCAAGCCCGATTGTTGCAGAATATTTAAGCCCTTTAAGGGTCTTTGGGTCATCAGGCACTGCTGGTGCAGACGGAGGTTCGGCAACTGAATAGTTTCTTTCAAGATTTGCAAATCTTCCTGCCTGCTGATAATCAAGATGGCACATAAGGCAGTCTGTCTCTGCTACACCCTGATTAATCCAGGCATCAATCCTGGGTACAATACCTGTTCCAGGTACAAAGGTATAATAATCACCTTTGTGCATATCTTTCTGTGGATTTGATGTCCCACCCGGTATAAGACCGCTTGGTCTGTTGTCGTATCTGAATCCTGCCCTGTCATACTCAAGGCTTCCTCCACCTGGATGACACCATCCACAGGTTCCATTGGCGAACTCAAAGCTGCTCATATCAAACCTTGCCGGGGTGCTTTCTGTAAGATCCGCCAACTGGCGGTTTGACGGAGGTCAATATTTACCATACATGCCAGGTGAACTTGTGAATGAGGCAAGACCATAATAGTTTCTCTGGATATCACCCCATGGTGTAGACCTTCCCTGCTGGAAGTGAAATCCTGCTGTTACTCCATGCTCAGGGTAGGGTACATCATAGGGATTAGTGTAGGATGGTGAGCCTGTTCCATGGTCTTTGGTTGCATAGAGTGTATTGTGTTCATAGATATTGTTAAGACCGTATCTCGCAGCAATGGTGTCATGACATTGACCTGTGCCGCAGGTCTGCTTTGGAGAATAGGGTATATTTGAACCAACTGTAATGAGATTTCCATCTGCATCCCTTAAGGCCACATTAAAGGGATGTGCACAGAAAACCTCTGATGCTGATACAAGCAGAAACATTACAATCAATAGAATGAACCATTTGCCTTTCATATAATCCTCCTCCTTCAGGATTTTTAAATCAAATTAAAATTTAAAAATTTTCTCACCTCCTTGCCTGTCAGAAGAAGGGTTTTCCTACTAAATTCAGTAAGCAATAGGTATGCCAAAAAAAAATATTGTTTTAATTGATGATTATTAAAGTGGTGGTAAAGGGGAGGATGTTATTTAACCCAGATGGGTGATTTCACCCCCTGGATTTATCAAGGAGTATCTCTATGGAGGCCTCTTTCCTTAGCCTGTCATCTATTTCCTTTAAGATCTTTTCTCCTTTTTCAGCCTTTATCATTTTCACAATAACAGGCCTTGCCTCAGCAAGATTCTCAGGAATTCTAATGCCATGTTCATTCTTTAATCTTTCAAACCTCTCATTTATTTCTTCCTCCTTTACCTCTATCTTTTCATAGACAAATTTTACGGTGAATAATTCATAGAGATGACCCCTCTCTATCTCCTTCTTTAATTTCTCTTCTGTCAGGCCTTTTTCTTTGAGATAATCTCCATAAGCCTTTTCAGAACCATACATTTTTTTGATATTTTCTATCACATGGTTGATCTGAGCTTCAGGGATATTTATTCCTTTTTTTCTTGCCTCCTGTATAAAGAGTTCTTTTGTTATAAGCCTCTGGAGTGCTATTTTTTTTATCCTTTCTGTAATTTCAGGAGATGGCTTTTTATCTCCAATAATGTTTGGCGCGATGATGTTCATCTCCCTTATAAGGCTATGCATTGTAATCTCTGTACCATTTACCCTTGCCACAACTATCTTTTTTGATTCCTCTATGCCCTCTTTTATCTGTTCTGTAGATAAGTTCTGGCCTATATTTTTTTCTTTGCAGCCCAAAAATAGGATTGCCATAAAACCTAATGCAATTATAAAAATAATCTTTTTCATAAAGCTCCTTTTTAAAGAGGCCCTGGCCAATGGCCAGGGCCTCTTTGTTTTACTGAGCCTGTATAATCACAGACTGGTCAGGGCCAACGGTAACATCTGTATCAGGGAATGTATAACCTGCTTTAGAGGTTTTAATTGTATAAGTACCTGGTTTTAGGTAAGTGAAGGAGAATGAGCCAGATGAGGAGG
>JBDOIG010000263.1:0-2997 GCA_041082235.1 Thermodesulfovibrionales bacterium | reverse complement strand
ATCCCTTCTTAAAAGGAGATAGAATTTTGAGATCTCAATGAGGTCTTTTATCTTCTCAGCTGAGAATGGATTAAAGACCCTCCAGCTTGCATAAGGATTGCCTGCAAAGGCCCAGTATATACGAAGGATAAAACTGCAGGTAAAGAGATAGGCAAAGCTGAAATGAAGAAACCTCATCCATCCCATTATATACTGGGTTGAGCTATAGGCATGCATGAAGGGATTTCCTATGTAATAACCTGTGATGCTGAGCATTACTATTGAAAGAACATTTACCCAGTGAGTAAGCCTCACAGGAAACTCCCAGACATAAACCCTCTTAAGCATAAGAGCCTCCTTTTAAAATAAGGGGGCCAGTGGCCCCCTTAAACTTATACAATCTTTATCCTTGTGACTTCCCTTCCCCTTGCATCAACCACATGGACAGCACAGGCCATGCATGGATCAAAGGAATGGATTGTCCTAAGTATCTCCACAGGTCTTTCAGGGTCATGCACAGGTGTATTAAGAAGGGCAGACTCATAAGGTCCTCTCTGACCCTTTGCATCCCTTGGAGAGCCATTCCATGTGCTCGGAACAACACACTGATAATTGACAATCTTTCCATCCTTTATCTTCACCCAGTGACCGAGTGCTCCCCTTGGTGCCTCATAGAACCCATATCCCTGGGCCTCCTTTGGCCATGTGGAAGGATCCCATTTCTCTCCATTGTGAATCTTCAGGTCTCCTTTCTTCATATTCTCTGCAAGCTCATTTATCCACACAGTAAGCATCTCCGCTGTAATAAGTGTCTCCACTCCCCTTGCAGCTACCCTTCCAAGGGTTGAAAAGAGTGCAGAAGGTCCAACACCAAGGTGCTTGAGGACACTGCCTATTACCTCCTTCACCCTCTTATGACCAGAGGCATAGGCAACGAGCATCCTTGCAAGGGGGCCAACCTCCATTGGCATGTCCTCATATCTTGGTGCCTTGAGCCAGCTGTATTTTCCATCGGTATTGAGAAATTCATAGGGAGGCTTCGGACCTGTGTATCTTGGATTTGTCTCTCCATCCCATGGATGTCTTGACCTTCCATCTCCATCAGGATACTCATACCAGGAATGAGTTACATATTCAGTGATCTTTGTGTGGTCAACTGGATAGACCTTTGAGAGGTCCTTGTTCTTTATTATGCCTCTGGGGAAATAGGTATTTGCTGTGTTACTCTCATTATCAAGAGGAAACTGTCCGTATGAGAGGTAATTACCAACACCTGCTCCATAATTTGCCCACTCCTTGTAGAAGGAGGCAACAGCAAGGAGGTCAGGTATATAGACCTTTTCAACAAACTCATGGGCCTTCTTTGCAAGCCCGAGCATAAAGGCAATGCTTCCTGCATTGAGGGCATTCTGACTGTTCGGGTCAACAGGTATGGACATGCCACCCACAAGATAGGTCTGGGCATGGGGATTCTTTGCTCCAAGGAGTGCCTGCATCCTTATCACATCCCTCTGCCAGTCAAGGGCCTCAAGATAATGGGCAACTGCCATGAGATTAGCCTCTGGAGGAAGCTTGTATGCTGGATGTCCCCAGTAGGCATTTGCAAATATACCAAGCTGTCCTGACTCAACAAAGGTCTTCAGCTTCTGCTGGACTGTCCTGAAATAATCTGCTGATGACTTTGGCCAGTCTGATACGGACTGGGCAAGCTGTGAGGTCTTCGCTGGATCTGCCTTAAGGGCACTTACAACATCAACCCAGTCAAGTGCATGGAGATGATAGAAGTGTATTACATGGTCCTGAACATACTGGATACCTGATATAAGATTTCTTATAATCCTTGCATTATCAGGTATGGTTATTCCAAGGGCATTCTCTACCGCTCTCACCGAGGCGGTTGCGTGAACCGTTGTTCAAACCCCTCATATTCGCTGAGTGAATAACCATGCCTCCCTCGGGTCCCTTCCCTTGAGGATGATCTCAATTCCCCTGAACATGGTGCTTGATGACCAGGCATCAACAACCCTGCCACCCTCAACCTGTGCCTCAATCCTCAGGTGTCCTTCAATCCTCGTGATTGGATCAATTGCAATCTTTGCCATAAAAACCTCCTTCTTGAAAATTAAGTTTTATTTCTCTTCTTTATCGCCTTTTACTGCCTTTACAATTGCATGGGCAGCAATACCTGCTGCTGTAGCAATTGCTATACCAGTACCGATCTTATCTGCAGTGGATTCAATACCAAATCCCGGGACCTTTGGAAGCCTCTGATAAAAGGGTGAGAGTTTATCCCAGTTATGCTCTGCTGCACAGCCGATACAGCCATGACCTCCCTGAACAGGCCATGATGTGCCTTCATTCCACTTTACACTTGGGCAGTTGAAATATGCCTCAGGACCTTTACAGCCCATCTCATAGAGGCACCAACCAAGCCTGTGACCCTCATCACCCCACTGACGGACAAACTGACCCGCATCAAAGTGTGCCCGTCTCTCGCAGTTGTCATGTATCCTCTTACCATGGGCAAAATAGGGCCTTCCATGACTGTCAAGTGCGGGGAGTGTTCCAAATGTCAGGAAGTGAACTATTGTTGCTGTAAGGTTTTCCACATTCATAGGACATCCAGGGAGATTCACAACCTTTGCACCAGGTACTGCCTTTTTAACACTCACAGCACCAGTGGGATTGGGAGATGCTGATGGAATTCCGCCCCAGGATGCACAGGAGCCAACTGCAATGGTGGCAAGGGCATTACCGCATACTTCCCTTGCGATACTCAGGGCAGTCCTTCCACCAATACAGCAATAAACACCGTCATCCTTTGTTGGAATCGCTCCCTCCACAATAGCAATATACTGACCTTTGAGATTCTTGACAACATCCATAAGGGACTTTTCAGCACCCTTTCCTGATGGAGCCATTATGGTCTCATGATAATCAACGCTCAAGATATCAAGCACTATCTCTGCAACTGTTGGTTTTGATGCCCTGAGAAAGGATTCTGTATCACCTGCACAA
>JBDOIG010000260.1:0-6741 GCA_041082235.1 Thermodesulfovibrionales bacterium | reverse complement strand
GCAAGATCTATCCAGCACTCAGACCAGTTTATTGCAGCGGTTTTATTTCAGAGGCTCAGTGGCGATGCCCAGCTGGTTCAACAAAGATATCCATAATGCCAGATGGCTCTGTGTTCCCCTGTTATCTCTTCTTCAGATTCCCTGAATTCAGACTTGGTAACATATTTGACACAGAGCTTGAGGAGATTCTGAAAAATCCAGTCCTTGATTTTTTCAGAAAAAAGACCAAAAACAATTGTGACATTGATGCCTGCCATGTAAAGGCATTCTGTCATGGTGGATGCCCTGCAGTGAGTTATAGCATTTACAGGGATCTCACAAGACCTGATCCAAGGTGCAGGCATGTCAGAGATAATTGAGATAGATGGTTCTTTTGGAGAGGGTGGAGGTCAGATATTGAGGACATCCTTGGGCCTTTCGTGCCTTCTCAGAAAACCTTTCAGGATTTTCAATATAAGGCGGAGAAGGAAAAAACCAGGGCTTATGCCCCAGCATCTTACTGCTGTAAGGATTATGCAATTAATATCCTCTGCAAGGGTTAAGGGTGATGAGATAGGTTCTACAGAGCTTTATTTTGAGCCTCAGGATATAAAGCCCGGTGAAATCTTCTATGATATTGGTACAGCAGGTTCAACAATGTTAGTGCTGCAGACTGTTCTTCCCTGTCTTGCTTTTTCCAGAGATAAAAGCCTTGTTATCCTCAAGGGTGGTACACATGTCCCCATGAGCCCCTGTTATCATTATGTAGAAAGGATATTTTGCAAGTTTCTAAAGAGAATTGGTATAAACTTAAATCTCTCAATAGAGCAATATGGATTCTATCCAAGGGGAGGCGGTTGTATAAGGGCAGAGATTGAGCCTGCAAAGGAGATAAGGCCACTAAGAATTCTTGAGCCTGGAAGACCCGTGAGGATTGAAGGGATCTCAGGCGTTGCGAATCTTCCTTTATCGATTGCCGAAAGACAGAGAGAGGCTTTTCTTAAAAAGATCTCTCATCTATCTGTGAATGCGGAGATTAAATGCCTTTCTTTGAAATCACCGGGTCAGGGCACTTTTATCTTTATAGAGGCTATGCATGAAGATTCAATCGCTGGATTTTCGAGCCTTGGTGAGAAGGGAAAAAGGGCTGAGAAGGTTGGAGAAGAAGTGGGAGAAAGATTATTGAGACATTTAAGCACCTCAAAGGCCCTTGATCCAAATATGGCAGACCAGATTGTCCTTTACTTGAGTCTTACTGAGCAGATTTCAGAATTTTCAACCTCTGAGATAACAGGGCATCTTATAACAAACCTCTGGGTTCTTAAAAAGTTTCTTGGTATAGAATATTCAATTAATGGGAAAGAAGGCAAATCAGGTGCTGTGAGGATAAGGGGTAAAGAGTGGCAGGGCTACTTTAGTAGCCCTGCCTGAGGTATTAACCTCCAACATAACCAGGTGAAAGCTCTTCAGGTCTTTCTGTCAGAGGGACGGAACTGGTAGTCTCTACTTCCTTATGATACCCACTGAAGTCAAAGGGACATACTTTTGTAAATATCTCCATCTTCCATTCAATTGTGTTAATAATCTCATCAAGATGTCTGATTACAGGCCTGAACTTCTCTTTTAACTCAGGCCCCAGCACCTCTATGTGATCAATCATTTTATTCAGCCTTCCTTTCATATCATCAAGTTCACTGTAAACCTCTTCGCAGATACCTCTGTAATCTATGCTTCTTGCTGTTGCCATTGTAACCTCCTTTCTGAGGTCTTAAAAGGTTAATAATATCAGTCCTAAACAGGACTGATTTGCTCCACTATATATATTAATAATAGCACCCTTTGTATCCTCTGTCAAATTGAAAGTTTTTATTGATCCTATCAAATGACCATATATTAGGTTTATTGTTTACTTTTTTATCCCTTCAGGGTTATTCTTTTAATATGAAGATAGTTGCTGAAAACAAAAAGGCATATCATGACTATTTTATAGAAGAGACCTTTGAGGCAGGTCTTGTGCTTCTGGGTACAGAGGTCAAGGCGCTGAGGGAAGGAAGGGCAAATCTCAAGGATAGTTATGTTATAATAAAAAATAATGAGGCCTTTCTCCTGAATTGCCATATAGGGCCTTACAGCCATGGTAATATAACAAATCATGAGCCTCTAAGAACAAGAAAACTCCTTCTTCACAGAAGAGAGATTGAGAGGCTGAGGGGAAAGAGCCAGCAAAGGGGATATACAATAATCCCCCTCAAGATTTATTTCAAAAAAAACAGGGCAAAGCTTGAGATAGGGCTTGCCAGAGGAAAAAGGCTCTTTGAAAAGCGTGAGGCCATTAAAGAGAGAGAGGCAAAGAGAGAGATAGCACGGGCAATGGTTACGCGGAGGTCAGGGGTTTGAGATCAGGGTCGGGATTGGTAATCTATCTCTGACATCTGACCTTCTACAGGGGGCGAATGGATTCGACAGGGGTTATCGAGACTCAGGTGGCATGTCGTGGCCCCATCACCACGTAAAAAGATGGGAAATAACAGACGCCAACAACGAACTGGCACTCGCTGCTTAATTAAAAGCAGCACATCACCCTGAGATCGCCTGTGTCTCGGGAGTGATGACAGCTAAGCAGGCTGGCCAGGTCTGAGAATCCCGTAGGATCTGGTGAGAATTACGGGATGTAGGCCTCAGGATGCCTGCCTGCAGGCAAACCCTTAAGCCGAAAATTTAATATGCAGGCTAAGCATGTAGATGCCTGAGTGTAGGACTTCTGGACGCGGGTTCGATTCCCGCCGCCTCCACCAAACAGGATTAGAAATTTAGAGTTTCAGATAGAAAAGGGGTTTAAATTAGCATAATGAATAATAAGGCAATAGGTATATTTGACTCAGGAGTGGGAGGTCTCACGGTTTTTAAAGAGATCAAGAAACTCCTTCCTGAAGAAAGCATAATCTATCTTGGTGATACCGCAAGGGTTCCCTACGGCATAAGGTCAAAGGAGACCGTTACCAGATATTCTATTGAGAATACAGAGTTTCTTCTTGCAAGGGGAATAAAGCTTCTTGTTATTGCCTGTAATACTGCCTCATCCCTGAGCCTTGAGGAAATAAAAAGAATAACTTCTGTGCCTGTTATAGGTGTTATAGAACCAGGGGCAAGTGCTGCTGTTAAAAATTCAAAAAATAAAAAGATTGGTGTTATTGGAACAGAGGCAACTGTGAGGAGTATGGCTTATCCTGAGACGATTAAATTAATAGATAGCTCAGTTCAGGTCTTTTCAAAGGCCTGTCCTCTTTTTGTACCCCTTGTTGAAGAGGGGTGGTTTTCAGGTGAGGTTACAAGGCTTGTAGCAGAGGCATATTTAAAAGAATTAAAAGATAAAGGTATTGACACCCTGATTCTTGGTTGCACCCATTATCCCCTGCTTAAAGCAGTTATATCAGATGTGATGGGCAATGATGTTTCACTTGTGGACTCAGCACAGGAGACAGCAAAGATTGTAAACGAGACACTGGAGAACCTTAAACTTAAAAATAATTCAGGGAAGGCCTCTTATACCTTTTATGTAACAGACTCACCAGAAAGGTTTGTCAGGGTAGGAGAGAAATTTCTTGGTGAAAAGATAGATAATATTGAAAAAATCAATCTTGTGGAGGTTCTTAATGAGGCCTGATGGAAGGAAGAATGATGAGCTCAGACAGGTGAAGATCACGAGGGGATTTATAAAAAATGCTGAGGGCTCTGTATTGATAGAGCTCGGGAATACAAAGGTAATATGTACCGCATCTGTTGAGGAGAAGGTCCCTCCCTTTTTAAAGGACCAAAAAAAGGGATGGCTTACTGCAGAGTATTCCATGCTTCCCCGCTCCACACCTACAAGGACGATAAGGGAATCCACCCAGGGCAGGATAGGAGGAAGAACCCATGAGATCCAGAGATTGATAGGAAGGGCGCTGAGGGCTATTATCAGCCTTGATACTATAGGTGAGAGAACCATCTGGATTGACTGTGATGTTATACAGGCTGATGGTGGCACAAGGACAGCCTCCATAACAGGTGCCTATATTGCCCTTGTAGATGCGGTAAGGGTTATGATAAAAAATGGTATTCTTGAGAAAAATCCTGTCAGGGATTATCTTGCAGCAGTGAGCGTTGGGATAGTGAATGGCTCACCAAGACTTGACCTCTGTTATGAAGAGGATTCAGTTGCAGAGGTGGACATGAATGTGGTTATGACAGGTGGTGGAGAGTTTGTGGAGGTGCAGGGGACAGCAGAGGGTAAGCCCTTTAAGAAAGAAGTACTTGATGGTCTTCTTATGCTTGCTCAATCTGGCATAGCGAGGTTGATTAGCCTTCAGAAGGAACTCCTTGGAAAGGAGGTCTATAGCTTTTAGATTTTTTAAATGTTAAAATAATATGATGAAAAGTTTAACAATATGGCTATTGATAATCCTCACGATGCTCCTTCTCTTTAACATCGTGAGCACGCCTGAAAGGCTTGAGTCAGAGATATCCTTTTCAGACTTCCTCAGCAAGGTTCAGGCATCACAGGTTGAAGAGGTAGTTATAAGGGGTAATAACATCTCCGGGAAACTCAGGGATGGCTCAAAATTCAAGACCTACAGCCCTGACTATCCTGACCTTGTTAAAGAACTTCAAGCTCGTTCGGTAAAAATAATTGCAAAGCCACCAGAGCAGACGCCATGGTATGTTAATGCCTTCTATGCCTTTGGGCCGATACTCCTTTTAATAATGGTATGGGTTTTTTTCATGAGGCAGATGCAGATGGGCGGAAACAGGGCAATGAGCTTTGGAAAGGCCAGGGTGAGGCTTGTATCTGACAAATCAGTGAAGGTTACCTTCAATGATGTGGCAGGGATAGATGAGGCAAAGCAGGAAGTGCAGGAGATAATAGATTTCCTTAAGGATCCCCAGAAGTTTTCAAAACTTGGCGGCAAGATACCAAAGGGCGTGCTTCTTGTCGGACCACCAGGCACAGGAAAGACCCTTCTTGCAAAGGCTATTGCCGGTGAGGCTGGTGTGCCTTTCTTTTCAATCTCGGGGTCTGATTTTGTTGAGATGTTTGTTGGAGTTGGTGCATCAAGGGTGAGGGATCTCTTTGATCAGGCAAAAAAGAATGCGCCCTGTCTAGTATTTATAGATGAGATAGATGCAGTTGGAAGGCACAGGGGTGCTGGTCTTGGTGGTGGCCATGATGAGAGGGAGCAGACCCTGAACCAGCTCCTTGTGGAGATGGATGGATTTGAGCCAAATGAAGGTGTAATAATCATTGCAGCAACAAACAGACCTGATGTCCTTGACCCTGCACTTTTAAGACCTGGAAGGTTTGATCGCCAGATTGTTGTTCCACAGCCTGATGTTAAAGGAAGGCTTGAGATACTCAAGGTCCATACAAGGAATATACCACTTGCCTCTGATGTAAATCTTGAGATAATTGCGAGGGGAACGCCTGGTTTTTCAGGTGCAGACCTTGCGAATCTTGTAAATGAGGCAGCACTCCTTGCTGCGAGGAAATCAAAGGCAACAGTTGATATGGAGGATTTTGAGGCAGCAAAGGATAAGGTCCTTATGGGTGTGGAAAGAAGAAGCATGATTATAAGTGAGGAGGAAAAGAGAAATACCGCCTATCATGAAGGAGGCCATGCCCTTGTTGCAAAACTCACACCTGGCACAGACCCTATTCATAAGGTAAGCATAATCCCCCGTGGAAGGGCACTTGGTGTTACACAGCAATTGCCAATGGATGACAGATACACCTATTCAAAGGATTATCTCCTTAAAACGATTTCTGTTCTTCTGGGAGGAAGGGCTGCTGAGGAGATAGCCCTTGGACATATGACAACAGGTGCAGGCAATGACCTTGAACGCGCTACAGAGCTTGCAAGAAAGATGGTTACTCAGTGGGGTATGTCTGATAAACTTGGTCCTCTTACCTTTGGCAAAAGGGAGGAACAGATATTTCTTGGCAAGGAGCTGGCAAAGCATAAAGACTATTCTGAAAAGACAGCTGAGGAGATAGATACAGAGGTAAAGAAGATTGTTACAGAGCAGTATGAATATTCAAAAGACCTCATAAAAAAGAATCGTGGATTACTTGATGCCCTTGTGAACCTGCTCCTTGAAAAGGAGACAGTTGATGGAGCAGAAATAGACAGACTCATAGAATCCTACAGAGCCCAATCGCTCCAGCCTGCATAATGGAGATGTTAGATTGAGGCTCAGGTGGAGAGACTTTGACCTTGACCTTTCCTCAAAGACCCATGTAATGGGAATCCTCAATATAACCCCTGATTCATTCTCCGATGGTGGATTATTTTATGAATCCGAGAGGGCTCTTGAGTATGCCCTGAAGATGATTGAAAGTGGTGCAGATATTATTGATATTGGTGGTGAATCCACAAGACCTGGCTCAGAGCCTGTTCCGGAAGAAGAGGAGATAAGAAGGGTTGTCCCTGTAATAAAAAAACTCTCAGCACAGATAAAAGTGCCTATTTCAATAGACACATACAAATCCAGGGTTGCCAGGGCTGCCCTTGAAGCAGGTGCATCAATTGTGAATGATATAAGTGGATTGAGATTTGACTCTGAGATGAAGAAGGTTGTTGCTAAGTATAAAGTGCCTGTTGTTATCATGCACATAAAAGGCACACCAAAGACAATGCAATTGAATCCCACCTATGAGGCACTTATACCCGAGATAATGGACTACCTTAGAGAAGGTATCATGATTGCAAAAGAGGCAGGCATACC
>JBDOIG010000306.1:0-1320 GCA_041082235.1 Thermodesulfovibrionales bacterium | reverse complement strand
CTTCACCTTTTGGGTGAAGACCTTTTTGCTGCATAAAAAATAAAAATTGTCGCATTGTAAAGACTTTGAGGCAGGCTGCCAATTTTCTAATGGCAAATGCGGGCAGATTGCGATTCCTTGACAGAATGGTTTTCATGTGATATATATATGAAAAAATCATCCCTCAGGAGGTTTTTATGCATCCCATGACAAAGGACAATTTGAAGTCAGCCTTTTCGGGTGAGAGTCAGGCCCATATGAAGTACCTGATCTTTGCTGATAAGGCTGAGGAGGAAGGGTTCAAGAATATTGCAAGGCTCTTTAGGGCAATTGCCTATGCAGAGAGGGTTCATGCAACAAATCACTTGAATGCCCTAAATGGAAGCAACCTCACAATTGATAATCTTGATATTGCTATTGAGGGAGAAAACTATGAGGTGCAAGAGATGTATCCTGCCTATAAGGCAGTGGCTGAACTTCAAGATGAAAAGAAGGCTATTAAATCAATGCATTATGCCCTTGAGGCTGAGAAGATCCACTCAGCCCTTTATTCCGAGGCAAAGGATGCTGTAAAGGGGGGGAGTGACCTTGATATAGGGGAGATTCACATATGTCCAGTGTGCGGTCATACAGTCGTTGGAAAAACTCCCGAGAGATGTCCTATCTGCGGGGTTCAGGGTGAGAGGTTTAAGAGGTTTTAAATTTATCATTTCAGTATTCATTCTTTTTCTTCCATTCTTGGCAGAAGCCCAGGATATCTATAAGGATAGCTTCCCTGATGGAAGGCCTGAGCTGAGATGGTCATTTTTCCCTTATTTCAACCTTGATAATCTTGAGGGAGCAAAGGATACGAAGGCACCTGATGGTGACAACGGGATAGGAGTCCTCAAAAATACAAATATTGGTGGCTTCGCGAGTCTCAGTTATGCAGTAACAAAGCAGATGGAAAATTTTTACCTTGAGGCGATGGTATATTGTCCTGTTACAGAAGGAAACAAAGGACCTCTCGCAGGTATAGCCTTCTTGATAGATCCAATAAAAGGAAACTTTTACAGGGTTGTCTGTGATTTCAAGACCAATGATCCTACTATTAATCTTGCTTATGTTGGTCTGGACACCAGGAATTTTCCTGTTTATCTCAAATTCTGGGGTATGAGAGATATTCCAGCTGGCATACCGAAAGAGTCAGGCTGGCAAAAGATAGCTGTCAGGGTAAAGAAAGGAAAGGCCTGGGTTTTCTGGAATGGAAGAGAACTTGGTGGTGGACCTTTTGATGTTGACAGGATAAAAAGGGGATTTGTTGGTATATACGCAAATTATGTAGGAGGCCTTGGAGAGGCA
>JBDOIG010000173.1:0-16813 GCA_041082235.1 Thermodesulfovibrionales bacterium | reverse complement strand
ATCGGCCTCTGCCTCATCATTTGGTATTAAAGGCTTCTTATGCCTTCTGTACCACGGTTTATAGTTCTTCACCTGGTGCTGATGTCCTAACCCGAAAGAGAGGTCTTCTTGACTTAATTCGTCCTGTCTGTTATAGTAAATGAGAATAATTATCAATAGCAAAAATTGGGCAATCTTGATTAAATGGATAGCGAGCGAATTCCACAGCAAGGCTGAGGGCTAAGCTGGTATATAAAAATTCATTACATTAAGATTACCTGTAATTTACAGAAAAGAATATTAAATTTATAACCTTAATTTTATGCTTTGCCATTTTATCTGAATCTAAAAGATATTGTCACATTTAAAGATGAAGGAAAGTCTGGTACATAGGAGAGCTGTTCAGGGTGAAGATGGAAGGATTGCTCTTGTAGGGAATCCAAATGTGGGCAAAAGCGTTATCTTCGGTCTGCTTACAGGTAAATATGCCACCGTATCAAATTATCCAGGCACGACCATAGAGATAACTTCTGCTTTTTCTTCATTGAATGGCAGGAGGTATTTGATTATTGACACACCGGGGATTAATAATCTTATCCCAATGAGTGAGGATGAAAAGGTTACAAGAGATATCCTGCTTAATTCAAGGCCTGATGCAGTTATACAGGTGATTGATGCAAAGAATCTTAAAAGGGGTTTATTTATCACAATTCAACTTGCCGAGATGGGTATCCCTGTTATAATTGACCTCAATATGGTCGATGAGGCAAGGGACAGGGGTATTATTGTAGATGAAAAAAAATTGAGACAATTATTGGGTATACCTGTTGTTAGCACCATAGCCTCACAGAAAAAGGGTATTTCTGATCTCAGGGCTGCCACAGCCGATCCAGGGATACCTTCTCTCAAAATTGACTATGGAATACCGATTGAAGAGGCACTGAGGGATATTGAAAAACTTCTTCCAGAATCCCGGATATCGAAAAGATCTATCGGATTGATGATACTTTCAGGTGACGAAAGTCTGAGACCCTGGCTCAGGGCTCATCTTTCTGAAAGGACTATAGAGAGGATAGAGGCTATCAGGGATAACTGTGTTGAAAGATTAAAGGCAGATCCAGGTCTTATAATAAATTCTAAAAGATTAGTCCTTGCAGAAAATATTGCCAGGGATGTGATAAAGAGAATCCCTGCCAGTTCAGGTGGTATAGCCGGTTTTCTTGGAAACTTGAGTATGCATCCCCTGTGGGGTCTGCCCTTCCTCGGGCTTGTTCTTTTGATGCTTTATGAGTTTGTTGGTGTCTTTGGTGCTGGTACCCTTGTGGACATTCTTGAAGACGGTCTTTTTGGAAAGTATCTTAACCCGATGTTCAAAAAAATTGTTGAGATGATTATCCCTGTGTCTTTCCTGAGGGATGCACTCGTCGGAGATTACGGAGTGATCACAGTGGCAATTACTTATTCAATCGGTATAATTTTCCCCATAACAACCACATTTTTTATTGCCTTTTCAATACTTGAGGATTGCGGTTATCTACCAAGACTTGCAATAATGTCAAACAGATTGTTCAAGATAATGGGTCTCAGCGGAAAGGCTGTGCTTCCAATGGTTCTCGGGCTTGGTTGTGGCACTATGGCAGTGATGACCACGAGGATACTTGAAACAACCCGTGAGCGGATACTCGCTGCTTTTTTGCTCGCCCTTGCTGTTCCATGCTCTGCACAGCTTGGTGTGATACTCGGGATGCTTGGCAGTCTGTCCTTGAAGGCGGCTGTAATATGGTTTATAACAGTGCTTGGAGTGCTTCTCCTCATGGGTTCTATCGCATCAAGGATTGTTCGTGGTGAGACTTCAGAATTCTTCATGGAGATACCTCCCATGAGGATGCCTGTTTTTGAGAATGTAGCTATCAAGACCTTTAACAGGGTGGTCTGGTATTTAAGAGAGGCAGTTCCACTTTTTATGCTTGGCACATTTATATTGTTTATATTGCATAAAATTACCCTTTTGGACTGGATAAAGCAATTTGCTTCACCTGTTGTTGTAAAAATGCTCGGTCTTCCTCCCAGGGCAACAGAAGCATTCTTGCTCGGTTTCCTCAGGAGGGACTATGGAGCAGCAGGGCTTTATAAGATGGCAGAGGAGGGTCTACTTGACCCTCTACAGTCCCTTGTGAGCCTTATAACTATTACACTTTTTGTGCCCTGCCTTGCCCATTTTTTGATGATGATTAAAGAATTCGGTATGAAGATGGCACTTATGATAGTCTTTGTTGTTTTTCCCAGCGCTATTTTGTTTGGAGGCCTTATTAATCTATTATTAAGGGTCTTAAATATTCAGCTTTAATGCAATGGTGACTTTTGCTGCCATTAAGTGTTTTGAGTGCAGAGTGAAAACAGGTAATCATGTCCTTTTTACAAACTCAACAAATCCCTTAAGCACCTTCAGACCAAGCGCCTGACTTTTTTCAGGATGAAATTGCGTGGCAATTATGTTGTCCTTCCAGATTGATGATACGAAAGGATGACCATATTCAGTGATTGTTGAAATCACAGAGGTATCAGATGGCTCTACATAATAGGAATGGACAAAATAGAAATAACTGTCATCAAGAACATCCTTGAATATTGGTGCCATTTTAATTATTTTAATGCTGTTCCATCCCATATGAGGTATCTTAAGCCCTTTATTTTTAAAGGAAAAACGCCGTACCTTCCCTGAAATAATCCTGAGCCCCTGGTTAAGACCAAATTCCTCTGATTCTTCAAACAATATTTGAAGACCCAGGCATATACCAAGATAGGGTTTGCCCTTTTTAATGGAACTAACAACTGTCTCAAGGAGACCTTTTTCCTGAAGGTTTTTCATGCAGTCAGCAAAGGCACCCACACCTGGAAGAACCAGAGCCTCCGCCTTATCCAGGTCTGAAGGTCTTCCTGTGACAGTTACCTCTGCTCCTATCTTCAGGAATGCCTTTTCAACACTTCTTAAGTTCCCCATGCCATAATCAATGATGGCAATCATTCTTCATGTGCACCCCAAAAAATCTTTGGATTTTTTGGGGACCCCTCTTCTCTCCACACAAGTATTGCCATATCAGGACAGCTCTCTGCGCAGGCAGTGCAGCCCGTGCAATCCTCGGGTTTACTGACCTCTGCAATAAAATATCCCATCCTGTTAAACCTCTTTCCTATCCTGATAACTGATTTTGGACAGGCCTCTACACAATAGCCACAACCCTTGCATAACTCCTTTGATATCTCTATCCTACCCTTTGTTTTTTTAACTGTCTTTGCATTCATCTTGACTCCTTCAGTAATTCCTTTGCATGCTTCAAAGAAGCATCTGTTATCTTCCCGCTCAGCATCCTTGCAATCTCCTCCTGCCTTTCCGTGTCGGTAAGGCTTTTCACCCTCACTTCCACTGAGTTCTTTTTCTGGATCTTTTCTACCTTAATGTGATGGTCTGCCCGTGAGGCTATCTGGGGGAGATGTGTTATGCAGAGAACCTGCCTCTGCCTTGATAATTCTTTGAGCCTCTGACTAACCTTATCTGCTGTAACACCTCCGATCCCAGCATCCACCTCATCAAATATCAAAACAGGTATTCTGTCAACCTCTGCAAGAATAACCTTCAGGCATAGCATGAGCCTTGAAAGTTCTCCTCCTGAGGCTATCTTTGTTATGGGTTTTGGAGGTTCCCCCGGATTTGCTGAAAATTCAAATTCAATGTCATCTATTCCATTTTTTGCAGGTTCATTAAGCCTCCTCAGATTTACTCTGAATTGAGCCTTTTCAAGGGCTACCTCTTTCAGCTCCTTTTCCATTGCCTCTTCTATTATAAGTGCTGCTTTTCCCCTCCTTTCAGAAAGTTCTTCTGCAAGCTTTAAGAGGGTAACTTTTTTTTCTTCCAGCTCTTTTTTCAGGAATGAGAGTTTATCTTCTGAGCCCTCCAGGCTGCTTAATTCCTGCCTGGCCTTATCAAGATGTAATTGAATTTCACCTATGGAAGCACCATATTTCTTTTTCAGTCTTTCAATGAGGTCCAGTCTTTCATTCAGATAATCTAATCTCCGGGGGTCTATATTATATTTTTCCTTAAGTGACCTGAGTCCCTGTGAAGCCTCTTCCAGTAAAGGCCTTGCCTGAGAAAGAAGTTCAACTGTTTCCATAAGTTGCGGGTCTATGGTTGAAAGGTCCTTCAATCTTTGAAGGAGCTTTGTTATCCTTTCAAGACATGAATCCTCTGCTTCATATAAAAGGTCTCTTGCGAGGTTTACTGCCTCTGAGAGTCTGTGCGAATTCTTCAGTATATTAAATTCCTGTTTCAGATTTTCCTCCTCATCAGGCTTTAGCTGGGCCTGAGTTATCTCATTAATCTGATATCTGAGAAGGTCAATCCTTTGTTCTTTGAATTTAATATTTTCCTCTATCTTTCTGATCTCTTCTTTGAGATTATTAGTTTCAATAAAGAGTTTTTTGTATTCCTCCCTGAGACCTTCAAGACCTCCAAATGAGTCAAGGACCTCAATCTGTTTCTCCTTGTTCATTAAACTCTGGTGCTCATGCTGGCTGTGAATATCAACAAGAAGTGAGCCAAGTGCCTGCAGTGTAGATAAATTTACAATATTGTCATTTATATAGGCCCTGCCCTTACTGGAAGTTGAAAGGATCCTTCTTACGATGAGGCTATTATCTTCGCTGGCAGGAAAATCCTCTGGCAGTCTTATATCCTGTATATCAAAGAGGGCCTGAACTGAGCCTTCCTGGGCACCCTCTTTTAGAATTTCAGCACTTGCCCTTTCTCCCAAGGCAAGGCTCAGGGCATCCACTATTATGGACTTGCCAGCACCTGTTTCACCTGTAAGGACATTGAGTCCAGGTTTGAATGTTATTGAGAGGTTATCTATTATGGCAAGGTTTTTGATTAACAGTTCCAGAAGCATATAAGATTATAACTCATTAACACATCCCTTGACAAAAAATATATTTCCTGATACTTTATTTTATCACAATAAAATCTAAGCTGATAGTCTTTCAGCTATATTAATTTCAAGAGGGAGGATTTATTATGACTAAGGCAGAGCTTATTGAGAAGATCGCTGCTGGAGCAGGCCTTTCAAAGGCACAGGCATCAAAGGCACTGGATGCCACACTTGATGCAATTAAAGGAGCCCTCAAGAAAGGGCAAAAGGTAACATTAGTTGGTTTTGGGACCTTTGCTGTTTCAAGAAGAAAGGCAAGGAAGGGTCGTAATCCCAAGACAGGTGAAGAGATCAAGATTCCTGCCATGAAGGTACCGAGATTTACTGCGGGCAAGGCCTTTAAGGATGCTATAAGGTAAGCTTGAGGACAGGCTTAAGGCTTATGGCTGAAGGCTGAGGAATATTATCCTCAAGCCTTCAGCCTGATTTAAGGAGGTGTCCCATGCTGGTTGAGTTCAGTATTGTTCCGGTAGGAGTAGGTAGTAGCATAGGTGATTACCTTGCTGAGGTTCTTGATATAGTTGATAAAAGTGGTATGCCTTATAAGGTGAATCCAATGGGAACGGTTGTGGAAGGAGAATGGCCTGAAGTATTCGACCTTATAAAAAAATGTCACGAGACAGTTATGACGAAGGCAGAGAGGGCTATAACCACAATCACAATTGATGACAGAAAGGGCAAACCAAACAGGCTCGATGAAAAGGTTGCATCTATTGAAAGAAGGCTCAGCAGGAGTTTAAAAAAATAATAGACCTTTCTAAAGCTCTGAAGCCGTTAGCCTTGCTAAGGAAGTATTATAAGCACAGAAGACAGCAGGAGACAAATAGAACAAAGTAAGACCTGCTGGCAGATAACTGCTTTGGTGAGGCATAGCTGCCCTTTAAATAGAGTGTGTGTTGATAGCGCCATAGATTCTGGGAACAATTGATTTTTTCATCCCAGAATAAATAGAATTAAATTGCCTGTAATCAGGCGGTCATTATTATAAAATTGGGAGGATTGTCATGTCTGAAAAGATTACCCTAAGTGTTATCAAGGCTGATGTTGGTGGTTTCGTTGGTCATTGTGCAATCCATCCAGATATGATGGAGGTTGCAAGAAAAAGATTAAAGGAGGCACAGGGCAGGGGTGCAATTACTGACTTTCATGTAATGCGTTGTGGAGATGATATGGAACTTGTCATGACCCACAAAAAAGGGATTGATAATGAAGAGATTCATAAACTTGCCTGGGATACATTCCTTGCAGCAACAGAGGTGGCAAAGGAACTTAAGATGTACGGTGCGGGTCAGGACCTCCTTGCTGATGCCTTTTCAGGGAATGTTAAGGGGATGGGCCCGGGTGTTGCTGAGATGGAGTTTGTGGAAAGAAAATCTGAACCGGTGATAGTATTCATGGCTGATAAGACATCGCCTGGTGCCTGGAATCTTCCTGTTTTCAAGATGTTTGCAGACCCCTTCAATACAGCAGGGCTTGTCATTGACCCTTCAATGCATGATGGATTTACCTTTGAGGTTGTAGATGTCTATGGTCACAGGAGTATTAAACTTCATACACCGGAGGAACTCTATGACCTCCTGATGTTTATTGGAGCGATGAGGCGTTATATGATAAGAAGGGTTTATACAAAGAAGGGTGAGATCGCAGCAGTAGCATCCACGCAGAAACTTAGCCTTATTGCTGGTAAATATGTGGGGAAGGATGATCCTGTACTGATAGTGAGATGTCAGGCAGGTCTGCCTGCTGTGGGTGAGGCCCTTGAGCCTTTTTCATTCCCTCACATAGTTGAGGGCTGGATGAGGGGTTCACACCACGGCCCATTAATGCCAGTTTCTTTTGATAAGGCAAATCCTACAAGGTTTGATGGTCCTCCAAGGGTTATAGCAGCAGGGTTTCAGATAGCAAATGGAAGACTCATAGGCCCAAGGGACCTTTTTGATGATCCTGCCTTTGATTATGCAAGGCAGAAGGCAAATGAGATAGGAAATTATCTCCGTGTTCATGGACCATTTGAGCCACACAGGCTCGGTCTTGATGACCTTGAATATACGACCATGCCACAGTTAATGAAGAGGCTTGAGTCAAGATTTGAACCAGAGTAAAGGATCATTGAGAATTAAGGCTTGAGGTTGAGAGATCAAAATAACTCTCAACCTCATTTTTAAAATTATGACCGATAATGAACTAAGGGATATGCTCATTGAATATATGGGTAAGGGATTCCTTGAAAACATAATTGATATGTTCAAACATGATTCCTCTCTTTTCAGGTTTCTTCCTGATTTAATAAGCTCAGAAAATACCCGCGTGAGGATTGGAGCTACTGCCCTTATAGAGGAGTTGAAGGACAGTCATAAAAAAGAGATAGAATTTATCATCTCAAAAATTATAAAACTTATTGATAATGCTGACCAGACTCTCAGGGGAGATATTGCCTACATACTCGGCCTTACAGGGTCTACTCTTGCAGTGGACGCCCTGAATAAACTATCCATGGATGAATCACCTGATGTAAGGAGGATTGCCCGGGAGGCCCTTAAGGAGATGAGAATCAATGCTATAAATTGAAAAATGCAAGCCTGCCTCAAAGCCTTTTAAAGGGATAGTTTAAGGATTCAAGATAGAGGCACTATTATTATGCATCATATATCAAGTATCTTTTATGTCATGGGTTGAGATTTGCAGGTGAAACCTTTTTGATAGACTCCTTTTTCAAAGTATGGTATGAGACTATTGCTGAATTAGTTGCGGATGGAATTATTTATTGTGAGGTAATGCTTTAATACTGTAGATTTTTACAGGCATCTGCCTTCCTTTAACATGAACAGTACCAACCTCTTTTATCTCCACATGGCCTATAAGATTTTTTCTCAAGAGTTCTTTTATCCTTTCAAATGTGAATTCAGTCATAAGAATTCTTGTATTGCATTCACGGGTCATCTTTTCGACCCTTGCGCCGAGATTTACATGGTCACCTATAGCAGTATAATCCATCTGCTTATCCTCAGCACCTATATTCCCTATAAGTACCGTGCCAGTGTTTATTCCAATGCCACAGTCAAGCACTGGTTTGCCCTCTGATAGCCATTTTTTTTGAAGCTCTTCAAGCCTGTCAGACATATCAAGGCTGCATCTCAGGGCAAGCTCCGCATGATCTGGCTGTTCAAGCGGTGCACCCCAGAATGCCATAATCTCATCTCCAATAAACTTATCAAGTGTCCCATCCCATTTAAATATAATATCTGTCATCTCTTTAAAATATTCGTTCAGTAAGGAAACCACCTCTTCTGGTTCTTTCTTTTCAGAAAGCGTGGTAAACCCCTGTATATCAGCAAAGAGAACTGTTATCTCCTTTTTCTGGCCACCGAGCTTTGTCATTTCTGGATTATTTATTAACTGCTCTACAATCTTTGGAGATACATATCTTGAGAATATCCTCCTTAATTCCCTTGACCTTTTTTCCTCTTTTATGTATTTATGGCTGAACCCAGTCACTGATATGAAGATAAGATCCAGGAGAGGATAAAAGAGATTCATATATCTATTATTAATGAAAAGATATAAGTTTAAAAGTAACAGAGACAGGATGAACAGGGCTGATAGAAGCATACCTGTTTTAGCACGAACCCTTGATAGAATCAGTGAGAGACTGAATCCCGAGATAATGATAAGGAATATTATCAGTACTGCTGGCACATCTTTTATAAACCTCTTATTGATTATGTTTTCAATAACAGTGGCGTTCTTTTCAACCCCTGGCATCCTTGCCGAAAGAGGGGATACTGCAAAGTCATAGGTTGAGATGGCTGATGTGCCAAGAAGGACGATCTTACCTGAAAACAATGATATGTCAAAATCCCTTTCAAGGACCCGAGAGGCTGATATATAATGGAAGGTGCGTTCCTTACCGAGATAGTTTATCCTCATCCTTCCTGCCCTGTCTGTGGGGATAAAGGTCTCGTCTATCCCTATTCCCCTGTCTCCATATATGACGATGTCCTCAATCCTTTTATTGAGATACATTGCTGATACAACCAATGGGAGAGATGGATAAAATTCATCCAGATAATTTGTATACAGGTATTCCCATCTTATCCTGCCGTCTCTCTCAGGAGGGCTGTATACATGACCTGTTATGGTGCCTTTGTAAATAATCTCAGGGCCTGCCTTGAGTTTATTGACCTCAGGGATATATTTTAATCTTGAGGCACTTCTCACTTTTTTTATGGCATTTTCTATTATGAATTCAGGGCTTTCCTTATCTCCATCTGGAATTCTATCAAAGCCGATTGCAAGGACAGTCCTGTCTGAACCCTTCAATGCCATGCCGAGTGCATTATCTGCTGAGGTGGATTCAGGCTCTGGATAGACTATGTCAACTGCAAGTACATGGGGATTGCCTGAAAGGATTTTTTTAATTAATCCTGCCTGTAGAGACCTGCTCCATGGCCATCTTCCAAGTTTCTCAAGGCTCTTTTCATCTATCTCCACGATTATTATATTCTGAGGAGATGAAACTGGTTTCAATTGATTTTTTATAACAAACCTGTAATCATAAAGAATTGCCTCAATGCCTTCAAGGGATGGGAGCTGTAATAAAAAAAGAAGACAAAAGAGCAGGGTACTTGCTATACCTGAAAGGATGATGAATCTATAGGGTTTCACATCTTATGGACAACCACCCTGGACAGCAGGACCATAAGGATAATATGCTGGAGAGACGCCAGAATAGTAACATATATCAATACCATTTAAACAATTGCCCGTGCTATCTATCATAGGTGGTGCATGATCCCATGAATTATTAGTTGCATCAAAGGCAAGGCTGCTTTCACTTGTAAGGTCTGCCATATTATTACAGCTTATGATGTTATAGTTTATAACAGGATTTCCTGAGAGTACAGAGATACCAGAACTATTCTGCCGGATAGTATTGTTTTCAATCTTTGGACTTCCGCCATCTATCTGGATCGCAGCATAAGATATATTTGTGAATGTATTATTTTTGATCAATGAGGAACCACCTGTTATATAGACACCACCCCATGTGTTGCATCCTGCCCAGCTGATGGTGTCAAACAATGAATTAATTATAGTTGAATTTCCTGAGGCCTGGACACCCACACAACTTCCAGTAGAGCCATTTGTAACATATATATTTTCTACTGTTATATTTCTTCCATTGTCATTTATGGCTGGCCAGCTATTATGGAAAGTACAGCCATAGATATAAACCCCTTCAGATGCAATGAATCCTGGCCTTGGTCCTGCTGCTAATGTTATGGAGTCAATTACAGTAGCATGATCTAATGGGTCACATATAATGGCTGTGCCTGCTGGGAGGTTTACAGGAAATGATTCATTTGGATAACCATACATACCGATTGCAATGTATATAGCTTCATTACCCTGTGTCTTTGAAATGGCACCATTAATTGTCCAGCATGGTGTCTGTTCTGTCCTGCAGTCATTTGCATCACTGCCAGTTGTTGCAACAAACAAACCTGTCTTTGCCATGTTTACCATTAATGTCACAGGCTCACCATTAAGGTCAGTAGAAGCCTCACCCCTGTTTAAAAGGGTTCCATAGAGATTCAATGCATCCACTGTGAAATGTCTGTTCAGACCATTGGGGACCTCAAGGGTTATCACCACCTCTGACTGACCCTGAACTTCCACTGTCTTTACAATGGTGGTCATCTGAGGCCCTTCAACTGTAACCTTTATAGCCTTGACCCATGAAGGTATATAACCTGGCTGGGCATAGGCATGGCCTGATGAAAAACCTTTAAATATACCTTTGAGTTTTTTAATTATTGTGCTTCTCTCTACCTTTATTGAGGCTTGGCGGGAATCTCCAACAACCACTGTAACCTCAGATGTTGAGGTCTTGAGGGTACCGGTACAGGAGAGGACTGCTATTAAAATAAAGGACAACGAAATATAAATGATCCTTTTCATCTCTATGCTCCTATGGGAAATTAAGATGCATATAGATCTTTGTGCTTACCTCAGGCCTCTGGTCTATCTGTGGTTTTGCTCCATGTAGCCATTCTGGATATTTAAATGTAAGTATCTTTTTCCCTGGAAGCCTGATATCTGGAATATCATCCATTAATGTATCAATGGATGCTGAGCCTGCCTCTGACTTATCACCTTTTTCAAAAGGGACAGGCAGGGAGGGAGGCATATTTTTAAATATGTACACCACCTCACCCCTGTGAACCACGACAGAGCCCTTTATCTCAGGATTTATATTACCAGCCTCAACCTCTCCCTCAAGGACAGCAATACCTGTCATCTCTTTTACAGCGTCGTACCAGACAATATACATGGTACCCCTCGCTGCTGAGAATGCAGTGGGAGTGGTTATCCTGAATGTGGCATTACCAACAACTGCCCTTAGTTTTCCATCAATGAGCTCATATATTGATTCAGCTCTTTTTGATTCAGGGCTATAAAGATACTGTTTGATTATAAGTCTGCTTTTTGGTCCCAGTGTGAGGATACTGTCATCCCTGAATAGCATCTTTATTCTTGAATCATGCTCTGTCCTCACATTGTCCTCTTCAAGGAGCTCAAACCTCTTTTCTGCCTTGATCTCAAGGGTCTGCCTCTCAACAAAGGCATTTCCCATAACAGAGACCACATTGCCAGCCCTCTCATAAGCAGGGACTATTCGGGGTATAAACAATATCATGATAGTTGATATTAATAATATCCTTTTAATCATAACTTCACCACCAGAAACAGGCCTGTTATATTTCTGCTGTAGTCATAGGAGGATATGTTTGCATTATTTGAGATATATATCTCAGAGCCGTAGATACTGAAGTATCTTGAAAGGTCTTTCACAATATTAAGACTGTATTCCTGCCTTCCTTCTTTTCTCTTTTCAGAAAATCCTGGCTCTGTTTCCTTGTAGACCCTGTAGAGATATTCAACCCTTAAATAGAGATGCCATGATTCAATCCTCTTTTTAAATAGAGCAGATATCCTGTGGGTTAATGAGTCAAGATACTCGGTCTCTGTCCTGTCATTTTCTATGCTATAGCCGATTACCAGATCTGATTCTTTCATAAACTCAATCTTTTCTGATATACCAGTTGCATCAAGGTCACCACTCCTCAAGGAGTTTACAGGGAATGTCCTGCTGTCAAAAAATCTTCTGAATTCATGTTTATAAAAAATTGATGTTGTCATATTGCTGAATGTGGGTATCTCTATCTCTGGAGATACGGTATTTACAACACTGTATAGCTCACCTCCAACGAGTGAATATTGGAGGTTATATAAGAGTGAAGCCATAAACCTGTTATTAAACTCTCTGGCCAGTCTCAGGCTGGCACTGTGCTGATGGATATTAAAGTCATTGAGGCTTTTATGAATACTCTGGTAAAACATATATCCTGCCCGTATATTTAAATCATTATTTTGGAGGAGATTGATACCAGCATCAATAAATAACACGCTTCTCCAATCAGCTTTCTCGGGTCTTTTTATGAAGGGTTCTTCAGGTTCAAGTATCACATTTGAATCATACTGAATCCCTGTGATAAAATTGAGATAAAGTTTTTTTTCAGCTTCTGCCCGTGATCTGGTAAGCCCTTCAATATATGAATAGGCAGCCTCCTTAAGGGTTTCATCAGGACATCGCTCGGCTACCATCCTGAAATATTGTTCTCCTTCCTCGGTTCTGCCAAGCTCTAATAGAACAGCTCCGAATTCATATGCTGCCCTGCAATTTTCGGGCTCTGCCTTCAGGACCTGAGATAGATACTCCATTGCCTCAGAAAACCTCCCTGCCCTTGAACAGGCAATACCGAGGGTCTGGAGCAATCTGATGTTTGATGGAGCTAAATCAAGGGCTTTTTTCAGTATCTCTATTGCCTCTTCAGGCAATCCTGAATCAATCAGATAAACACCCTTTGTTATCGAAAGCTCAATATCTTTATCCGATGCCTCTGTTCTAAAGGGTAGGGATATAAAAAAGATGAAGGGCAGTAAAAATAAAATATTGCCGATTTTCATGCTATAAAATAGCACATCAGGGATTTCCGGTCAAGTGAAAATTACCCTTTGCTTCTATTAAACATGTTGCTATAACTGCTATGCCTTCTTTCCTGCCAATAAATCCCATTCCCTCATTTGTCTTTGGTTTTATATTTATTATCTCTTCAGGTATACCTGTTTCTGAAAGGGTCTTTTTCATGGCAGGGATATAGGAATTCAACTTTGGCTCTTCTGCAATTATTACTGCATCTATCCAGAGGAGCCTGAATCCCTTTTTATTTATTTCAGATATAACATGCTTTAATAATTCCGTGCTTTTAGCATCTTTCCACTGAGGGTCTGTATCAGGAAACAACTGTCCAATATTTGGCATGCCTGCTGCTCCAAGAAGACTATCTATAATGGCATGGCAGAGACAATCACCATCAGAATGGCCAAGGAGCCCTTTAGGGAAAGGTATCTCAATCCCCCCAAGGATTAATTTTCTTCCTTCAGCAAATCTATGAGAATCATAACCTATGCCTGTTCTTAAACCCTGCATGAGTAGAGACTATCTGCTTTCAAGAAGTACCTCAAGTATCCTGAGGTCTTCAGGAACGGTTATCTTTATGTTTGAATAAGACCCCATTATCACCTTTATCTTCCCATTATAATGCTCCACAAGGCTTGCATCATCAGTAAAATAAAGACCCTCCTTCATTGCCTTTTTATAGGCTTCTTTTAAAAATTTAAATTTAAATGCCTGGGGTGTCTGTACGAGTCTGAATCTGTTTCTGTCAGGGGTTCTTATAACAAAGTCTCGTTCTACTTCCTTAAGTGTATCAGTAAGGGGAACCCCGGTTATAACACCGTCACAGTCCTTGAGCTCTCTCAGGGTATTTATGAAAAGCTCTGCTGTGGCACCTGGTCTTGCAGCATCGTGTATTATAATGCTGTCTGCCTCTGTAATGAGATTTAAGGCATGGTATACAGAGTCCTGTCTTTCTCTACCACCTGGAGCGACCTTTTTGATTTTTTTATAACCCTTTTCTTCAATGAGCTTCAGGCCCCTTTCCATATCAGCATCCCTGAATACAGGGATAACCTCTGATATCTCTTCTACCTGTTCAAGGACATCAAATACCCATGAAATAACAGGCCTTCCCCTCAGAAGGAGGAAGGCCTTTGAGACATTTCCATATCTTTTGCCAGAGCCTGCCGCAGGTATAATGGCAAATGTCTTCATCAGCGCATCCCCAGAAAATCTAAGATTTTCTGGAGTCCCCTATCTTGCCCTTGCCTCTTCTCTTTCATGCTCTTCCGCCACTTTTGTGAATATCATTCTTCCTGCTGTCGTCTGGAGCACACTTGTGACTATTACATCAATATTTTTACCTATGAACTTTCTTCCATTTTCCACAACTACCATTGTGCCATCATCAAGGTAGGCAACTCCCTGGTTGTATTCCTTTCCTTCCTTCATTATAAAAACCTTCATGCTTTCACCTGGTAGCACCACAGGTCTTAATGCATTGGCAAGCTCATTTATATTAAGCACAGGTACACCCTGGACCTCTGCAACCTTGTTGAGATTAAAATCATTTGTTATAACCTTTGCATTCAATGCCTTTGCGAGGGCTATGAGTTTTGAATCAACTTCTTTTATATTAGGGAATTCCTCCTCAATAATCCTGACCTCAATGTTTGACATCTTTTGAATTCTATGAAGTATATCAAGACCCCTCCTGCCCCTTGCCCTTCTTAAAGGGTCATGGGAGTCTGCAATATGCTGGAGCTCTCTCAGGATGAACTGCGGTACTATAAAGACACCTTCAATAAAACCAGCATCACAGATATCAGCAATCCTTCCATCAATAATAACAGAGGTATCAAGTATCTTGAGGTTTTCACCTGAGGCCTGTCCCTGTAAGATTTTTATTATGCTCTGGAATTTGAGTGCCTTACCACGGATAGCTCCAATTAATAAACCGAGATAGCCAAAAAAGAGCATGCTCATTGCCTTTATAAGCCCGTAATCCTGAGGGATTATTTCCTTAAAGGGATAACTTAAAAGAATCCCAAAAAGGGTTCCTGTGGATAGTCCTATCAGGGCACCGAAGAATCTACCTAAAAGAAGTTTTCTTGAAAGAGATTCTATGAGCAGCAGGAAGAGACCTATTAGAAGACCGATAAGACCAAGATATTTATTTGCCAGGCTAAGGCCAATGATATAACCGATGATCCCGCATAAAATTACAATGAGAATCCTTAAAAACATACCCTCTTCACCTCCTTCTCATTTTAAGGCTACCTTGAAAATCAAGGTTCTGTCCTATTTCAAGTTGTTCCGTCAGCTCAACCTTATAGCAAACCGCTGTAAGCAGTATAGAACAACATATTAGCCCTTCAGAGCATTAATAAACCGATAGCTAATAGTTTGAAAGTATCACCTATCTAAGAACCACATAGAATTTTTTTCCACCTCTATTTATAAACAGCAGGATATCAGGGGTTTTTATCCTTGAAATGATCAGTTTAAAATCCTGGAGTGACTTAACAGGTTTGTGTTCTATCTCTTCTATGACATCACCCCTTCTGAGGCCAGCTTTTTCAGCAGGAGAGCCTGGTTCAATCCGTGCTATTACCATTCCCCTTGTATCCGTGCCGAGGCCAAGTTGAGTAGCAATATCCTTAGAAAGTTCAAAGACATCCATCCCTGAAAAGACATCTCTTTTCTCAGGTACTGTAACCTGAAAGCTTCTTCTTTCCTGAGAGGGAGCTGCCTGTTCTTCAACAATGACCTCTATTTCTCTGTAATAACCCTGTCTGAAAATTTTTACCTTAACCTTTTTGCCAGGTGGTGTCCCGGCTACACTGTTTCTGAAGGAGCCCACATCTGTTACACTCCTTCCATTGAATTCTGTAATTATATCACCTCGTTTCAAGCCTGCCCTGTCAGCTGGGCTATCCTTTATAATCCCATTTATAAGAACACCCTCAGGTCTATCAAAGCTGAATTTCTGACTGAGTTCAGGAGTTATGTCCTGGATATTTACCCCAAGCCATCCCCTTTTGATCCTGCCTTCTTTAATCAACTGGTCAAAGACCGTCTTTGCCATATTGCTTGGCACAGCAAAACCTATTCCCTGATACCCACCACTTTTTGAAAATATGGCAGTGTTTATCCCCACTATCTCACCATTGATGTTTACAAGAGGACCTCCAGAATTACCCGGATTTATTGCAGCATCTGTCTGGATGAAGTCTTCATAATCTGCTATACCTACATTTGCCCTTCCCTTTGCACTTACTATGCCGAGGGTAACAGTATTGCTGAGACCAAAGGGATTACCTATAGTAAGGACAAATTCACCGACCTCGAGTTTATCAGAGTCACCCCAGGGAGCTACAGGAAGCCCTTTTGCCTCAATCTTCAGTATTGCAAGGTCTGTCTTTGGGTCAGCTCCTATGAGCTTTCCCCTGAAGCTTCTTCTGTCCGGAAGGGTTACCACTATATCCTCGGCATCCTCTATAACATGGTTATTCGTAATAATATAGCCGTCTGAGGAGATAGTGACTCCAGAACCAAAGCTCTGTTCTGACCATCTTGAGGGAGGTTCTCCGTTGCCCTGTGGTAAAAAGAGATCAAAAAATTCTTCTTCTCCAGCAACAGTCCTGGTGACAGAGATGTTTACTACAGAGGGTGAGACTGTTTTAACCACCTCTGCAAATGCAAGCTCTGTTTCAAGTATCTTCTGAGAAACAATAGGCGATGTAGGCCTGAAGGCCTTATCTTTTTCAGGGATGTAAAAGAAAAGTAATATCCCCGCTACAATAAGGCTTAACAGGAGGATTAT
>JBDOIG010000141.1:0-32594 GCA_041082235.1 Thermodesulfovibrionales bacterium | reverse complement strand
CTTTAAACCAGGGCATCCTGCTGACATGAAGGCAACATGGGCAGATATTACAAGGTCAAAGGAACTACTCGGCTGGGCACCAGAGGTCTCCCTTGAAGAGGGAATAGACAGAACCATTAAGTGGTTCATGGAGAATAAGAGGTTTTTAAAGATTTGAGCATCCTTAGAAGGTGTATCAGGTGAATAATAAATGACTGGAAGTGCATACAATATACGAAAGGTAACACTGAAGAGTGGATTTATTTCTACTATAGAGGAGAAATCTAAATGCCCTGCTCTTTCCTTTGAGGGAGAGGCTATTCCTGAAGATATACTTGAAACACTGAAAAGAGAGGATTATACAACCTTAAAATTAAGGTATGGTGATCCTTCATGGGGAGAACCAATTCAATATGACCTGTTGATTGTTGAGGATCAAAAAAGTACAAAGACAATTGAAGTCTTCAACATAGCAATTCTTTTGTTTTTCTACAATACTGAAGAAATTCGGCGTTTACACAGGATAATATATGCAATAGAGAAATATAAAGAAAGGCAACAATCATAAAGAGTCTCTCAAACCATCCATTTTTTAAATTTTTTCCACCATCAGATAATCTGAGAAGTAACTATCTTTGCCTATATATAGTAGGCATATACTTTTTGACATCAAAATATTGAGCCCTTTGTTGTTTTTCATTTTTCCTCTTGACAAGGCTTTTGATTTTTATTATATTGGTGGTAATATGTGGGAAAAAGTGGAATAAGACTATGCCCAATTTCTCAGGAAAATTTTACTACAACCTTGATGAAAAGGGAAGGTTGATAATCCCTTCTTCTTTCAGGGAGATTATCTCTTCCCATTATGGTCCAAGGCTTTATCTCACGAATGCACCCTTTGATAGAGCTCTGAATTTATATCCTCAGGAGGAATGGCAGAGGCTCATTGATAAGGTGAGGACCCTTCCAAAGAGTTATGAGGAGGTGAGATTTTTTATGCGGAGGGTTATAGCCTCTGCCATTGAATGCGAGCTTGACAGGCAGGGAAGACTCCTCATACCAGCACCTTATAGAGAAGATGCAGGGATAGATGGTGAGGTTGTTGTTGTGGGTGTTGTTGACAGGATAGAGATATGGGCAAGGCCTGAATGGGATAAGGTCGTTGACCCATCAAAGATAAATATCCAGACAGCAATGGAGAGACTCGCGGGTCTGGGAATTTGATGACTTCTATGGTTGACATAGAAAAACAGGCTATCCATCCATTATTAAATGATGGAGGCGCTGGCCTTATATCAGGGCAAGTGATGTATCACAGACCTGTTCTTATGAAGGAAGTCCTCAGCATGCTTGCACCATCAAAGGGAGGTATATATCTTGATGCCACGGTTGGCATGGGTGGACATGCCATGGCAATACTTGAGCTACTTGATGGAGAGGGTCTCCTTATATGTGCTGACAGGGATGAGGATGCCCTGAGGATCTCAATGGAGAGACTGAGGGCAAAGAATGTAGTTTTTGTGAAGTCGAAATTTTCTGAGCTCCCGGAGAAACTTGACTCTATCGGTATCTCAGGGCTTGATGGTGCAATCTTTGACTTTGGTGTTTCATTTTACCAATTAAAAAGTGATGAAAGGGGTTTTGGTTTTTATTCTGATGCAAGGCTTGATATGAGGATGGACAGGTCCTCGGGCATAACTGCCTGGGATGTTGTTAATACCTATCCTGAGGAAAGGCTTTTCAGGATTATAAAGGAGTACGGCGAGGAGCCGATGGCAAATCGTATTGTCAGGGCAATACTGAGACAGAGAAGTAAGCTTCCAATAAATTCTCCCAGGGAGCTTGCTCAGCTGATAGAAAAGATTGTTGGAAGAAGGGGCAGGTTGCATCCTGCTACAAGGACATTTCAGGCAATAAGGATAGAGGTCAATAACGAGCTTGATGAGATAAGAAATGGTATATCTTCTGCATTCGAGCTTCTCAATAAAACTGGAAGGCTTGTGGTGATTTCCTACCATTCCCTTGAGGACAGGATTGTAAAGCACATGATGAGGGAATTTGTAAAAAGAGGAAAGGCGGAATTTTTAACAAAAAAACCGCTTACTCCCTCTCATGAGGAGATAAAAGAGAATCCTTCATCAAGGAGTGCAAAACTGAGGGGGGTGAAGAAATTATGATTTATTCAAGGACAAGAAATGTGTTAAAATTTTATGAATGGTTCTTACTGCTTTCAGTAATAATCGCGGGTCTCTTTACCATTATCTGGTTAAGATCAGCCATCACAGCCCTTGAATATAATATTGCAAAACTGGAAGAGACAAAAGTTGAGCTTATTAAGGAAAGAAAGGAATTGCTTGCTGAGAGGGCATCTTTATCCTCAGTCAAAAGGATAGAAGGCCTGGCCTATCAAAAAGGTTTTTCTATCCCTGACAGAAGATATATCCACCTTAAAAAGCGGAATGAATCTCCAGAGGTTATTACAGTTTCAGGAACGCTCAAGCTTGATGAGCTCTTATTTAACAGAGATTGAATCAGGGTCTCCGAAAAATCGTCAGATTTTTCGGGGTGCAAGTAATGACGGGATCCCCAGAAAATCCCGGGATTTTCGGGAGTGCCGGTAATGACAAGACGGGCTGTAATACTCAATACAGTTATAGTTGGTTTTTTTATTGTGGTTCTAATAAGATTATTTGATTTAATGATTATAAATCATGGAAGACTGAAGGCAAGGGCAGAGGTTCAGCATTATAAAAAAGAAAGTAAGGAGGTCTCAAGGGGTTTAATCCTTGACAAAAGGGGCAGAGAGCTGGCAATAAATCTTGATGCAGAGTCCATATTCTGCAGACCTCATGAGATTGGCTCTCCTGAGAGATATGTCTTAGCGCTTTCAAGGTTTTTAGATAAAAGACCCGAGGTGATTAGGGCCAGACTCGCCTCAGGGAAAAAATTCATATGGATAGAAAGGGGTATATCATCTGAAAAGGTTGAACCCATTAAAAGGATGAACCTTAAGGGCATTGGATTTGTAACAGAATCAAGGCGGTATTATCCAAAGGCTGAGCTTGCAGCCCATGTTCTTGGTTTTGTGAATATAGACCAGAGGGGCATAGAGGGCGTAGAGCTTATGTATGATTCTCAATTAAGGGCTGTGTTGAGGAATGCATCCCTCTTGAGGGATGCAAATGGAAGATACCTCTCAGATGGCCTCGAGGAACCTAAGGGCAATAATGTTGTACTCACAATAGATGAAGGACTACAGTATATCTCTGAGAAGGTTCTTGAAAATGCCATGGAGAGATGGAAGGCAGGATGGGGTGTAATTGTTATGATGGATCCCTATACAGGCGACATATTTTCAATGGCTGTAAGACCAGCCTATGACCCCAATTATTTTAATAAATACGACCCATCAGTGAGGAGGAACAGGGCAATTACAGACAGCTATGAGCCTGGCTCCACCTTCAAGCTGATTACCGCTGCAGGAGCACTTCAAGAAGGCATCGTGAGTACTGATACAAAGATAGATTGTCAGGGAGGAAAGATAAAGATAGGTTCAAAGATAATAGAGGATGTGCATCCTTCAGGAGTCCTCACATTTAAAGAAGTAATAGACAGGTCATCAAATGTCGGGACTATAAAGGTTGCAAGGATGCTTGGACCTCATAGACTCTATCACTATGCAAAACTTTTTGGATTTGGCTCAAAGACAGGTATAGATATACCGGGTGAAGCATCAGGTTATCTTAAAAAACCAGAGTCATGGTCCACTCTTTCAATGGGAGCAATACCCATAGGTTATGAGGTTGCTGTCACGCCCCTCCAGGTTCTGAGGGCCTATGCTGCAGTGGCAAATGGTGGATGGCTTGTTACACCCCATGTTGTTTCAGCAGTCACAGCTCCCGATGGTACACCTATATACAGGATGAAATACAGCTCTCAGAGAATACTATCTTCAAGGACTGCCTTTATATTAAAGGAGATCCTTACTGGAACTGTTATGGAGAATGGAACTGCAAGACTTGCTGGTGTTGATGGAAATACGGTTGCAGGTAAGACAGGCACAACGAGGCTTTTTGATCAGAGGCTCAAGACCTATTCAAAGGATAGATATGTGAGCTCCTTTGTGGGTTTTGTGCCTGCCTCTGAACCAAGGATAGTGGCAATAGTAGTGATAGGTGAGCCAAAAGGAGGTTATTATGGTGGAACTGTTGCAGCACCTGTGTTTAAAGAACTTGCTGATGCAACCCTTGCTTATCTCAGGGTGCCAAGAGAGGACATTAATTATTTGAGAACTGAAACAAAAAACTCTACTCTATTGATGCAGAAGGTGATATATGAAGCTCATTGAGCTGATGGATGGAATTAATTTGCTGAGGCCTATATCAGAGGACAGGGAGATATTGCACATATCTTACAGCTCAAGGGATATAAGGGAAGGCTCGCTCTTTGTTGCAATAAAAGGTCAGAGGGCTGATGGTCATGAATATATTGAAGAGGCAATTAAAAAAGGAGCAAGCGTGATTGTCCATGAGGGCTCCAGCAAGAGATGGAAAAATAAATACAGGAATTGTCTGTTCATACCTGTTGAGGACTCAAGAAGTGCCCTTGCAATAATATCAAATAATTTTTTTGGCAGGGTCTCTCTCAAGATACCTGTTATTGGAGTAACAGGCACCAATGGAAAGACAACAACAACCTTTCTTATTAAATCAATCCTTGAGGCAGCAGGTATAAAGACAGGTCTTATAGGAACTATCCGATATGAGATAGGAGACAGGATTATCCCGGCATCCCATACAACACCTGAATCCCTTGATTTTCAGTCCTTTTTAAGAGAGAGCTATGATGAGGGATGCATGGCAGTTGTGACAGAGGTCTCATCCCATGCCCTTGCATTAAAGAGAGTGGATGCAACTCAATTTGAGAGGGCGGTGTTTACAAATCTCTCAAGGGATCATCTTGATTTTCACGGTGATATGGAGCATTATTTTCAGTCAAAGACAAGGCTTTTTAAGGAGCTTTTAAAGAGGGCTGCACCATCCATCATCAATAATGATGATGAATACGGGGTGAGATTAAAATCCCTTCTCAGGAATACACTTACATATGGTATTATTTCAGGTGATATCAGGGCCTTGAATATAAATAATAGCCTTACAGGTCTCAGATTTGATATTTCCTTTAATAACAGGCTCATCAGGATAGAATCACCCCTCATAGGACTTATCAATGTCTACAACATCCTTGCTGCCTTTGCACTGGCCTTTTCAATGGATATTCCTCTTGATGCAATTCAGAAGGGAATAATGAGGCTTACAAGTGTAAGGGGAAGATTCCAGAGGATTGATATGGGACAGGACTTTCTGGTTATTGTTGATTATGCCCATACACCTGATGCCCTTAAAAGATTAATACTTACAGCAAGGGAGGTACTAACAGACTCTTCCAGGTCATCTTTACAGCAAGGGAGGATAATAACAGTCTTTGGAGCTGGTGGTGACAGAGACAGGGGCAAAAGACCCATGATGGGTGAGATTGCAACCAAACTCAGTGACTTTGTTGTTATAACAAATGATAATCCGAGGTCAGAGGATCCTAATGAGATAATTGCAGAGATACTCAAAGGAGTGATAGGAGAAAATTATGCTGTTATACCTGACCGCACAGAGGCAATAACACAGGCCATAAAGATTGCACAGAAAGGAGATATAGTCCTTGTAGCTGGGAAGGGACATGAGGATTATCAGGAGATAAAGGGACAGAGATTTTATTTCAGTGATGAGGAGACAGTAAGGAATGCCTTAAAGGAGCGAGCTGGGGCTTATGCTTCTACTTGATGATATAGTTAATGCAACAGGAGGAAGGATCATCTCAAAGGGGTCGGATACATTCGCCTCTATTTCCATTGATTCAAGGACCATAAAGGATGGAGAGCTATTCCTCTGTCTGAGGGGCCAGAGGTTTAATGGACATGATTTCTTGAGAGAGTCCCTCAAGATTGCCCGTGGAGCAATTATTGATGAACCTGGAAGGTTTGAAGATTCCTTTAAGAATAAGACAATTATTCTTGTTCAGGACACACTGAGGGCCCTTCAGGCCATTGCCACTTATCTCAGAAAAAAAAGTATTAAAAACCTGATTGCCATAACAGGTTCTAATGGAAAGACGACAACAAAGGAACTCCTATGGCAGATTCTTTCCATAAGGGGTAGTGCCATTAAGAATGAAGGGAATCTCAACAATGAGATCGGTCTTCCCCTCTCAATTATAAATAATGTTAGCAGATATGGTGATGTTGATTATGGTGTTTTTGAGATGGGTGCATCAAGACCTGGAGATATAAGGGTCCTTTGCGAGATAGCAAGACCTGATTATGGTGTGATAACCAATATAGGCCATGCCCATCTTGATGGTATGGGCGGGATTGAGGGTGTATTCAGGACAAAGGCAGAAATGGCAGATTTTGTTAAGGTGCTTTTTATAAATGGAGATGACAGGTATCTTGAAAGACTCAAAACATGGGCAGGTTGTGAGATCGTGACCTTTGGTCTGGGGAAAGACTGTCCTGTCAGGGCAGAGGATATAAGGCTTGAAGATACAGGCTGCAGGTATACACTTATTGCAGCCCTTCAGACCCTATCTTCTAAAGGACTTTCTGCAAAGACTGATATGAGGCTCGGCATTCCAGGGATGGGGAATCTTTATAATTCCCTTGCTGGAGCTGCAGTATCCCTTTATCTTGATTTATCCCTTGACACTGTAAAGGAAGGTCTTGAGAATTTCAGGGGTGTAAAACTCAGGCTTGAGATAAAGGATATTGATGGGGTGAATTTTATAGTTGATGCCTATAATGCAAATCCTGATTCTATGAAGAATGCTATAAAAGAATTGATGAGATTAAAAAATAAGAGGGCAATAGCTGTACTTGGAGATATGCTTGAGCTTGGTCCTTATTCTGAGGAACTTCACAGGGAACTTGGAAGGCTTCTCAATTCCGAAGGTGTGGATATATTCCTTGCAGTTGGGCCTGAGATGAAGAAGGCAGCAGAAGAGGCAAAGGGAATAGAGGTACACAGTCTTGAGACTGCAGAGGAGGCCGGGAGATTGCTTTCAGTGATACTCAGGCATGGTGACACTGTGCTTATAAAGGGCTCAAGGCTTATGGCAATGGAGAGGGTCATGGATATAGTTAAAAAACCGTTTGAACCGTTTGAACAGTTTGAACAGTTTAAAAGGAGACAATGATGCTTGGTGAACTTCTTTATTCATTAAAGGATTATTTTTTTGGTTTTAATGTCTTTAAATACATTACCTTCAGGACAGCCCTTGCTGTAATTACAGCCTTTTTAATTACCTACCTTTCAGGCCCCTATATCATAGAGAGACTGAGAAGGCTTTCCTTCACACAGGTTATAAGGGATGATGGACCAAAAAGCCATCTCAAAAAAGAGGGTACTCCAACAATGGGTGGCCTGATGATTATAGGCTCTGTGGTGATAACCATGCTTCTCTGGGGAGATCTCCATAATAGATATGTGCTTTTAATGCTTCTCAGCATTGTGGGATTCGGGTTTATAGGATTTTATGATGATTATCTGAAGGTGATAAAGAAGAATCCAAAGGGTCTCAGGGCCTGCAAGAAGTTTGGTGCCCAGATAGGCCTTGCAGCCCTTATCTCAGTAATACTTTATCTCAATCCTGAGGATCCTTATAAGACTGTCCTCAGTGTGCCCTTCTTTAAGAGATTGCTTATTGAGCTTGGAATATTTTATATCCCCTTTTCTATATTTGTAATAGTGGGTTCCAGCAATGCTGTTAATCTCACTGATGGTATAGACGGTCTTGCTATAGGACTGGTGGCAATAGCTGTAATTGCAAACGGTGTGCTTGTCTATATAGCAGGCCATGCAGGTCTGGCAAAATATCTTCAGGTAATTTTTTTAAAAGGCACTGGTGAGCTTACAGTCTTCTGTGGTGCCTTGCTTGGAGCAAGTCTTGGATTCCTCTGGTTCAATGCCTATCCAGCAGAGGTATTCATGGGTGATGTGGGTTCCCTTGGCCTTGGTGGCTCACTTGGTACACTTGCTGTAATAACAAAACATGAGATTGTGCTTGCTGTTGTTGGAGGAATCTTTGTGATTGAGACCCTGTCAGTGATACTTCAGGTTGCCTCTTATAAACTTACAGGCAAGAGGATATTTAAGATGGCACCAATACATCATCACTTTGAGCTTCTCGGATGGCAGGAGCCAAAGGTGATAGTCAGATTCTGGATAATAGGTATAATGCTTGCACTTCTGAGCCTTGCCACACTTAAGATAAGATAATTCAGGAGGTTGAGATTGAATATAAAGGATAAAAAAGTACTTGTTATGGGACTTCAGAGAAGTGGAATGGGTGCAGCCCTTTTGCTTGAGAGGCTCGGTGCATCAGTAACAGCTACTGATATGAAGTCCATGGATGAACTCAGACTTAATCAGGAAGACTTAACCCTGAGGCTTCTTGATAAGGAGAAGATAAAAATAAAGGCTGGTGGTCATGATGAAAGGGATTTCCTTGATGCTGATCTCATAGTCGTAAGCCCTGGTGTGAGGACTGATATGCCCTTACTTGAGAAGGCGAGGCAAAGGGGCACAGAGGTCATCGGTGAACTTGAACTTGCCTACAGGGTAGTTCGGGCAGGTCTTACACCTGTAAGTAGAGACATACCATTTTATGCGATTACAGGCACAAATGGAAAGTCCACTGTCACAACACTCCTTGGACTCATGCTTAACGAGCATGGTATAAAGGCATCTGTCTCAGGAAATATAGGTAAGGCACTTACAATGGATATATTTGAGATAATTGATGGTGTGAAATCAATCCCTGATGCCTTTGTTGTTGAGGTCTCAAGCTTTCAGCTTGAGACAATAAAGGACTTCAGGCCCTCTATTGCAACAATCCTCAATATCACACCTGACCATCTTGACAGGTATGGCTCAATGGTGCAATACAGGGAGGCAAAGGCGCTCATGGGCCTTAATATGAAGAAAGGGGACTTCCTTGTGCTTAACGGAGATGATGCTGAGTTAACGGGGTTGTCAGATAGATTTTCTTGTGATGTAGTTTTCTTCAGCAGGAGGGGGCCTGTCAAAGGAGCCTATATTGATGATGGAGACATAAGGCTCAGGTTTAAAGACAGGGATGTCATTATCAGTCTTCAGGGTATGAGGATAAAGGGAGTTCATAATATAGAAAATGCAATGGCAGCATCACTTATGGCCTTTATTGCTGGTGCTGATAGAGATGCAATAGAAAAGATCCTCACTGAGTTCAGAGGGCTGGAACACAGGACTGAGTTCGTTGAGGAGATTGACGGTGTTGCTTATATAAATGATTCTAAGGGGACCAATATTGGTGCCCTCATGAAGTCCTTGGAGGGATTTTATAACATCATACTTATTGCAGGTGGAAGGGACAAGAAGGGAGACTTTACAGTGCTGAGACCTCTGGTTAAAGAAAGGGTAAAGACACTGATTCTCATAGGAGAGGCAAGGGATAAGATTATGAGGAGCCTTGGAGACCTTACCTCCACTCTAATTGCCTTTGATATGAGGGATGCAGTTTACAAGGCACGCCTGGTAGCATCTCCTGGTGATACAGTGCTTCTTAGCCCTGGCTGTGCAAGTTTTGATATGTTCAGGGACTTTGAAGATAGAGGAAGGGTCTTTAAAGAAATCGTCAGGGAGCTCAAAGGTGGCATCAGGAAGGATTGACAGGACTATCCTTTTTATAACCCTGAGTCTTTCCATGATAGGCATACTCATGGTCTATAGCTCAACCTCTGTGTCACCAGAGACAGGTACACAATCTTATTATTATCTCAAGAAACACCTGTTGACCTTTTTAATAGGTATCCTTTTACTTTTATTCTTTACAAACATAGAGCTGCGAGTAATAAGGGCAATGGCAATACCCCTTCTTATTTTTTCTTTCTTCTTGCTTATCCTTGTTTTCACTGGCCTTGGCATCAGTGCTGGCGGTGCAAGGAGATGGCTAAGACTCTGGCCAACAGCCTTTCAGCCATCAGAACTTGCAAAGCTCTCCATGGTCCTTTTCCTTTCCTGGTATATGTCAGGGGAGAGATATTTACCGGAGAGATTCAGGGAGATGATCATCCCTTTACTTGTAATGGCCTCTTTTCAGGTGATATTCATAAAACAGCCTGATTTCGGTGCCTTCATGACATTCGGTATCCTGACGCTTTCAATGATATTCCTTTCCGGGATGAGACTTAAATATATTGCATCTCTCGGAGTAATATTGATTCCTGTGATCTATTACCTTATAAAGGAGCCTTACAGATGGAAGAGGATAGTAGCGTTCCTTGATCCATGGAGCGACCAAGCAGGAAGCGGTTTCCAGCTTATTCAGTCATTGATTGCCTTTGGGAGCGGAGGTCTTACGGGAGTTGGTCTTGGAGAAAGCAAACAGAAGCTTCTCTATCTTCCGGCAATACACAATGATTTTATATTTGCCCTCGTTGGAGAAGAACTCGGGCTTATTGGAGTATATATTGTTGTCCTGTTGTTCCTCTGGCTATTTCTCAGAGGAGTCTCTATTGCAAAAAAGACAAAGGATTCCTTTTCCTATTATCTTGCCTCAGGTATTTCCCTTATGATTGCGATACAGGCACTGGTAAACTTTTCAGTTGCAACAGGGCTTGCACCAACAAAGGGCCTTCCCCTTCCCTTTATCAGTTATGGTGGCTCATCACTTGTAGTAAACATGATGGCAGTGGGAATCCTTCTCAATATCTCCAGAAATTCTGAATATATCCTCAGGGATGAGGTAAAGAAAAAGGATTTGATCATAGAAAAAAAGAAGGCCTATGTGAGGAAATTGAGAAAGGGAGTCATTACATTATGAAGGTTATTATTGCTGGAGGTGGCACGGGCGGGCATCTCTTTCCTGGTATAGCGGTGGCAGAAAGGCTCAGGAAGGAGGGGATAAGGGATATCTTATTCATCGGTACAGTAAATGGCATTGAGGCAAGGGTTATCCCGAGGGAAGGCTATAGGATTGAGTTCATCCGTTCATCAGGCCTTGTAGGAAAATCAATCTTAAAGACATTGCAGGGCATCCTGAATATCTTCCTGTCCATTATAGATTCAATAAAGATCATCAGGTCATACAGACCTGATGCCGTCATAGGTGTTGGCGGATATGCCTCCTTTGCTCCTGTACTCGTCTCCAGATTTTTTGGCATACCTACAGTAATACTTGAACAGAATTCCATACCGGGTCTTGCAAACAGGGTGCTTTCAAGGCTTGCCGGTGCAGTGTGTATTACCTATCATGAAAGTTTTAATTTCTTTCCTTCCAGAAAGACAATTCTTACAGGTAATCCTATAAGGGCAAGAATCCTGGAGGGTTCAAGAGAAGGAGGTATGAGGCTTTTTGGTCTTTCACCCCAGAAATATACTGTTTTTATCTTTGGAGGAAGCTCTGGAGCAAGGAATATAAACAGGGCTGTCATGGACTCACTTCCTTATCTTTCAGAGATGAAGGAGATTCTACAGTTTCTTCACCAGACAGGTGATAGTGATTATGAACATGTAAAGGAGGCATACAGGAAATACAGTATGTCAGGTACAGTAGCTCCTTTTATATATCAGATGCCTGAGGCCTATGCAGTGGCAGACCTGATAATCTCAAGGGCAGGTGCAACAACACTTGCTGAGATAACAGCCCTCGGAAAGGCAGCCATATTAATACCCTATCCGCATGCAGCCCAGAGGCATCAGGAATTCAACGCCAAAAAACTTCATGATATGGGAGCAGCCATCATGATACCGGAGAGAGAACTTACTGGTGAGAGGCTGGCAAGGGAGATAAAGAGATTGCTCAAAGATGAATCATTGAGAAAAGACCTTGAAAAAAATAGCAGGGCCTTTGGAAGGCCTGATGCAACTGGAGCTGTTGTGGACCTCATAGAAACTATGATTGATAAAAAAGGGAGTAAAAATGATAAGGCCTGAAAAAAGCTCAAAGACCGTTGCTTTCAAAAACCCATTTGATTACAGGGTCGTTCATCTTGTTGGAATTGGTGGGATAGGGATGAGTGGTATAGCAGAGGTGCTTCATAATCTTGGCTATGAGGTAAGGGGTTCTGATATGAGAGACTCTGAGTCAGTGGAGAGAATGAGGTCTCTTGGCATAAAGGTATTCATCGGTCACAGACCGGAGAATGTTCACAATGCGCATGTGGTGGTTATATCCTCTGCTGTTTCAGAGGACAACCCGGAGGTTGTGGAGGCAAAAAGACTTCATATACCTGTGATACCAAGGGCAGAGATGCTTGCAGAGATTGGAAGACTTAAATATAGCATCCTGGTGGCAGGAGCTCATGGAAAGACAACCACCACCTCACTAATAGCAAGTGTCCTTTCCCTGGCTGGTATTGACCCAACAATTATTGTTGGTGGAAGATTTACCGTCACAGGTGCAAATGCAATACTTGGAGGAGGAGACTTCCTTGTTGCAGAGGCTGATGAGAGTGATGGCTCTTTTCTTAAACTGAATCCTACAATTGCTGTTATAACAAATATAGACAGAGAACACATGGATTTCTTCAGGGACATGGAGGCCCTCAAGCAGGCCTTTACTGATTTTGCTAATAAGGTCCCCTTTTACGGCTTGAGCATCCTATGTATAGACAATCCCCATGTAAGGCAGATACTTCCAGCAATAAAGAGGAGGGTGATCACCTATGGATTTTCTGATGATGCAGATGTGAGATTATCAGATGTGCAATCCTCTGAAAGAGGACTTACCTTCAAGATATTCAATAGAGGAGTATATGAGGGAAGATTTTCTGTTCCCCTTTATGGTGCCCATAACTCACTGAATGCCCTGGCAGCCTTTATAGTAAGCAGTGAACTCGGGGTTGACAGAGAAACCATAAAAAGAGGCCTTGCATCGTTCAGCGGTATAAAGCGGAGGCTTGAGTTTAAAGGTTCTGTTCACGGCATAAGATTTTATGATGATTATGGACATCACCCCACAGAGATAAGAGCCACACTGAGGGCTGTTAAGGAATCCTTTTTTAAGGAACGGGGATATTCCAAAAAGTCCAGAGATCAAAAGGGCAGGCTTGTACTCATATTCCAGCCCCATAGATATACAAGGACAAGGGATCTCATAGGAGAATTCACCACATGTTTTGGTGATGCAGATACCCTATTCCTTATGGATATATATCCAGCTGGTGAGAGGCCCATAGAGGGTGTTAGCACAGGGGTCATTTATGAATCAATAATCCAGAGGAGCAATTCAGGGACATTCGCTCTCAGGTCTTCATCTATATTTTATATCTCCGACAGGGAGGAGCTTATCAAGACGGTTAAGGAGAAATTAAAGGAGTCTGATATCGTCCTTACCATGGGAGCAGGAGATGTCTGGAAGATAGGAGAAGAGCTGATAAAGAGGTTAAAGCATGGCAATTAAGGACCTGGCTAGGAACCTGAAGGACAAGGGTATGACTGTTCTTGAGGATGAACCTATGAGGCTTCATACGACCCTGAGGATAGGAGGGCCTGTCTCTGCCTTTGTCCATGTGAAGGATATTGAAGAACTTCAGAGATTGCTCTTTCTTCTAAGAGAGAGCTCAATAAGATACATGGTAGTTGGTGGTGGAAGCAATATTGTCTGGCCTGATGAGGAGATGGGGCTTTTTGTCCTCTCCCTTTCAGGCCTGAGATATTTAAAAAGAATAGATGAAAACACAGTAGTTGCAGGTGGAGGGCTTCCTCTTTCCTATCTTGTAAGGTTTACTGTAAGGGAAGGGCTTCAGGGACTTGAAGGTCTTCTTGGAATACCAGGGACAATAGGAGGTGCTGTTAAGGGAAATGCTGGTGCCTATGGATATGAGATAAAAGATAACCTCAGGGCTGTAAGGATCGTTACCAGAGAAGGTCTGTTAAAGGAGCTCAAGAGAGATGAACTTACATTTAATTACAGGAGTTCTTCTTTTAATGACGAAGACATCATCGTGGAGGCTGAGTTTTATCTGAAAAAAAATAGAAGTGGAGATCTTGAGGCTGTGATGAGGGATTATTTACACAGGAGAAGGCAGACTCAGCCAATAAATCTTCCATCAGCAGGTTCTGTATTTAAAAATCCTCCGGGAGGTTTTGCTGGAAGGCTCATTGACGAGGCTGGTTGTAAGGGTATGAGATCTGGAGATATGGAGGTGAGTATGGTTCATGCAAATTTTATAGTAAACAGAGGAAGGGGTACGCAGAAGGATTTCCTGAGATTGCTGGAAGAGGTTCAGGAAAGGGTGATGAAGAGATTTAATATCCTCCTTGAACCCGAGGTAAAGATTATAAGAGGTGGCACATGAAAAGAATGAAAAAGCGTGTGCGAGTCAGGAAGAGCTTATCCATCAGTAAATTAAAGATAGGTGTGCTCATGGGAGGGCTTTCTTCTGAAAGAGAGGTCTCTTTAAGAAGCGGGAGGGCTATTGCGAATAGTCTTGAGAGACTTGGTTTCAGGGTTGAGAGTATAGACCTGAGGCCAGAAGCTCACAGACCTGGCCCTCAGGAAAAAGAACTTTTAAAGAATCAGAGGCTCAAACCTGTTGTACCCCATCTGCTTTCAGAATTTTTAAGGAAAAGGAGATTTGATTGTCTCTTCCTTGCCCTCCATGGAGGGATTGGCGAGAACGGCGCGATACAGGGATTTCTTGAGGTAATGGGTATTCCTTATACAGGCTCTGGTATCATGGCATCAAGCCTTGCAATGGATAAACTATTCTCAAAGAGATTATTTAGGTCAGCAGGTCTTAATGTCGCTGACTTTATGATTATTGATGGAGGATATGGGGGACCACAAAAAAATCAAGAGATTTTCGGGGGTGCCATAGATGAAAAGGAGATAGTCAATAGATTAGGCCTACCACTTGTTGTGAAACCTGTTCAGGAGGGTTCAAGCGTCGGTGTGAGCATTGTAGAGGCTCCTTCAGAACTATCAGGAGCCATAGCAGAGGCAAAGAAGTATGGTCAGTGTATTGTTGAGAAATATATTAAGGGCAAGGAGATCCATGTAGGAGTCCTTGGTGACAGGGCTATTGGCGCAGTTGAGGTGAGACCAAAGGAGAGATTTTATAGTTATAAGGCAAAGTATACACCTGGCATGACAGAGTATATAATCCCTCCTGAGATGCCTGAGGCTATGCTTCAGAGGGCACTTCAAGCAGGGCTCCTTGCCCACAGGGCACTTGGATGCAGGGGTGCCACAAGGGTTGACCTTATAATTACAGACAGGGGTGAACCCTTTGTCCTTGAGGTCAACACAATACCCGGTATGACAGAGACATCCCTCCTTCCAAAGATTGCCGCTTCTGCTGGCATAAGTTTTGATGACCTTGTAAAGGAGATACTCTTTGATGCACTCAAAAAGGCATAGGAACCTGAGAGACCTTGAGAGGAAGAAAAGACCCATCGGCCTTTTTATACTTGTCGGGTTTGTTATACTCGGTTTGATGCTCTTCTTTTCATACAGGGCAATAAAAAGTCTGCTTGTCCTTGAGAGGATTATTATAAAAGGGAACGAGGTGCTCTCTGAGGAGGATGTATTGAGGATTGCGGGTTTAAGAAACAGTGGCAAAAGGAGTCTCCTTGATATATCAAGTTCAGAGGTCTATCACAGGCTTATTGGTTCACCCTGGATAAAGGAGGCTGTTGTAAGAAAAGAGATTCCCGACAGACTGATTATCTGGGTTGAAGAGGCAAGGCCAGAGGCAGTGATAAAAAGAGGAGGAAGGCTTTATCTGATTGATGATGCAGGTGTTATCCTTGAGGAGCTAAGACGGGATGGCCCTGTGATGCTTCCAGTACTTGAAATTGATTATGAAAACAGGGAATTGCTTAAGGAGGCCCTCTTACTTCTAAAGGAGATGAACACACTGAATATCACACCTGGCGAGGGCAATATAATCCTCACAGGTTATAAAAAGGAAGACCTCACAATACTGTTAAGATCGGGGTCTCTCAAAAATCGTCAGATTTTTGGAAGTGCTGGTAGGGAGGGTGACAATAGAATAAATCAGGTCTCAATAAGGGTGGGATATGGGAGATACAATGAAAAACTAAAAAGGCTCATAGACTTTGCACCATCAATAAGGCAGAGGGCGATCAGTCCCTCCATTATTGACCTCAGGTTTGATGACAGACTGATAGTAAAGGAAAAGGAAGGGTCTCCCAAAAATCGTCAGGTTTTGGAGGGTGCCAGGAAAGATGGCTTATGAGATAACCTGCCTTGATATTGGAACAAGCAAGATTAACCTTCTCACGGGAAGGCTCACAGCCAGTGGCCCCGAATTAAAGGGTCTTATAACAGTTCCATCAAAGGGCATAAGGAAGGGGCTGGTAATTGACATGGCAGAGGCATCCAGCTCTATTAAAGATGCAATTAAAGAAGCTGAGAAGAGGTATTCGGTCAGGGTTGATTCTGTTATGACTGCTATATCAGGAAGCTCTATTCAGGTTATTGAAAGTTACGGAGCTACAGGGACAGGAGGAAAAAAGATTACAGATAGAGATATAGAAAATGCAATAAACTCTGCAGGCTCTGTTTATATACCCCTTGACAGAGAACTACTTCATGTTATCCCTGTGGAATTTTCCCTTGACGGAGAATCAGGGATAAAAAATCCTCTTGGTATGAAAGGTTTCAGACTTGAGGTAAAGGTTCAGATAATAACAGCATTAATAAATCATCTGGAAAACCTTTCAGGATGCTGTGAGCAGGCGGGTCTGGGGATAAAGGAGTTCATCTTTAAACCCTTTGCCCTTCAAAGGGCAATACTTAAGGATGAAGAGGTGGAAGAGGGTGTTTTGCTTGTGGACATCGGAGGAGGTACAACTGATATTTCTGTATTTAAAGACAGAAGGCTCCTTACAACAGGAACCATCCCTGTTGGAGGTAATCATATAACCAATGATCTTGCTATAGGACTGAAGATACCTGTTCAGGAGGCAGAGAAGGTTAAGATAAAATATGGCTCTGCTGTTTTAAGGAATTCATCTGAGGAGATAGAGATAGATAGTCTGAGGAACAGAAGGGCTGTTTCTCTTGGAATTATTGAAGAGATTATCTATGCAAGGGCTGAGGAACTTATCTCTTTGATTAAGGATTCCATGAAGGGCTTGCCGGGTCTGTGTGGTGCTGTAATAACAGGAGGAAGCTCGGTACTCAACGGCCTTGACAGCCTTATTGAATCCCTTATTGGGATGCCTGTAAGGATAGGTTATCCAGAAGGATTCAGGGGGCCCGGTATTTCTTCTGGTCTGTCTGGTCCTCAGAATAGTCTGGTATTTGGACTGTGGAAGATCGCTACAGAGGCAATGAGAAGTGATAAGAATTGGAAATGCCTGTTAGAGGATTTAATACAAAGGGCAAAGGGCATTCTAAATACACCGAGGAAACTGGTAGCAGATATCAAAACAAAAAAGGTTTTGACTTCTGAACACCAGCGGGGTCCCCAGAAGGTCTTCAGATCTTCTGGGGTGTCCCCTATTCTCGGTTCTGCTAAAAGGAGGTAGCCTATGTTTGAGCTTGAAGAACTTATAGAAGGTGGTGCAAGAATAAAGGTAACAGGTATCGGTGGAGGAGGTGGAAATGCGATAAATAGTATGATCTCCTCAGGGATAACAGGGGTGGAATTCATAGCAATAAATACAGATACACAGGCACTTTCCCTTTCACTTGCACCATTAAAGCTTCAGATAGGCGCAAGGATAACAAAAGGTCTTGGAGCAGGTTCCAACCCCCAGCTTGGTAGAGATGCTGCCATGGAGGATGCCTCAAGGATAGAGGAGGTTCTCAAAGGAGCTGATATGATATTCATAACAGCAGGCATGGGTGGAGGTACAGGCACAGGAGGTGCTCCCGTGGTTGCAGCTATAGCCAGGGAGCTGGGGATCCTTACAGTGGCTATTGTTACCAGGCCCTTTTATTATGAAGGAAAAAGAAGACTTGACAATGCCCTTAATGGAATAGAGGAACTTAAAAAGAATGTGGACTCTTTAATTGTCATACCCAATGACAGGATAAGACTTATTGCCCAGAAGGGCATGTCCTTGACAAAATCCTTTGAACTTGTAAACGATGTCCTGAGGCAGGCTGTTCAGGGGATAACTGACCTTATACTCAAGCCAGGCCTGATAAACCTTGACTTTGCTGATGTAAGGACTGTGCTGAGCGGTGCTGGAAGGGCTGTCATGGGTGTTGGTGTGGCATCTGGTAAGGGCTCGGGGATAGAGGCAGCAAAAAGGGCAGTTATGAATCCACTTCTTGAGGAATCAAATATTGAGGGTGCAAGGAGGGTTTTACTTAATATAACAGGTGGACCTGACATGGATATAGATTCCGTAAACGATGCCTGTTCCTTTATTTATGATGCGGTGCACGATGATGTGCATCTTATATTTGGTGCTGTTATTGATGAATCAATGAAGGACTCCATCAAGGTAACAATTGTTGCTGGTGATTATGATCCAGAAGTAAAATCAGACACATCTGTTGAAAGGAATGAGAAGACTTTTACTTCTCCAGCTAAGGAGGGCCTATCAAGTGTAGAGATAAAACCTCAGGGGTACCCTAAAAAATCTGACGATGTTTTGGAGACTCCGCTTCCATCATCTCATAACTCAACTGGTATTAATTATGGTGCAAGGAGGGTGCTTTCAAAATCTCTTGAAGGTTTTGAGCTTCCGAGGGAATTGTTTCAGTATGATGACCCTCTTGATATACCTGCATTCATGAGAGATGCTAAGGAGGAAAAAAAGGATGAAGCCTGAGGAGATACTGAAGACCCTTGGTTATGAGCTTCCTGAATCCCCGGCTCCGATAGGTCTCTATGTCCCTTATGCTGAGTGTAATGGTCTTATATTTTTAAGTGGCCTTCTTCCCATTAAAGAGGGCAGACTGCTTTATCAGGGAAGGATAGGCAAGGACGTGACCATTGAGCAGGCAAAGGAATGCGCAATCCAGATTGTCCTTAACTGTCTTTCTATTGTCAAATCAAATCTCGGGGGTCTTCAGAAGATTGGTAGATGCCTGAGAATAAATGGTTATCTGCAGACATCAGAGGATTTTAAAGAGCACCCCCTTGTACTGAATGCTGCCTCCCAGCTGATAGTGAAGGTCTTAGGAGACCAGGGCATTCACACAAGGATCGCCATAGGTGCCTATACCTTACCCATGAATTCTCCTATTGAGATGGACTTCATCTTCAGCCTGAAGGATTAAGCTCATCAATCTTTATTATCCCCTTCTGTATCGCAAACTTTATAAGCCCGGCCCTTGTATGGATATTGAGCTTTTCACTTATCTTTGTATGATGGGCTATTGCTGTCTTTACACTTATCTTGAGCATGTCAGCTATCTCTTTATAGGTATAACCCTCTGATATGAGTTTCAGGACCTGTTTTTCCCTTTCTGTGAGCTTGTCATAGGGGTCCTCCACAGGGACCTTTTCTTTGCCAAGATAACCCTGAACAACCTCTTTTGCAATAGAGGGATGCAGATAGAGCTCTCCCCTCATTACTGCCCTTATAGCGTTCACGAGCTCTGTCCCTGCTGCCCTTTTTAATATATATCCTGAAACACCTGCCTTTAGGAGCCTTGATATATATTCCCTGTCATCATACTGGGTAAGGATTAATATCTTCACATCGGGCATCTTTCTTTTTATCTCAAGGGTTGCCTCAAGGCCTCCAAGTTTTGGCATATTTATATCCATGAGGACAATATCAGGTTTGAGCTTCTCTGTTTTCTCCACCGCCTCTATACCATCAGAGGCCTCACCAACTATTTCCATGTCATCACATATCTTTAAAAAGGCCATTATACCTTCTCTCACAAGGGCATGGTCATCAGCTATTAATACTCTTGTCATTTTCCCTCCTTACTGTATCAAGGGGTATCTTTAATGTTACCCTTGTACCGGCATCCCTTGAAGAACATATCTTTAATCTTCCACCAATAAGGGATGCCCTTTCCTTCATGCCAAGCAGCCCGAGCCCCCTTCCTGTGCGGTTTGCCATTGCTGCCTCATTAAAGACACTGTAAATATCAAAACCATCTCCATCATCTTCTATCTCAACAACTATGTTTTTATCTGTCAGCTTCATATTGATAAAGGCATTCTCTGCGTTGGAGTGTCTCGCTATATTTGAAATAGCCTCCTGGATGATCCTGAATATGGCTATCTCTATCTCAGGTGAAAATCTCATATTTTTAATCCTGTCGTCTATCCTTACAAAATATCCAATCCCCTTTTCTTTAAGATGGCTGTTGAGAAGCCATCTTATTGCAGCCTCAAGACCGAGGTCATCAAGTATAGATGGTCTCATATTCTGAATAATATTAAAGATACCATCTATTGCCTTCAGGGTAATATTTCTTACCTCTTCTATCTTTTCCACTGAAATATTCTGTGGATAGAGCCTGCACATATCCACCCTCATGAGGATAGCAGAGAGGTCCTGCAATGTCTCATCATGCAGTTCCCTGGATATCCTTTTTCTCTCCTCTTCCTGTGAGGTTATGACCTTTTTAAGGAGATTCTGGATCCTCTGCTTGCTTTCTCTTATCTTCAGTGTCCTTTCCATAACAAGCCTTTCAAGCTCAAGATTGTACCTCTTTATGCTTTCTGTATATTCAAGAAGGCGTTTCCTCATCTTTTCAAAACTCTGGCTCAGGACACCTATCTCGTCACTTCCATAAACAGGAACAGGCTGTGAAAGGTCTCCATCAGCAATCCTCTCAGTGACCTTAATAAGATTTTGTACAGGATTTACTATGCTCCTGCTTACTCCTACGGTGATAATAAGTGAAACACCGGTAAAGAGGATGCCGAGGGTAAGGAAGGTTTTTTTAAGTTCCATCACAGTGGAAAAGACATTTTCTTTTTTTTCCTTAAGGACAACTGCCCAGGGTGCTATCCTTGATGGGACAAGCGTTATGATATTATTTGAGATAATTTTTTCAGTATGGCACTCATGGCAGGTGGTTATCTCTTCTCTTTTTTCTGTTACACTTTTTTTAATGAAATTATCATGGTCAGACGAATTCAGGAACCTTGTCCTCTTTGATGAGGCAATAATAATCCCGTTTGAATCTATAATATCTATATATCTGTCCTCTCCGAGTCCTTCAAGTTTAAGGATACTGGAGAAGAAGGGATTTGTAGGATCAATCTCTCCTCCAGCAATACCAATTAAATTTCCGTCCTTGTCCCTGAGCGGGACAAGGGTAAAGATGACCTTCTTCATAGATGGTTCAATAGTGTATATATTTGAAACAACAGGTCGCGCAAGCTCCAGTGCCTTACTTACCGGTTCTATACTCAATATGTTTAAAAAGAGTTCTGATGGTCTTTCGGGAAAGTTCAAAAGCAGTGTTCCTTTCCTGTCAGTAATAAAAATTCCTTCCTTGAATATAGAATAATGATAGGCCTTTTTCAGGGCTTCTTTTTCAGGAATAAAATTCCTGTCATAGAGATTAATGCTCCCTGACAGAGATATATCATAGAGCCTGTTGATATTTTCTGAAAGAAAATGGTCTACATTATCCCTTATTGTTCTACAGAGGGCAAGGTTGTTGCTGAAGGAATTTTCAATTGTTTTTTGGATGATATAATAGGCAGTTATCCCGAAGCTGAGAAACATCAGGAATATCCCGAGTATCACAGTCAGGAAGATCCTCTTCTGAAGGCTCCTTTCGCTCACCCCATTACTTAATTATAGAATAGATAAAGGAAAAAAAGTATTGAGTTTCAGAGTTTAGAAATATTTATGTTCTTCCTCTGTAGACATACCCTGTGAATATACTTCTGTTGAGCGGAAAGACCTCGGGATTGAAGACAGAGTTATAGAGGTGCCAGATAATTATAATTACAAGTATCATTGCATGATTTGAGTGAATAACTTTTGAGGCAGGGATCAGAATTCCTGGAAGGATATCAGTAGCAGTTACAGGAAATCTGAGGATAAGTCCTGTGAGTGCCATCAGAATTGAACCTGTAAGAACTCCCCAGTATTCAAATTTCTGTCTGTAGGTGAAGAGGTCTGTAGTTGCTGGCATTGTCTCAAACCCAAGATAGTATTTCAGATTATGTATCGCATCCCTGAAGTCTTTTTTTGTTATGAATATAGTTGTCTCAACACCCCTGTATAATCCCGTAGCTCCATAGATTATATGGGCTAATAATTGAAGGCAGAAGAACAGGCCTGTATTTCTATGAATTAATCTCATCATGTCTATCCCACCAAATAAATTTATTATGGTCTTTGATATCTCAAGATTATAAAATTTCTGAGGAAGGCCTGTAAAAATAAGGACAAAGAATACTATCATTGCTATGGCATGTTCGCATATCCTGAAGCTTGAGAATTTTTTAATCCTCTCTTCCATGGTTCCCTCCTTTCTATCTATTGACAGCATATCTCCATATATGAAGGACAATCTGTAAGGCAAGCCCGGCTATTGTAAGGGGCAGTAGAATTCTGTAAATCTGGTTGATTGCATATAGCAGGGGTGTCTTTTTAGGATTTATTCCATAATGGGAGAGCCAGGCATCAGGAAAATCTTCCGATGCATCAGGATGGCAGCTCCTGCATTTCTTTAAAAGGTTCTTCTTGATTACTGTCCTGTTAATGCCCATTCGGGATATATCATGGGTTCCATGGCAGTCTGTACAGACAGCCATGGGTTTTGAGGGTTGAAGCTTATCCTTCCTTTCCTTTTTGTATAGTGAAAGTGTTATGCCATGGAAATCAGACAGATATGTACTGACTACATCAGTTGATAGCCCGTATTTATTCATTATGGCAGGATCTGAATGGCAGCGACTGCATATCTCAGGTATCCTTTCCCTGTAGTCTGTTGTAAGTGGGTCTTTAATGTCATGGGAGGTATGGCAATCAATGCAAACAGGAACATCCTGATTCCTTTCATCAATTAAAACCTTTCCATGAACACTTTTAATATAGGTTTCAAAAATAGTGGCATGACATCTCTCACATCTCCTTGCTATAAGGATCTTTTCCCTGCTCATACTCTGAATTGAATGAAAGCCGTGACAATCTATACATACAGGTGCCTCAAGCCTTCCAGAGCTTAAGATTGTATAATGGATACTCTCAAGGGTCTTTACATATTTGTCAAAATGGCATCTCCTGCATATCTCTGAACTGGCTATTGTATAGTCACGCCTGGTCTTGAAATTCCTTTCTGGATGAGATGTCAGAGAAAAACCAAAATGGCAATCCACACAGCTCAGGTTTCTATGAACAGATGATTCAAGATGTTCTTTTTTTATACTGACACTTAGGGTCTCACTATTTCTGAATCTTAATATAATATTTGCTCTGTGACAGGAAAGACAGTAGGCCTCTTCATCCCTGTAGAGCTTTTTCTTGACCGGCATCACTCCATGAGAGCCGTGACAATTTGTGCATGGATGGGGTGTGCCTTTGTCCTCATCCATGAAGAGTTGTTCATGTATCTTTTTTGTCTTTATATCCTGGGGAGGATGGCATCTCCTGCAGAGAAGTGAGGTTTTTATCTTAAAGTTTTCCCTGCTGCGAAATCTCCTTTCAGGATGCTTCCCATCACTTAGGGTTATATCACTATGACAGTCAATGCATTGAAGATTACTATGCACAGAGAGTTTAAGCTGCTCTGTATCCACAGAGATATCCATCAAACTACCGTCATCGAGATTTATTGTAAGCCCCTTTTTTGAGTGGCAATCAAGACACTCCTCCATTGTAGCCGAAGAGACTGATAAAGGATTTATGAGGAGTAATATTGCGATTATAATAATTGTTATCATAAATCCCCCTACGGGGGGCAGGCCAATGCCTGCCCCTTTTTCTAATGATGCAATTCCTTATAGTCAGGATGTTCGTAGGTCACGGGCATTCTCCTCACTATCCATCTGAAGATAAGTATATGTATTGTTATTATCGTCAGAACCATTATCACCTCTGTTATAGGTGGAACTATATGGTGGAGGTGATCAGGTAGCTGCCAGTTAAAGGCTATTATGGAGACATTTATCCTGTTCAGGATTACACCTGCTATTGAATAAAATGCTCCGAATCTCACTATCCCTGGAGATTCCTTTTTTACTCCGTAGGTAAGTATCAGGGCTGGTATTATCACAAACCCTATTACCTCCACAAGATACCAGTATCCATAAGATGTGTTGAGCAATGACCAGTTATCATCATGGGCAAGGGCAACCATCTTCAGGGCAAAATAGACATACATGCCAATGGCAGCACCCTTTCCAAGTCCTATTGTGAGGCTATCAAGATTTTTAAGATAATTGTCATCACATACATGGGGCATATACCTGGCGATAAGAAAACTTACTGCAATAACCATTACAAGGGCAGCATATACTGCTGAGCTCAGGAATAGGTGGGGTATATATGAGCTGTACCAGAGTGGATGGAGTTTGCCCGGCGCGAGGAGAAAAAGTGCTCCGAGGGCAGACTGGTGCAATGTGGAAAGGATAATCCCTGCAATGGTCATGGCAATGGTTATCATGGTTGCCCATTTGTAGAGTCTTCTGGATTTTATCCATTCAAGTATTGCCTCGCTGAATTCAAGGAACTGTACAGTGAGATAGGTCGCCACATGCCAGGCAACAAGGAAAAGAACAGAGGCTGTCCCAAATCCAATAATCATGGGATAATAGATCCTCCAGGGTCTTCCAAGGTCAACAAGAAGATAGACAACAGCAAAGAAATAACCCATGAACCCTGTAAGGAGCCCGAGTCTCAGGAGGGGTTTGTATTTCCTGAATCCAAAGATATAAAAGGCAGTTCCCATAATAAAACCTGTTGCTGAGAGCGGGACACCTCCAAAGAGTCCCCATCCAAGTATAATCCCCCAGGGATAGTCATTTGATGCATGGGTTACAGAGGCAAGCCCGTAAAGGAATCTCGTGGCTATCACGGGGAGCCCTATTATGAGAATCAGGGCAGCCACTATGTTAAAGGGTGTTACAAGACTTCTTGCATACTCAGGCCAGGACATGCCGAGTGTAAGCTTCCTCATAAACCAGGAAGCGAAACTTTCTCTCTCCATCACATGATTACTCATTTCTTCACCTCCTTATGTTCTGATTTAAAGAGTTCATCTCTGTGCTTTACAGCTGCATAGACCATTCCAAAGAGGGCAGGCCAGACCGTGAAGACAACTGGCACGGCTCCAAGAAATCCCTTCACCTCTTCTATGAGGGGATGTTTTGGTATATTCGTTGGAAAACCAAGGTATTCAAAAGGCACCGAAGATATATACATCCATGATGTACCGCCAGCCTCATGCTCTCCGTATATATGATTTACATATCTCTGTGGATTTCTCATGATCTTTTCCCTTGCAAGATTAATAAGGTCTTTTCTCTTTCCAAATGTTATGGCTCCAGCAGGGCATGCCTCAACACAGGCAGGAAGTCTTCCAGCCTTTATCCTCGGATAGCACATTATGCATTTTACAATCTTGGGCTCAAGGGCACTTTCATAATCATAGGCTGGTACATAAAAAGGACAGACTATCATGCAGTACCTGCAGCCAAAACACTTTGCAGGGTCATAGAGGACCGCTCCTTCTGGTGTCTTTTCATAGGCATGGATAGGACAGGCACTTGCGCAGGCTGGCTCATTACAGTGGTTGCACTGTACCTTCCTGTATATGAATTTACCGGGATCACGGGGGTCTGTAAATCTATTAACCACTGTAAAGGCCCTTGCATCAGGTCTTCTTTTTTCATTAAAAACAGAGCCTTCATCAAAGGGTATAGCTGGCTGTGGAAGACCATTTGCCTCATTGCATGCCTTCTCGCAGCTCCTGCAGCCAACGCATTCACTGAGGTCAGTCAAACATCCATAGGCATCAGGCCATCCAGAGAATTCCTTGTAGGCTGATGCAGCATCTGGTTTTATCAGTAGGGCGCCACTCAGTGCACCTGTTAGTTTGAGAAAGTCCCTTCTTGTAAACTCCTTTTTCATGGTGACCTCCTTTCTGTCTTTGCTGTTTTAAGGAGATGGCATCTTCCAGAGCATCCCTTTGGCTCTATGCCAACATCCATACCTCTGTGACACTGAAAACATGCCCTGTGGTAGGCTGCCTTAAGGTCAGGCATCTGCGGTACCTGAGGATTGAATTCAGAATGACAATTTCTGCAGGCCATGAAGTTTCTGTGAACAGAGTTTTTAAATAGGGCAGGGGTTAGATTATGACAGTCCTTACAGATAAGGGACTCATTTTTTTGATGCTCGTGATGACACTGAGAGCATCCACCTGACATGCTGATGTGCTTTTCATGATTAAATTTTACCGCTGTGTATTTGTTACTTATGCTATTTAAAAGTATAACCTTTGGATATGAAACAGACCCTGCTCCTTGATAAAAGAGCAGGGTAAGAAAGAAGAAGAGCAGGATAGAAATCAGGAGAGTCTTCCTCATTTTTCAGCCTCCTTTTTCTCTTTCTTCTTTCTGCCAGCAAGATAGGCCTCTGTGGGTCTCCATCCGAATATGGCTATTCTACTTCCAAGTGCAAGCAGCCCATTGTACGCACCAATTGCAAGAGCACCCAGGAAACTGAAGGGCAATATTATCACATAGGCAAGGGCCACAAAAGGTGCAGAAACAACCTTCAGCACTGTCTTTACCGTCTCCCTGTAACCTGTTTTTTTGATGTATTCCATGTCTTCTTTCGCTGTTTCCACAAGCCTCTTGAACGGTCTCGGTTTCAATATCTCAGCATAGATTATGTAGAGGGCGATAAAGGATATAGCAATAAGGTACTCAACTCCTTTTACATGGGTGATAAAATCAAATAAGGTCTTCATAACTACCTCCTTTCAGGGACAGAGTCCCTATTTTTTAGGATGTTTTTTTCTTCCAGCCAGATAGGCCTCCATTGGTCTCCATCCAAAGGCTGCTACTGTCCTAAGAAGACACAGGAGACTGATTCCTACTTTTTTCAGCGTAAGGACTGTAATCATTATAAGCCCTATGAATGGTAGAAAGACCACATAGGCAAACCCGATAAGCGGTCCCACTATCAATGAAAGACCTGGTGGCATCCGAGCTGGTATCCCTGATGCTGGATTTTCTGTTTTTGTGTACTTCATCTTCATCACCTCCTTTTGATTTTAAGATAGCAGAAAATAAATGTTAATAAAATTGGAAGAATTTCCTATTCCAGAGGGAAAAATATCCTATATGGAGGGGAAAATAGATACCTTTGCTGCAGCCTTATTAAGGAAAGTCTGGTTTAAAGGGTTAAAACTAATTATGAATCATGCTTTCGGCAATTCTGAGGAGCTCAAAGGGTCCTGAGCTTATGGTTATATTGACATAATATTTTCCCTCCTTCCATGTGAGATCGCTGCAGACTTTTGTTTCAGCGGGTTTTAAGACATGGGCACAGCTACCAACTCTGAGGATTGCCTTTCTTCCTTTTATATCATGGGGAAGTATTTCTATGGGGTCTTTAATAGAAAGACTACGCAGACGAAAATCTTCCTTTTCAGACTCTGTGAGGACAAGGGCAATATTATTTTCCTTATCCTTTAATTCTATTGCTACTGCCATGTATGGTCTTTCTTGGGCAACTATCCTTGAAGGCGGCCATTTAAGGGATTCAGGGAAATAGGTAGGGATAATCAGACCCTCAAAGTTTTTTTGCAGCTCCTCAATGCCTTTGTAACTCCTGAGGCTCTCTTTTTGAAGTACCCCTGAGATATGTCTAATGGCAATCAATGCCACTATAAGAAGGAGGACGCTTCCTGCAAACCTTATTCCTTTTTTAGGTTTCATACAATGAAATAATTTATCACTCCTGTTGATATAATTGCCAGAGCCAGAGGAAAGATGCCTGCATTTTCGGGTTCTTCAGTACTGTTGAGCTCCTCCAGCCTTTCTCTTATAAGGAGATTATGGCTGGATTCATTAAAAGAACCTGATTTTTCATTGCCTTCAGGGATGAATCTCTTCAGCACTGACATGAAAGCTGCAGGGTTTCCTGTTATCTTGAGTGCCATCCTGTCACAGATCTTTTCTTCTTCCTGAACTGCCTTTCTGAATTCAATAAGGACAACGGGATTAAAGAACATCATGACCCTGAAGATAAAGACAGCAATCAATGAAGGTCTTTTACCCCTGTGAATATGGGCAGCCTCATGGGCAAGTGCTGCATCAAGCTCTTCCTCTGAAAGGTCATTTATAAGGCCTGTGGATACATAGATAGAGGGTCTTATGCCTGTTGAGGAAAATATTATATATTCATTATCCTCTATTATCTTCACCTCATGTTTTTGATTAAAAAGATTTATATCAAAGGTTTTAACAATCCTCTTTTCTTCCTCTCTTTTTGTCATGGTGATATTTTTTATAACAGGGATGGTCTCCTGCAATAAAAATATTAGAGCTGTGAGTATCATTAAAAATAGCATTATCATACCTACATTTATCCCAGCATATTCAATAGTCAATATGCTTTCAATATCAACTAATGCCCTGAGTCTCCATTCAGCAGAATTTCTTGAAGGATTCAGGAGATAATAAAGAGGTATTGTAAGAGGAGGCATAATAATGGGGATAAAATGAAGCCTCTGGAGTATTACCGGAGAATTTATATTCCATGACTTCTTTATGCTATTGATGATTATGACAGCAATGATTGAATAAACAGTCCCCTGAATAGCATAGCTTCCAGGTATTGTCTCATAAAGTCTGAGGATAATGTTTCCATCAAAAGGCATGTATCCTCTTTAATCCATCAATAAAATTCTCAACGAGGAGAGGATTGAAGTCTGCCCCTGCATATTCTGTCATGAGCTTTATCACCTCATGGATACCGAGAGACCTCCTGTAGGCCCTGTGAGTCCTCATGGCATCAAAGAAGTCAGCAATTGCGACCATCTGACTTATCAGGTGCTGATTTTTCCCGTATCTCCTGGTGTCTGGATAGCCTGTACCATCAAATTTCATGTGGTGCTCAAAGGCAGCTATCACCGCAAGCCTTGGTATCTCTGGAAGGGTTGACAGATAAAGGGCTCCATATACCGGATGTCTTTTCATTTCTTCCCATTCCTCAGGCGAGAGTCTTGTGGGTTTCTCAAGTATCTCTTTTGGTACATAGGTCTTTCCTATATCATGAAGGAGTCCTGCAAGACCTGCCTCATGGAGTATCTCTCCTTTGAGTCCAAGTAATTCTGCCTGAAAGATAGTGAGTATTGAGACATTTGTTATATGCACATAGGTATATTCACTGTGGGATTTTACAGGACTTATTACCTTAAGGACATTACTTTCCCTTTTAAGGGCAGATATAAAACCAGCAACAGCATCTTCAAGGCTGACCATGTCAATCTTTTTAAATCTTTGAGCAGTACTGTAAACCTCCTTTACACTTTCTATCTTTTCATTAACCATTGAGCTTATATCAATTCCTTCACCCCTGAATTTGACCTCAATCATCCCGACAGAGATATGAGGTGTGGAGGTAATCCTATCATAACCGCTGAGTGCTGAAATGAAGTCTCTGAATTCCTGAGTATCCACGCCTTTTCTTATTGAGAGCCTTTCAATGCCCTTTTTCTTCATCTTCTTAATAAAATTCTGTATATGAGTGCCTGTCTCTTTGAGGGGGGCTTCATTTATTAGGAGGGTATCTCCAAGGATGGTGAGATTAAGGCTTTCTTCCTTGAATAGTTCCCCGGCTAACCTGACCGCCTTTTCTGAAAACTCGGAAACAAAAGGGTGGTCCTTTGAATAAAGACTGCAGTTTGAAAGGGCGGTCATTATGGAGGAGATCAGTTCTGAAGCCTTTGAATCAGGCATCCTGCTTCCCTCCTTCAAGGAGTCTTTTTGATATGGATGCTATTTCTTTATTTTTTGAATTTAATCCGAGCTCAAGCAGTGGTCTTATATTTTCAAGGGGGTATTTGTGAATGCCCCTGAATATTTCAACCTTTAAATCCTCAAGGTTTGACCAGAAGAGCAGGGTCTTTGATGTATAGATCTTCTTGAGGATATCAACTGCCCTTGTATCTCCTATTTCTGCAAGTGCCTGCACAACTGATATTTTGTAATAAGACTCTGTTCCCAGGATGTCTTTTTTTTCCAGGAGTTCAAGAAGATATGGCACCACCTCTTTGACCCTGTACGTGCCTGCAAGTTTTACAGCCATGTCTCTTATGTCAGGGTTGTCACTTCTTAAATAAAGTTTCAGGTATGACAGGGCATCTGGTGTCTTGAAGTGTAAGAGGGTCCTGACCGCCTCCAGTGCAACATCAGCATTTTCATGCCTTGCGAGATTCCTGATAGACTTGAGATATTTCTTTCCACTGCATTCTCTGATAAGATATACCATATCCTTTAGAACCTCAGCCCTTTTATCACCTAGCCTCACAGAGGCCTCATCAGCCACATCAGAGCCGAGTCTTGAAAGGATGGAAAGATAGAATCTCCTCGTTGCCTGATCCTGCTCCTGAATGACTGTTTCTATGAGCGGTTTAATGATGTAAAGTCTCAGGACATAAGCAAGTTTTATCACACCTTCTCTGTCAAGCCTTCCCCAGAGCCTGAAGCTATCTATTAATCTTGAGATAAATTGTTCTGATTTAAAAAAGAACTCAATCATACTTGCTGCCTCTTCTCTGAAGGGCCCTGTAAGGGAGGTGGAATAGACCGCATTGTATATCTCAAGTATCTCATTAAATCTGCCTGTATCAAGAAATGATTGGATAAAATCAGAAAGTCTTGTTAATAACTGGAGAAACTCCTCTCTGGCTGGAGTACCTGTATTAAGGAGTTCTATTATTATCTCAGATATGACCTTTTCTGTATAACCTTCCTCGCAGGCCCTTTTTGCCTCTTCAGATAGTGGCGTCTTTTTACCCTCAAGTCCTTTAAGCATTGCATCAAGCTCATTTACATAATCTTCAGGGACATAGGTGTCAAAATGGTCTTCTGAAAAGAGCCTTACAGCCTTTTCATCAAGCTCAAAATCATGCACTACTGTCTTGTTGCCAATTATCATTTCAAGAAGTTTTGTCTCACCCTTTGTCTCGTAAAGTTTATTCATGAGATTTTTAAGGGTGTCAGGTATAAAGGAGGCCTGCTCTTCAAATATCCTCATAAGCTTGTCAAGGTCTTCAGGTGTCAGATCCTTTATTATCTGTTCCAGCTCTGATGACTCAAGTCTTTTTGCACCGAAAGATTTTTTAAGAAATTGTTTTTTTAACTCAGGATTAAGGTTATCTATCAGGGATATAAATTTATTAAAGACATCACTCCTTATCCTTTCTCCCTTTTTTCTTAGATAAGCGGTTATGACCCTATCATAGGTTTCTTCTGGTGCATCCTCCGTGAGATTCTCATTCAATATCTCCGCAATCTCATCAGGTGGGCTCACAAGTATTATACCTTCAGCATCAGCATCAGCGAGTCTGCCTTCAAGAAGTCCTGAGACATAATCTTCAAGCACTACTGTGCCTGTCCCTTTTTCTCTTAATTGTCCTTCAAGGAACTGTAATCTTGATATGTCAAGTGGGGATATGGTGATGTGTCTGAGCCCTTTTCTTGATGCAGCTTCTACAAGTGCCTGACCCTGCAGTTCATCCTTTGATGTTATTAACTCATGAAATACATAAAGCTCATCAATGGTCAGACCTGACTGAAAGCATACTGCTGCAATCCCCTTTTCATGGAGACTTATACCGAATTCCTGAAACACAGGATTTCTCTTATCAAGGGTATATTCATCCACCACCAGGGTGTCCTTTGCTATCCCGAGTGTTATATCCGATCTCAGCTCAAAGAGTTTACTTAAAAGCTGGTAGGCCCTTTTAAGGGATTCCCTCGTGATGGGATGTTCCCTTGGATAGAGACTTACGCTTCTTCTGGAGATATTTAATTCAATTACTGCCTCTGAGAGGAGTTTTGCATCAAGGGGAAGTTTGTCCTTTTTTGTTTCAGGGATTTTATCCTCTTTATGCTCCATAAATTTAAGTATAAACCTAAAAGAGGAGGGTATTCAATTACTTTAAATTTCCGTGTCTTGCCAACAGAAATATAAAGGAATAGCAAGGTATGCCTCAAAGCTTTTATAGGCGACAATACTCAGGATATAAGATTCAGGATTCAGGACTATTGTATTATCATGAATCTCAAAATTGCTGTGAGATTATGGGCAGGCTGCCTCAAAGCCTTTACAAAGTGACGATTTTTATTTATATGTAGCAAGAGGTTTTCCACCAGATGGTGAAGTTAGATATGTATCGCAAACTGATTAATAAACATTACATGAAGGGGTCACAGGTAAAGTCTTTTCGGCATCCTGCCTTTTTTATTTCAGGGTGATTTGACATATCCTCTGAATAATTATTATAATTAGTTTAGAAACCTTGCAACAAAGGAGGGCCTATGCCAATCTATGAATATATATGCAAAACCTGTAACAGCGAATTTATGATGCTCCAGAAGATGGGAGCCTCTGAGAAGGACACAGAATGCCCGAAGTGTGGCTCAAAGG
>JBDOIG010000123.1:0-7715 GCA_041082235.1 Thermodesulfovibrionales bacterium | reverse complement strand
TAAATCTGGAGCAAAAAATTCCTCGGATAACTGTTGATGCCCACCAGATGGAACAGGTCTTTTTAAATCTACTTATTAATGCTGCTGATGCAATGAATGAAAGGGGTACTATCACCATCTCATCAAGGCTTATAAGGGATAGTGAAGACCCTTCAAAAGAGCAGATAGAGCTTGAATTTACTGATACAGGACCCGGCATCCCTGAGGAATATCTGTCAAAAATCTTTGAACCCTTCTTTACAACAAAGCCACCTGGCAAAGGTACAGGACTCGGGCTTTCTGTCAGCTACGGGATAGTAAAGAGGCATGGTGGCTCTATTTTTGTTAAAAGTAGTCCGGGAAAAGGTGCAAGTTTCTTTATTAGATTACCTGTTAAGGAACTGGAAGGATGAAGTTAAGTGAAACATTAGAGGGAAGTTTTTCTCTGATAGGCGGAGATTTCTCCAGGGGTGGGGCTGCATCCTGTGAATTGAAATCCATCCTTGAAAAGCTCCATCTTCCAGACAATATTATACAGAGGGCAACCATCTCTGCCTTTGAGGCAGAGATGAATGTAATTATCCATGCCATTGCAGGTACAATGCTTTATTCTGTAACACCTGAAAGGATAAGGATCGTGGTAACTGACATGGGACCCGGAATTCCAGATATAGAACTTGCCATGCAGGAAGGATATTCCACTGCCCCTGAGTGGGTCAAGGAGATGGGATGGGGTGCGGGGATGGGACTACCTAACATGAAGAAGAATGCAGATGTCTTTAACATTGACTCAGTAGTTGGAGAAGGCACAACAGTTGAATTGATAATATATATTCCAAAAGAAAGGAGCTGCGCTCCTTAGAAAATTTAAATAAAATTTTATTCCATTAAAATTTTGAAGGCTTCGCCCTTCAATGGAGGCGATATGAATCTCGGTAAGATTATTAGCTTTTTAAATCTTAAACCTCTTACTGAAACATATCAGGACAGGGATGTGAAGAGCGCCTATGTGAGTGACCTCCTGTCTGATGTGATGGCAAATGCAAAACCAGGTGAGGTATGGATAACCCTTCAGGTTCATGTGAATATTGTGGCAGTCGCCACCCTGAAAAATATACCTGCGATTATCATTACCAATAATAGAGAACCTGATGAGGAGACTATTAAAAAGGCCTCTTTAGAAGGCGTGGCAATCTTTAAAACAAACCTCTCCACCTTTGAGGCAGCAGGAAGACTCTATAAGCTTCTTACCGAATAATGAATATCTTCAGGTCAGATCTTCATATGCATACCTGTTTATCTGCCTGTGCAGAACTTGACATGACGCCTCCAAAGATTATAAAACAGGCCAGAGACTCAGGCCTTCAGATAATTGCGATAACTGACCATAATTCAGCAGAAAATATCCCTGCCTTTTACAGTATATCCGAGGGCATAACTGTCCTTGCAGGAATGGAGATAACCACTTCTGAAGAAGTCCATATACTTGCCATATTTGACAGTTATGAAGAAATCAAACCACTCCAGGAGGTCATATACAGCTCCCTTCAGGGCCCTGAGTTTGATGGAAAACTTGGCTATCAGCTTATTGTTAATGAAAAGGAAGAGATACTTTCCTTTTCAAAAAGGCCACTAATAGGCGCAACAGGCCTCAACGCAAGAGAGGTTGTTAATTTAATCCATAAGTTTAACGGTCTTGCTATAGCCTCCCATATAGACAAGGAGGTATTCAGCATAATATCACAGCTCGGTTTTGTACCACCTGATATAAAATTTGATGCCCTTGAAATATCCATTCATATGAGGATGGAAGAGGCAAAACAAAGATTTTCAGATCTTAGACTTCCCCTTATACAATCCTCTGATAGCCATCATCTCAAGGATGTAGGCAGGGTCTTTACAGAATTTTTAATTGAAAGGCCAGCTATTGAGGAATTAAGACTGGCCCTCAGGGGAGAGAATGGCAGGAGGATAATAGGGGTCTCCCAAAAATCTGATGATTTCCGGGTGTACAATTTCTGATGGAAGACCTCTCTCTACATATACTTGATATTATCCAGAATTCAATAGATGCCTCAGCAAAGAATATAGAGATAACCATAGTTGATCATAAAAGGGATAATATACTTTTTATTGAAATAAAAGACGATGGCAGAGGAATGGATGAAGAGATTTTGAAAAAAGTGGAAGACCCTTTTTACACAACAAAATCAAAAAGGACAGGCCTCGGGATCCCTTTGCTCAAGCAGGCAGCACTTGAAACCGAAGGTAATTTTACCATAAGTTCAATTCCTTTTAAGGGCACTTCAATAAAGGCAACTTTCAGAAGGGACCACATAGATAGAAAACCCATGGGAGATATGGCCTCAACAATTGTGGCTGCCATCCTTTTGTGCCCTGAATGTCATTTCAAATTTTCATATAAAAGTGTTAAGCTAACAGGTGAGGAGGAATCTTTTATTTTTGATACAGAGGAATTAAAGGCTGAGCTTGAAGATGTACCAATAAATGCCCCGCCTGTATTAAAATTTATAAAGGAATATCTTAATGAAGAATTAAAAAGACTCAAACATGAATGAGAAAATACGCATCCTTGTTGTTGATGATGAAAGCATCGTTCGTGTCTCCTGTAAAAGGATACTTGAACCAGAGGGATTTCTTGTGGATATTGCTGCAGATGGATATGAGGCCATTGAGCTGATTAAAAGACAGCCCTATAATATAATCATCACAGACCTCAAGATGCCGAAGATGGACGGGCTGGAGGTCCTGCAGTGGATAAAAAAGAATTCACCTGCTTCAAAGGTGGTAGTGATTACCGGTTTTTCTACCCCTGAGATAGCTGAAAGATCTGCGGAGGCTGGTGCAACCAAATATCTTGAGAAACCCTTTACACCGGAAACCCTTATATCTGTTATTCAGTCTGCTATTAAGGAAGGATAACCTTTTTACTACCTATGCGAAACATTAAACTCGTTCTTGAATACAAAGGCACTAATTATCATGGCTGGCAAAGTCAAAAAGGAAGGATAACCATTCAGTCTATACTTGAGGAGCTCATCTCAAGGATAACAGGAGAAAAGACAAAGGTCATCTCTGCTGGAAGGACAGACGCTGGAGTTCATGCAATGGGTCAGGTGGCAGCCTTCAGGACAGAAAGCAGGCATTCACCTCATGTATTTAAAAGGGCTCTGAACAGTCTCTTGCCCGATGATATACGAATACTAAATGTTGAAGAGGCAGAAGAGACCTTCCATCCGCGGTTCTCTGCAAAGGCAAAAAGCTATATATATTTTGTAAGCCTTGATGAGAGACCATCAGTATTTGTCACTGATTTCTGCTGGACCATAAAAGGAAGACTTGATATAAATGTGATGAAAGAGGCCTCAAAGTATATAACAGGCAGGCATGACTTTGCAGGATTCAGGGCAAAGGGTTGCGGAGCAAGGACAACAGTAAGGTCAATCTTTGAATTCTCCATTGATGAGTATTCAGTTATTCCTTTCCTTGGAATAGATATTGAAGGCAGTTTTATCAGATTTAGAATTAAAGGAGATGCCTTTCTCAGATATATGGTGAGGAATATTGTGGGAACTCTTGTGGAAATCGGAAAAGGCAAAAGAGCAATATCTTCAATTAAGGATATATTTAACAGAGGAGACAGGCGCCTTGCCGGTGTCACTGCACCGGCAAAGGGCCTTTTTCTTGAAAGGGTTTATTATTAATCAAAAGCTGTCGTCACTTATTCATATTCTTTTTCTATCTTCTCCAGTATCTCTTTTCTTTCCTGACACTCCCTGCAATATATAGCAAAGGGTAATATCTTGAGTCTTTCCTCTGTAATCTCCTCACCACATTCCTCGCATATTCCATAGGTGCCTTCATTAAGTTTTCTCAATGCCTCATCCACTTTTATTAGATTTTCCCTGTGGGTGGTTAACTGTTTCAGACTCACATCCTCTGCAAGGTCAACAACAGACCAGTCTCCATCATCAAGGGCGGTCTCCACAATCTGTTTTGTCTCGCCCTTCATATATTTTGCTATCTCAGCTTTTGCCTCAGAAAGTATCCTTTCCCTCAGGTCAAGCAAAAACCTTCTGAGTTTCTTCTTCCTCTCAACCTCTGTAGTAACAGGAGCCTTTGTAATCGCTTTTTTAACTACCGTAGTCTTTGAAATAGCCTTCTTCTTTTCTGGCTTTTTAGCCTTTTTGCCAGGTCTGGCTGGTTTCTTCAACCCTTTTTTAATCTCAGGGGTTGTCTTCTTTGTCTTTTTAGAAACCTTCCTAGTCTTTTTAGTCATTATTTTTTCTCCTCTGTTGATGGTGAAGTAATAGTTGCTGCGCCTGCCTGAGCTCCCTCTTTAAAAACCTCTATAATGCTCCTTACCTTTATCCCTGCCTGTGTAAGTGCCTTCTGGATATCTGTCAGCTTTGCATCCTCTACCTTAAGCATGTAATTAATATTCATGTCTTTCACCTCCTTTATAAATACCCAAAAACCGTAGATTTCTGGGACGCTTTAGCTATACCTCCATTATCTCTTTTTCCTTGTGATTGAGCATCTCATCAATCTTTTTGATATAAGAATCTGTAATCTTCTGCACCTCATCATTCCATCTTTTCACTTCATCCTCACTGAGATTCTTTTCTTTTTGTATCTTCTTTATCTCCTCAAGGACATCCCTTCTGATGTTCCTGAGGGCAACCCTTGCCTCTTCCGCCCTCTTTTTTACAACCTTAACGAGTTCCTTTCTTCTCTCCTCCGTAAGAGGAGGAATTGCCAGTCTTATGAGCTTTCCATCATTTGTTGGATTAAGTCCGAGATCAGATTTCAAAATAGCCTTTTCAATCTCCGGTATCAGTCTCTGTTCCCAGGGCTGTATAGTAATGAGTCTTGGCTCGGGAATTGTAAGTGTGGCAACCTGATTCAAAGGTGTCTGGTTTCCATAATAATCCACTGTTATTCCATCAAGTAATGCAATAGAAGCCCTACCTGTTCTTACAGAGGCGAGGTCCTTTCTTAAAACCTCAACTGTGGCATCCATCTTTTCAGTGAGTCTCTTTTTTAATTGAGGTTCCATACTTACCCTCCTCTTTGAGGAGCTCTGCCCCTCAAACTCCCCATTTTATTAATTTTAAGTTAAAATTTTATATTTGGGGATTTAAAAGGGCGAAGCCCCTTTAAGCTGTTACAATTGTTCCTATCTTCTTCCCTGAAAGGGCTTTTTTAATATTGCCCTTTCCTCTTAGGTTGAATACCACAATAGGAAGGTCATTGTCCATACAGAGGGTAATGGCTGTTGAATCCATAACATTTAATCCCCTTTTCAGGACCTCCATATAGGTAATCTTATCATATTTTTTTGCACCCGGGAATTTCACAGGATCAGCACTATATACACCATCAACCTTTGTTGCCTTCATTATCACCTCTGCCCCTATCTCTATTGCCCTGAGTGCTGCAGCAGTATCTGTTGTAAAAAAGGGATTTCCTGTACCAGCAGCAAAGATTACCACCCTGCCCTTTTCTAAGTGTCTTAATGCCTTCCTTCTAATATATGGTTCTGCCACCTCCCTCATCTCAATTGCAGATTGAACCCTTGTTGGTATGCCAAGTTTTTCAAGACTGTTTTGAAGTGCCAGGGCGTTAATCACTGTAGCAAGCATACCCATATAGTCTGCTGTTGCTCTTTCCATGCCCTTTGTGGCTGCCTCCATTCCCCTGAAGATATTTCCACCACCTATAACCACTGCAATTTCACAACCAAGTTTGAGGCCTTCTTTTATTTCCCTGGCTATAAAATTCACTGTCTCAGGGTCTATACCATAACCCCTGTTTCCCATAAGGGCCTCTCCACTGAGCTTTATAACCGCCCTTCTAAACTTAGCTCTCTTTTGAGCCTTCACCAACCTGAAACCTCGCAAATCTCCTCACAATTATATTTTCGCCGAGTCGTGCAATAGCATCTGTTATTATATCTTTTATTTTCTTTTTTTGCTCAGGGTCTTTTATAAAGACCTGTTCAAGCAGACAGGTATCAGCATAAAACTTCTCAAGTTTCCCTTCAACAATTTTATCAATAACATGTGCTGGCTTGTTATCAGTAATGGAGGCCCTGTAAATAGCCTTTTCTCTCTCAATTACCTCCTGAGGCACATTCTCTCTTGATACATACTGTGGAGCTGATGCTGCAATCTGCATTGCGATATCCTTTACAAGCTCTCTGAATATATCTGTTTTTGCCACGAAATCTGTCTCGCAGTTTACCTCCACAAGCACTCCTATCTTATCCATATGTATATAAGAGGCTACAAGTCCCTCTGCTGCCCTTCTTGATGCCTTTTTGGCTGCACTTGCAAGACCTTTCTGTCTCAGCAGGTCTATCGCCTTTTCAAAATCTCCTCCAGTTTCGGTAAGGGCCCTCTTGCAGTCCATCATACCCGCACCTGTTTTTTCTCTTAATTCTTTGACCTTTTCAGCTGTAATCTCAGGCATTTTCTTCCTCCATCATAACCTTTTCTTCAATTGCTGCCGCCTCAGCAGCTTCCTGCGCTACCTTCTCAAGTGATGCCTTTCCATCAATAACGGCATCTGCTACCTTTGAAGTAAGAAGTTTTATTGTTCTTATGGCATCATCATTACCCGGAATAACATAATCTGCCTCATCCGGGTCGCAATTTGTATCCACAATTGCAACAACAGGGATACCGAGGAGCCTTGCCTCGTGGACAGCAATCTTTTCCTTCTTAGGATCAACAACAAATACCGCTCCTGGAAGTGTATCCATATCTTTAATACCATTAAGGTACTTCTGAAGTTTTTCCATCTCCTTTACTATCCCAGCTACTTCTTTCTTCGGTAACCTTTCAAAGGTGCCATCTTCTTTCATCTTTTCAAACCTTCTGAGCTTCTGTATACTCCTCTGAATGGTTGAAAAATTGGTGAGCATTCCTCCAAGCCATCTTTGATTCACATAAAAAGCCCCTGCCCTCTTTGCCTCTTCCTCAATTGCCTCCTGTGCCTGTTTTTTCGTTCCAACAAATAAAACAGGCTTGCCCTGTTGTGCAACTGATTTTATAAACTCGTAGGCCTCTTCAACTGCCTTGACAGTCTTCTGAAGGTCTATTATGTGGATACCATTTCTCTCTCCAAAGATGTATTTTTTCATCTTTGGATTCCATCTCTTTACCTGATGCCCGAAATGGACACCAGCCTCAAGAAGCTCTTTCATCGTTACTACAGCCATAAACTCCTCCTGGTTTTTTCCTCTGCCCTTCCCGTCTAACCCCTTAACTAATAGTAAGGGACCAGAGACGGGATTTTAAAAAGGGGCATGTGTTTTAAGGATGCAAATTACATCCCTTCCAAAGTGAACAGAGTAACATAGAAACAACAAGATAGTCAAGATGCAGGATACACTTGTGGTTACTATATCAAAATGTCACACATAATTACTAAAACAAAATGTCACATATATGTTAGTCTTCTTCTTTTAGGAAAGGAAACTAAAAGGAGGAGGCTAATATGGGAAGCTTTTACATTGTAACGGAGGAAGAGATGAAAAGGTTTGAGGTAATGAGTCAGGTAATTTCAGGTGTTTTAAGTTTAAGAGGGGCTCAGGAGGTTCTTGGGCTGAGTTACAGGCAGACTTTAAGGATAAAGGAGAGGTTTATTAGTGAAGGTTTTGATGGACTCAGAAGGAGAAAGCCCCAGAGACCCCAAGCCCTGAAGATTAC